>CACYDT010000192.1 GCA_902773295.1 uncultured Veillonellaceae bacterium | reverse complement strand
GACCACGGGGTACTTGAAGCCCGTGGAAATCTGGAAGGACGAGGACTGTGCCGACTGGGTGCGGCTCAAGATCCCGAACCTTGAGGTTCGCATGGCGTATCGGAAGGAAATCCTTGGCTACATTGTTCCGAGCCAGGGCGAGATTGTCCTTCGGGACATGCTCTGCTCCATGGCAGATGGGGATGCGGAAGGGTTCCTGGAGAACTTGTCGGAACTCCTGCGCGATTTCGTGAGCTATCACGACACTGCCCAGCCCGAGACCTTCTATCACGGCCTTATGCTGGGATTTTCTGTCCTCATGGAAGGCGAATACCGCGTGGAATCCAACCGCGAAAGTGGCTACGGGCGCTTCGACATTGCCTTCTTCCCCCTGAAGCCGGGAACGCCGGGAGTCATTCTGGAACTCAAGTCCGTGAAATCCGAGGAGGAACTGGAAGAAACGGCACAGGCGGCCCTCCGGCAGATCCGGGAGAAGTCCTATCCCGCAGAACTCGCCCGCCAAGGGGTGAAGGAGGTATGGAACTACGGCATTGCTTTCTGCGGCAAGAAGGTCTGGATGGAACGGGGATAGGGGAAAGGCTTGGGGGACGGTTCTTTTTTTTGATAATGTATGATATACTATGGAACGTAACGGAAATATCATGAGGAGGATGATCAATGGAATCAATGATTCGAGATATCAAACTGGCCCCTTCCGGGCATGACAAGATCAACTGGGTGAAGAATTTCATGCCGGTTATGGCGGCCATCGACAAGGAGTATTCCGAGTCGAAGCCCTTTACGGGGAAGAAGATTGTCATCACGCTCCATCTGGAGGCAAAGACGGCCTATATGGCACAGGTCTTCCAGCATGCGGGGGCGGAGGTGGCCGTCACGGGGAGCAATCCCCTCTCCACTCAGGACGATGTGGCGGCGGCTCTTGCGGAATCGGGCATCCATGTCTTTGCGACCCATGGGTGCACGCCGGAGGAGTACGATATGTACATCAACAAGGCGCTGGATCTCCAGCCGGATTTCGTCATGGATGACGGAGGCGACATGGTGCACATGCTCCACACGAAGCGCAGGGAGCTTCTGCCGAAAATCCTGGGCGGCTCCGAGGAGACGACCACGGGTGTCCTGCGCCTGCGTGCCTTGGAGGCGCAGGGGAAGCTGGAATTTCCCATGATTGCTGCCAATGATGCCTATTGCAAATACCTTTTCGACAACCGCTATGGCACGGGCCAGTCCACCTGGGATGGCATCATGCGTACCACGAATCTCGTCATTGCGGGAAAAACCGTGGTCATCGCGGGCTACGGCTGGTGCGGCAAGGGCGGTGCCATGCGCGCGAAGGGCCTGGGTGCCAATGTGGTTATCACAGAGGTGGATCCCATCAAGGCTATTGAGGCGGTCTTTGACGGTTTCCGCGTCATGCCCATGGACGAAGCCGCAAAGATCGGCGATGTGTTCCTGACCCTTACGGGGGACAAGGACGTGATCCGCAAGAACCATTTCGAGGTCATGAAGGATGGCGCAGTGATGGCGAATTCCGGTCATTTCGATGTGGAAATCAATATCCCCGAGCTGGAAAGCCTCTCGGTTTCCAGGCGCAGGGTGCGGAACAACATCGAGGAGTTCCGGCAGAAGGATGGCAGGAAGCTCTACCTGCTGGCAGAGGGACGTCTGGTGAACCTGGCGGCCGGTGACGGGCATCCCGCGGAAATCATGGATTTGTCCTTTGCCGTGCAGTTCTTCTCTGCTATGCACATTGTCAAGCATCATGCGGAGCTTTCGAAGGGCGTTCATCTCATGCCTGAGGAAATCGACACGAAGATTGCCGAGATGAAATTGAAGCTCATGGGCATCCGCATTGACACTCTTACGCCGGAGCAGAGAGCCTATCTCTCCATGGCGTGAGTATAGGAAGAGGTGGAAATGTGAATACACTGATAAAAAATGCTATGGCTGTCCTGCCGGGAGGCAAGGTGGAGCAAGCGGATATCTCCATTGAGGGGAATATCATCAAGGCCGTCGGGGATATCCCGGAGGATGCGGTGCATGAGCGCATCATTGACGGCAGCGGGAAACTGGCAGTTCCCGGCTTTGTCAATGCCCATACCCATGCGGCCATGACCCTTCTTCGGAGCTATGCCGACGACATGGCTCTCATGGACTGGCTCCAGAACAAGATCTGGCCCGTGGAGGAAAAAATGACGGATGATGATCTCTACTGGGGCACCATGCTGGCGGCGGTGGAGATGATCCGCACGGGAACCACGGCCTTTGCAGATATGTACGGCCCCGATGAGGGCATTGTGGCGAAGGCGGCCATAGAGTCGGGATTGCGTGCCGTTCTCTCAAAGGGCATTATTGCCGTGGCTCCCGGCGCAGACCAGAAACTGGAGGATAATGTCTGTCTGTACAAGACGTATCATGGCGCGGAAAACGGGCGCATCACGGTGATGCTGGGGCCCCATGCCCTCTATACCTGCCCGCCGGATTTCCTGAGGAAGGTGGCGGACAAGGCGGCTCTCCTGGGGGCTGAGATCCATATCCATATGTCGGAGACGCAGGGAGAAGTGGAGGACTGCCTGAAGAATTACGGCAAGCGTCCCTTTGCTCATGTGGAATCCACGGGGCTCTTCGAGCATGGGACTTTGGCGGCGCATTGCGTCCATCTCGATGACGAGGACATCGAGATCATCAAGCGGCACAAGATCCGCGTGGCGCACAATCCCGGGAGCAACCTGAAGCTCGCCAGCGGCATGGCTCCGGTGCAGAGGCTGCTGGAGGAAGGCGTATGCGTGGGACTCGGAACCGATGGGGCTTCCAGCAACAACAATCTCGATATGCTGGAGGAAATACGGCTTGCGGCGCTCTTGAGCAAGGTGGAGAGCAAAAATCCCAAGGCGGTTCCGGCATCCCGGGCGATACAGATGGGGACGGAACTCGGCGCAAGGGCTGTGGGCCTTGGTGATACGGGGCGTCTTGCACCCGGCTGCAAGGCGGATATTTCCCTGTTTTCCATGGATGGAGCGGAATGGCATCCGTGCCACAATCCTCTCTCCCTCTTGGTGTACTCTGCAGGTTCCGGCTCGGCGGACACTGTCCTGGTGGACGGCAGGGTGCTCATGGAGAAGAAGCAGCTTTGCACCATCGATGAGGAGAAAGTGTACTTCGAGGTGGAGCGCTGCGCGAAGCGGTTGGGAATCTGAATGCAAGTGTGTGGAAACTATCGCGGCGCTGCAAGGAACGATGGACAGTGTTCCTAAGGTGCTTGCGGTAGTTTCTTTGTGCAGGTGGTGGTTTTTTTGGAGAAGAAGAGGACAGCCCGCCGGAAATCGGGAAAGGCAAGGCAAAGTTCCGGGGAAAGATCCGGTCCCAGGGAAGAACGGCGCTATGAGCTCATCGGCATTGCCCTTGTGGTTATGGGAATTATTTCTTTATGCGGTATTTTCGGATGGAATGTGGGCTTTGTAGGGACGTATTTTGCCAAGGGTCTCCGTTATATCTTCGGCATTGGGGCTATCGTTGCCGCTGTTGTCATCATGCTGGTGGGATTCCAGTATATTGTCAGGCATCGCGGTTTTGTCTATTCCGCCAGGTTCTTCGGGTTGGTGGCATTGCTTGCCTCCCTGCTGGCAGTCTATCATCATTTTACGGTGAGTCCGGGAGAGGAGATTCTGCCGGACAGCCTTCCGGACGGCGGAGGGTTTCTGGGTGGGGCATTGCTTCTCGTTGTCCGGAAACTTTTCGGCGTGGACGGAGGCATTATCCTCCTGGGGGGCGGCATCCTTGGTGCAATCCTTCTGTCGACCACATGGTCTTTGGCCAGGGGAATCCTGAAGACGAAGGAGAAAGCGGCAAGAGGAGCCAGCGTGGCAGGGGCTGCGCTCTCTGTGACCTATGACAAGGTGGCGGAGGTGGGCGACCGCGTGGAGGAGCATGTGGTGGAAGCCGTGAAGGAACACGTGGTGGAACCGGTGAAGGAACACGTGGTGGAGCCGGTGAAAGAGCAGGTGCGCCAGGCGAGGCAGAGGCATGATGCCTACGATCAGGACGCAGATGAGCGCTTCCGTGACGAGCCATGTATTGTGCAACCGGTGCAGGAAGGGGTTCCGGAATTCCCCGGGACGGATGGCGGCATGGTTCCCCCCAAGCCTGCAGAAGAATCTTTCGGCAGGGAATTCTCGGCTCCGGAAGTTCCCGTGGCGAGCGGCATGGTTCCTCCCGCCGAACGGCGCGACAGCGGTCTCGGTGCGGGCGGCCCCGTGCTCCGGGCGGATGCGTTCCGTTCCAGGGAGACGGAACCCGGCTTTGCCATTGAGTACAGCAACGACAGAAAAGAGACGGCAGAGGATTTCGGGGCGCCGGAGGATAGGGAGCCGGAGCTCTCCCTGCCGCCTTTCGGGGAGGAGCCCGTGACGGTTCCTGCCGCAGCGCCGGCAGAAGAAAGGGAAAGCGTTCCGGGTCAAGCGCCAAGGCCTTATGAGCTTCCGCAGATCACTCGTATCCTCTCCAAGCGGGCAAAGAAAAAGAATATTGCTTTGGAGAAGGAGATTGAGGACAATGCGCGGACTCTTGCCAAGACACTGGAGGATTTCCGCGTGAAGGCGAACATCGTCAATGCCTGCCATGGCCCTGCGGTTACGCGCTATGAATTGGAGCCTGCCCCCGGGGTGAAGGTCAGCAAGATCACGAATCTGGCGGATGACCTGGCGCTCAGCCTGGCGGCTTTCTCTGTCCGTATCGAGCCGATTCCCGGCAAGTCCGCCATTGGCATCGAGGTGCCCAACAAGGAACTGGAAGGAGTGCAGCTCCGGGAAGTTTTGGAACATGAGGCATTTGCCTCGGCGAAGTCGAAGCTCACGGTGGGACTTGGCATGGATATCGGCGGGCAAGCGATTTTTGCGGATCTCGCGAAGATGCCGCATCTTCTGGTGGCAGGCGCTACGGGTTCCGGCAAGTCGGTCTGTGTGAACACGTTGATCACGAGCATTCTCTTCAAGGCGAAACCGGACGAGGTGAAGTTCATCCTCATCGATCCCAAGATGGTGGAACTGTCGAACTACAACGGCATCCCCCATCTCATGGTGCCTGTGGTCACGGATGCGAAGAAAGCTGCCTCCGTGCTGAACTGGGCTGTGCAGGAGATGGAGAAGCGCTATGCGAAGTTCGCGGAGAACACCGTCAGGAATATGGAAACCTACAATAATAAATTCCCGGAGGACAAAATGTTTGCCATCGTCATCATCATCGACGAGCTGGCAGATCTCATGATGGTGGCTCCCCATGATGTGGAGGATGCCATCTGCCGTCTGGCGCAGAAGGCCCGTGCGGCAGGAATTCATCTCGTCCTCGCCACCCAGCGGCCTTCCGTGGATGTCATCACGGGTATCATCAAGGCGAACATCCCCTCCCGCATTTCCTTTGCGGTTTCCTCCCAGATCGATTCCCGCACAATCCTGGATGCCAGCGGCGCAGAGAAGCTCCTGGGCAAAGGGGACATGCTCTTCTACCCGGTGGGGGCATCCAAGCCCCTGCGTGTGCAGGGCGCTTTTGTGAGCGACGAAGAAGTGGAGCTGCTTCTGGACTTCATCCGCAGCCAGGGGCAGGAAGCGGAGGCCAATGAGGAGATCATCAGCTTTACGGAGCAGGCTATGGCAGAGGAGGAGTCCGGCAAGGGGAAGCGGGGCAAAGAGGAAAAGGAGGCGTCCAAGGTGGATGACCTTCTGGAGGAGGCCGTGGATCTTGTGATGACAACAGGACAGGCATCGGCCTCGAATGTCCAGCGCCGTTTCCGCGTCGGCTATACCCGTGCCGCCCGCCTGATCGATACCATGGAACAGCTCGGCATTGTTGGGCCGTCTATGGGAAGCAAGCCCCGGGAAATCTTCATGAACACGGAGGATGCCATGGCGGCTGTGCACAGGGCGCAGGCGTCCTAAACGGGAAAAGCCGTCAGGCTGCTTCTTTTGAGCAGTCTGGCGGCTTTTTATTGTTGCAGGAGATTTTTGTGCTGATTGATGATCTCTCCCATAAGCATCTTCCCGCGGATGTCGGGATGGAGACCGTCGATGGAAAAGCTGTAGTCCATGACGGTATGGGTCCGGTCGTAGAAGTAAGGTTCCAGGTCGATGGAGTAGGGGAGAGTCCGGATGTAGGCGTTGATCTTGTTCATTTTCTCGTACCATTTCGGGTCGGTTGGGCTGTGGAAGGCATAGGCGATGCTTTGGGGATTGATGGGCATCAGGGTGAGGAAAATGGGGCGGATGTCGTTTTTCTTGCAAAGGGACTGCAAGGCCTGGATGTCCGAGATGACATCATCGGCGGTGATGCCGGAATCCCGCAGGCTGTTGGTGCCTGTGAGGATCAGGAGGTTTTTCGGATGGAAGGGAAGGACATCCTGCTGGAACCGTTCGAGAGAAGTATGGGATGTATCCCCGCTCCGGCCGAGGTTCACGGCAGGAAAGTCGAGATACGTGGTGTAGCTGTATTCCAGGGAGGATGGGGAATAGGACACGGCGCCTCCTCCATGGGTGATGCTGTCTCCGAGAGCAGCGGCGAGGATGCGGGAGTCATGCTCCTTTACGATGAATTCCTCCGAATCCGAATAGGTGCCGATGGTATTGCCCTGGGCATCGATGCCGCGCACGCGCCAGTAATATTCCCCGGCATAGGGGCGTGGATATTCGTCGTAGCAGGCGATGGCATCCGTGACGGCCTGGTGCCAGGCGCGGTCCGGCGTGGGCAGAGTATTGTTTTCCTGGGCGGGGGGATGGACCAGGAGTTCCACCTCATAGTGGTTCACGCCGTTCAGGGGAATCCACTCGAAGACGGGGTAGAGCGGCTGCTCGAAGCAGGGCATCCGGTCGAAATTATTGATGAGGGGGCGATCCGGAAACGGCAGGGCAGGATTGACGGTGATTGGCTCGGCCTCCGAGAATTCACCGATGGGTTCATGATGAAGGCCCAGGGCGCGGGCGCGCCAGTAGAGAATGCCGTGGTTCCGGTAATAAGGGCGAAGATCTGCCTGCCAGCCGTTGGTGAATACCTGGCGTGTGCTGTAGAGATGGTTCCGCTTGGAAAGTTCGGTCCCTCCTTCTGCATCGGGCGGACCGGAAAGCAGCTCCACTTCATAGCAGACCGCCGAGGGGACGCAGTGCCAGACGAGAAAGGGCATGAGGCTGGCAGGGGTCTGGGAGGAATACCTGTAGATGGGAACTGGGTGGGCGGGATCCGGGTAATTGGGGTTGGCAATGTATTCGGAAGGACCGTTGAGGCGGCCGAACATGCCGTAAGAAGTGATGCGATAGTACATGGGAATGGCTGCGCCCGATAGATTGCAGGATGCATCCAGAGTGAAATCACTGGTGATGTAGTGGTATTTCGAGGCGTCATGGATCAGCCCGGTGGTTTGGCAGAAGGTTTCAACTTTGTAAAAGCAGGGATAGGGAAGACGGTCCCATTTGAGGGTGAGACGGCCGGAATCTTCTGTAATGAACGTGGTGTTCAGGTGAATGCGGGAGAGACCCATGACATCGGTTTTCTCTGCAACAAAGATGCATAGCATGGTGAAAATGAATATGATGCATGTGAATGCGATAAATTTCTTCATGTTTTCCTAGAAACTCCAACTTCTCTTGCTTGATATGTTCGATTACAACAAACATAAGTTTGGTAAAATCAATGGTGGAACGGCATTCGGTAGCATTGTTGGAAGAGCCGCTCGGCAAGCTGTATCTGGCAGAGGGAGATGGCGTTCTCGCTTGGATCCAGCCAATACCACTTTCCATCCGTAGCCTTGAGGTAGATGGTCTGCAGCGTGTAATTGTAGCGGAAAGTCATATAGCGAGTGGCAACGACAGGGTTCTTGTCCGTGACGAAATGGGTCGTGCCGCTGATCTGGTAGCGGGGCGGGTTGTATTCATCGTTCGAGATAGAAGACAGTTCCAGGAAGCACTCGCCGTCCTCGTAGGTATAGACGGAAACAAAGTCGGGCGAAGAAGCGAATTGCTGTTTCTGTTCGGGTGTTGCGCAGGCTGCTCCGGAAAGCAGGCAGGAAAGGCACAGGATGCAAAAGATTTTTTTCATGGGTCTGACCTCCATCTATTTCCTTTGATATACTAGAGAGCGTTAGAATTTCCCGAAGGGAAAGCTCTTACGCTCTCTGCATATACCGCGGACTATTTGTAGCGAGACGAGAATTTCATTGCTCGCGAGTATAATACCATATTCTTGGCAAACAATCAAAGAGGAGGAAGCAAAAAGGATTTTGGGGAAGGGATGGCGAATAGAAGCAAGGTATCGAAGAGGGATTCTGGTTTGGGGTGCATGTGTATGGAGAAAAAAGGACTTGTGATGGTGCATACGGGGGACGGGAAAGGAAAGACCACGGCAGCCTTGGGGCTGGCTCTGAGAGCTTGGGGCAGCGGGCTTCGTGTGCTGATCCTGCAATTCATCAAGGGGAGCCGGGCCTATGGGGAACTGGCTGCCATGGAGAAGCTGTCCGGATTGGACGGGCGCATCCGGGTGGAGCAGTGCGGTCTGGGCTTTACCCGGAGAGGAGATGGGCATGAGGCCGAGCACAAGGCTGCCGCCCAAGAAGCCCTGCTGCATGCGAAGGAGGCATTGACGGGCGGCGCCTGGGATATGGTGATTCTCGATGAAATCAACTATGCCGTGAAATTCGGGCTGATCGGCGAGGAAGACCTCATGGAGCTTCTGGATTTGCGCCCGGATCGCCTGCATCTGGTGCTCACGGGAAGGGATGCCCTGCCTTCTCTGGTGGAGCGGGCAGACCTGGTGACGGAAATGAAGCTCATAAAGCATCCCTATCAAAAAGGCATCAAGGCACAGCAGGGAATTGAGTTTTAGCGGCTGGGGTGATACAATAGATGGCGACAGTGTATTTTAGGGAAGGATAAGGAGGTTCTCATGGAAATAAATGATACCTTGCACGGTTTTCGCTTGTTGAAGAAGCAGACGATTCCGGAGGCGGATTCGGAAGGCTTTGAGTTCGAGCATGAGAAAACAGGGGCACGGCTGTTCTATCTGAAGAACAAGGATGACAACAAAGTCTTCTCTATTGCGTTCCGTACACCGCCGACAGATGATACCGGCGTGGCGCATATCGTGGAGCATTCGGTTCTCTGCGGTTCCCGCAAATATCCGTTGAAGGAACCTTTTGTGGAACTGGTGAAGGGATCGCTCAATACCTTTCTCAATGCCATGACCTATCCGGACAAGACGGTATATCCGGTAGCAAGCCGCAACGACAAGGACTTCCAGAACCTCATGGATGTCTATTTGGATGCGGTTTTCTATCCGGCCATCTACCATACGCCGGAAATTCTCATGCAGGAGGGGTGGCATTATGAGATTGATTCCCCGGAAGCCCCGCTCCGGTACAGCGGTGTTGTCTACAATGAGATGAAGGGGGCGCTGTCCTCGCCGGATGACCTGCTGGAGAGCCGCATTATGTCCTCCCTGTACCCGGATACCACCTATGGCTTCGAGTCCGGCGGTAATCCGGAAGCAATCCCCGGGCTTACGCAGGAAATGTTCCTGGACTTCCATCGGAAGTATTACCATCCTTCCAATAGCTATATCTATTTTTATGGCGACATGGATATCGACGAGAAACTTGCTTATCTTGACCGGGAGTATCTGTCGCATTTCGACAGGATTCCCGTGCCTTCCCGTATCGATCGGCAAGAGGCGTTCCCGGAGATGAAACGGATGGTGGAGGCATATCCTTGCGGGGCAGAGGAGGACACGAAGGAAAAGACGTTCCTGAGCCTCAACTATATCGTGGGGGATGTTCTGGATACGGAGACCATGCTGGGACTGGAAATCCTGGACCGTGCCATCCTGCAGGTCCCGGCGGCGCCCCTCAGGAAGGCTCTTGTGGATGCTGGGCTGGGCAAGGACGTGGATTCGGAGTTCGAAGAGGAACTCCTGCAGCCGATGTTCAGCATTATCATCAACGGATCGGAAAAGGATCGGGCGGAGAAGTTCTGCCAGGTGGTCATGGATACCTTGCGGAAACTGGTCCGGGACGGACTGGATCGCACGCTCATGGAGGCTTCCATCAATCGCCTGGAATTCCGCCTGCGGGAAGCGGATTTCGGTTCGGCTCCCAAGGGTCTGATCTATGGCCTCCGCAGCCTCCGCAGCTGCCTTTATGGCGGAGATCCCTGTGCCTATCTTTATTACGAGGATTTGCTGAAGCGGATGAAGCGGGGACTGGATGAGCGATATTTCGAAGGATTGATAGAAAAATACCTGCTGAACAATTCCCATCGGACGTTGCTGGTCCTGGAGCCCAGCACGACGATGGCGATGGAACGGGAACGTGCTGTCGCGAAGGTTCTGGCTTCCAAGAAGGCGCAGCTCAGCCACGAGGAACTGGAGGATATCATTGACAGAGCCAAAAAGCTGAAGGAACGCCAGGAGAGCCCGGAAACGGAGGAGGCGCTGGCGACGATTCCCGTGCTGGAACTGTCGGATATCCGCAGGGAGGCGGATAAATATCCGCTGGAAGAGAAGGAGGAGGAAGGCGTCAAGGTCTTGTTCAGCGATGTGGAGACCAACGGTATCGCGTACCTGAATCTCTATTTCGATCTCTCCCGCGTGCCTCAGGAGAAGCTGTTCTACCTGTATCTTCTGGCCGACATGATCGGCAGTGTCAGCACGAAGAGCCATTCCTATGAGGAACTGGGAAAGATCAAGGATCTTTATACGGGTGGCATCAGTTATTCAATGGGCGTGAATACCCGCATGGATGAACCGGATTCCTTCCAGCCCTTGCTCAAAGTGAAGGCGAAGGCTTTGACGGGCAAGATGCCGGAACTTGCTTCCCTTCTTGCAGAGATCTTCACGGAAAGCCTGTTCACGGATCGCAAGCGTGTCAAGGAACTCATGGAACAGACGCAGGTATCGACGGAGCTGAATATACAGAAATCTGCCCACGGTGTTGTCGCAGCCAGGATTTTCGGCTATCTGTCCCTGTCCGGCCGTTATGTAGAAGAGGGTGTGCTTCCCTTCTATCGTTTTATCAAGGATTTCCTGGCGCATTTCGATGAGAGGTTCCCCCAGCTGCAGCCCATCATGGAGGAATTGATGCCCCGTGTGTTCAACCGCCGGAATCTCGTTGTCAGCGCGACGCTGAAGGGCGCGGAGTATCCTGCTGTTTCCGCAGTCCTGCCCAAACTGGCAGGACGCCTTTCGGAGAAGGAATTTCCGCAGGAGGAATATCATTGGGACTTGGAGCGGGCAAATGAGGGCCTGATGTCTTCCAGCCGTGTGCAGTATGTGGGAAAGGGCGCGAACTTCATGAAGCTCGGCCATCCTTTCACTGGTACGATGCGTGTGCTGGAAACATTGCTCCGCTATGATTATTTCTGGACCAAGATCCGCGTGCAGGGCGGCGCCTATGGAGCCTTTACGGGCTTCAACCGCAACGGCATGATGTTCTTCTGCTCCTATCGCGATCCGAATCTCAAGGAAACGCTGGATGTCTTTGATGCCACAGCGGAATATCTGAGGAATTTTGATGCTTCAGACCGGGAAATGGACAAGTTCATCATCGGGACTATAAGCAATATCGACACGCCCAAGACACCGAAGATGAAGGGGAATGCGGCGGCAGAATGCTGGTGGCGCGGCATTTCTCTCGCAGACCGCCAGAAGAGCCGCGAACAGATTCTCTCTGCGAGACAGAAGGATATCTGGGCTTTGGCGGATACGGTGGAGGACTGCATGAAGGAGAACAATCTCTGCGTCTTCGGCAATGAGGCGACGCTGAAGGAGAACAAGGATTGCTTTGGCAGCCTGGTGGCAGTCATGGAATGATTGACTTTGTCCGGCAGCCATGCCATAATGAATGAAGCTAGGAAAAGGAGGGCTTATTTGTGAAAGAAATCATATTCACCGGTGCAGGTGTTGCGATTGTTACGCCGTTCACAGAGACAGGCATCCACTTCAAGGAATTGGGGCGGATGATTGACGACCAGATTGCGAACGGCACGGATGCCATTGTGATTACGGGGACGACGGGAGAGTCCGCCACCATGACGGACGAGGAGCATCGAGCGGCTATTAAGTTTGCGGTGGATCATGTCAAGGGCCGTGTGCCCGTCATTGCCGGAACCGGGTCCAATGAGACATCCTATGCTGTCGAATTGACCCAGTACGCAGAGAAGGTGGGAGCCGATGGTGCTCTCGTCGTTACGCCGTATTACAACAAGTGCACGCAGAACGGGCTTGTGCGCCACTACACCATGATTGCCGACCAGTCCAATATCCCCTTGGTGCTTTACGATGTGCCTTCCCGCACGGGCGTTTCCATCAAGCCGGAAACCTATGCGAAGCTCGCGAAGCATCCGCGCATCGTGGCAGTGAAGGAGGCCAACGGCGACCTTTCTTCCATCCTGCGCCTGCGCCATGCCTGCGGCGATGAGCTCGCCGTCTACTCCGGCAACGACGATCAGATCCTTCCTATCCTGTCCTTGGGAGGGAAAGGCGTGATTTCCGTTCTCTCCAATGTCGCTCCGAGGCAGACCCATGACATCTGCAGGCTCTATTTTGACGGCAAGGTGCAGGAGGCGGCAAAGCTGCAAATCGAGCTGTCGGATCTCATCGATGCCCTTTTCTGCGAGGTCAACCCTATCCCTGTGAAGGCTGCCATGCGGCTTTTGGGATATGAGGCAGGTCCTCTGCGGATGCCCCTGACGGATCCGGAGCCGGCACATCTGGAACAGATCAAGGCCGCGCTCAAGAAGCATGATCTGATGAAGTGACAGAAATAGGTGGCAGAAACTCGCTGTTTGGTGTAGAATAAGAGCAGCGAATGGACTTGGATCAGAGGATGGACTATATTTGACCATAATTTTACGAGGAGAGTGTTTTATGAGAAAATTAGCTCAGGTTTTTGTGGCAATCTGTATGCTGATGCTTAGCGCCCAGGTGGTCTTTGCAGCTTCGGAGAAAGAGACCATCCAGGAGGGGGCAGATCTGTCATCGATTCATCGTTTGGCCATTGCTTTGCCGGAATATTACCCGACCGGGGAGAAGCCCGCGACCAAGGAAGAAGTTGTCGAGGCAATTGCGGCTGCCAGCAAAGTGGCGCGCTGCTATGTCTTGTCCTACGATGATGCCGCATATGCCATCCGGTCTGCCGGAGGTCCTGACATCAAGGTGCTGGAGCGCCACAAGGCAACTTCGGAATTCAAGGCGAGCATCGGGAACCATGCGGATGCTTATGTGGTTCTGACCGTGGCAAACAACAGCGGCATTGTGTGCTTCTTTGACGTTTACAAAGCGGGGACGAACGAACTTCTCTACACGTATCAGGTAGGGGCAAGCCGCTTTGCGAAGAATACGCCGGATACCTTCAAGAGCCTGTCGGAGCAGTTCTTCAAGAAGTTTGAAAGCTCTGCCGAGGAGCAGCAGAAGAAGGCAGCGAGAGAGGCAAAGAAGAAGAAATGACAGAAGGGAGGTAGCGCTTTGGTGGCGCGATACCTCCCTTTTTCATGGAGCCTGCAGATATGGATTGGTTTTACTCGTGGGCGAGATAGAGGGGCTTGATTTTCGCATCTTCTGCGGATGCTTCGGAGATGCAGCCATAGCGTGTCATGGCATCCAGCACGATGAACTGGCGTTTCTTCGCCATGAGGAAGTCCACATAGGGTGAGTAGAGGGACGGAGCATTGGGAAGCCCTGCCAGCATGGCGGCTTCCGCGAGATCCAGTTCCCTTGGATCCTTGTTGAAATACCCATGGGCGGCATCCTCTATGCCATAGAAGTTGGAGCCGAAATAGATGGTGTTGAGGTATAGCTCCAGGATTTCGTCCTTGGAGTAGTTGGCCTCCATGTCCATGGCCAGGAGAATCTCCTCTGCTTTCCTGCCGAAGGTCTGCTCGTGGGAGAGGAAGAGGTTCTTGACGAGCTGCTGGGTGATGGTGCTGGCGCCTTCCTCAATCTGCCCGTACTGCAGGTTGACAAGGGAGGCTCTGGCGATGCCCTCGGGATCGAAGCCATGATGGGTATAGAAGCGCTTGTCCTCCACGGCAATGATGGCATCGCGGAGCAAGGGAGGGATCTTGTCGAGGGTGACATAGGAATCCTCGCGGACATGGCTTTGCACAGCCCGGCGGATAAAGATGAGCCTGTCCAGGCGGTCAGTGAACCCCGGTTCCTCTGCCTGCTCATGGGCGGACGGACTCTGCTCCGCCTTGGGAAGGAAATCCCCGATTCCCTGCCATGTGCGGGGAAGGAAGATATTCCACCCGCCGCTCAGAAGGAAGGAGAGGCTGAACACAATCCCAAGCAGCCTCAAAAACCAGAACAACCGGCGGAAACTTCGTCTTTTCCTTTTTTTCGCTTTCTGTTTCTGTATCAACCAAAACAAACTCCTTTGCAAATCACTGCTATTGATTATAACGCTGTTGTCCAGGTTTTTCCATAGGAAAATACCATATTGTACTATTGATTATTTATGCATAATTGATGTATAATATATCATATCTTTATGATTTTTCCGCAGGTCAGGACTACAAGGAACTGAAGCCATCGATTACCATCAATATCCTTCGGTATCATCTCTTGCCACAGGAATCCCCACATGCCATGTATGGTGTTTACGTTGTTTCCCATGGAAGATATTCGCAGTGCCAGAATGAATTTTCATAAGAAATAAATGGATTAATGATTCAGAGAGGAGGAAGCCGGGCTATCTGCCCGGCGAGAACACATGAAGGTCAGTATTATTGGAGCCACCGGCTATGCCGGGGCAGAGCTTCTTCGCATTTTGCACGATCACCAGGAGGCGGAGGTGGTGCATATCACATCCGAAAGCCATACGAGAGAGAAGATTTCCGACATGTACCCGCATTTGCGGAACCTTTGCGACATGGAACTGGAAAGCATGAAGGACATCGAGCGCATTGGAGCGGAGAGTGATTTCGTGTTCATCGGCCTTCCGCACGGCCACGCCATGGAAGTGGGAAGGGCGTTGGAGAATCTGCCGACGCGCATCATCGACCTGGGGGCGGATTATCGTTTTTCCGATGTGAGTGTCTATGAGGCATGGTACCATGTGCCGCATACGCACAGGGGCGCAGCGAGGGTTTATGGGCTTGCCGAGCTTTACCGGGAGGAGATACGGACGGCGAAGATCATCGGCAATGCAGGCTGCTTCACCACGGCGAGCATCCTGGCTCTTGCGCCGTTGGCAAAGCATCACCTGATCGATGTGAACACGATCCTCGTGGATGCGAAATCCGGTGTTTCCGGAGCAGGGCGTTCCCCGAAGCAGGGCAACCATTTCCCGGAGCTCTATGACAATTTCCGTGCCTACAATGTGGCGCATCATCGCCATACCCCGGAAATCGAGCAGGCCATGGAGGATCTGTCGGGGGAGAAGGTCATCATCAACTTCACGCCCCATCTCGTGCCTATGTCCAGGGGAATCCTCGCTACCTGCTATGCGTCTTTGAAGCCGGAGATTACGGGGGATATGGTGGATGCTGCGTTTGAGAAGATGTATGGCAATGAGTATTTCATCCGCCTGCTGGGGAGGGACGGCTATCCGTCTACCAAGGATGTGCGCGGATCGAATTTCTGCGATCTTGCCTGGCATATCGATGAGCGAACCGGGCGCGTCATTGTCCTTTCCGTCATTGATAATCTCGTGAAAGGCGCGGCAGGGCAGGCCGTGCAGAACTTCAATATCGCCTGCGGCTTCGATGAGAAATTGGGGCTGGATCGTATGCCAATGTATCCGTGAGAATAGGAGGATTTACTATGTTCAGTGACAAAAATGCAAAAATGGGTGTTGCCTTTCCGCAGGGATTCCGGGCGGCAGGCGTGAAGGCTGGAATCAAGAAGAGCGGCAATCTCGATGTGGCGGTGATTTACACCGAGCAGGAGGCGGCTGTGGCAGGGGTGTTCACACAGAATGCTGTGGCGGCGGCTCCCGTCCATGTATCCAAAGAGGCTGTCAGGAACGGGAAGGCGCATGCTGTGGTTGCCAATGCAGGCTGTGCCAATGCCTGCACGGGCGAGCAGGGCATGAAGGATGCGAAAGGGATGGCGGAGATTGCGTCGAAGGAACTGGGCTGCGATGCCGGCGATGTCATCGTTGCTTCTACGGGGGTCATCGGCGTGAAGCTTCCCATGGACAAGATGGAAGCAGGCATCAAGAAGGCGGTTTCCGAGCTTTCCGAGTCGGGCAGCCAGAACGCGGGCAATGCCATCATCACGACGGATACCTATTCCAAAGCCTGCGCCACCGAGGTGGAAATCGGCGGCAAGAAGGTGCGCTTCGGTGCCATTGCCAAGGGTTCCGGCATGATCCAGCCCAATATGGCCACCATGCTCTGCTTTATCACTACGGATGCCGCTATTGACAGCAAGCTTCTTCAGGAAACCCTGTCGGAGATCACGGAGGTTTCCTTCAACATGATTTCCGTGGACGGGGACATGAGCACCAATGACATGGTCATTGTCATGGCGAACGGCGCGGCAGGGAATGCAAGAATCACGGAACGGAATGCGGACTATGAAGTGTTCCGCAAGACGATTCTCGCTATCTGCCAGGGGCTTTCCCAGCGCATTGCCGCCGACGGCGAGGGCGCGACGAAGTTCCTGACCATCCATGTGACGGGAACGAAGAACTTTGCTGATGCCAAGACCATTGCTATGAGCGTGGCAAAGTCCCCCTTGGTGAAAACCGCCTTTTTCGGGCAGGACCCGAACTGGGGTCGCGTCATCTGCGCCGTGGGCTACGCAGGAGTACCCATGGATCCGGAAAAGACCATGGTGAAGTTCGGCGATATTCCCGTCTATGCTCATGGCGTGGGGGCGAAATATGATGAGGAAGCCCTGCGGAAGGTCATGGCGGAGCATGATATCCTCATTGATATCAATATGGGCGATGGCGATGCGGAGGCCACCGTCTGGAGCTGCGATTTCTCCTATGAGTACGTGAAGATCAACGGGGAGTACCATACCTGAAGACGTATCGGGAAGTCCCCGGAAAGGAAGTGGGTTCGTGTATCAAGCGAAGGAAAAAGCGGGCATTTTGGTGGAGGCGCTGCCTTATATCCAGGAATTCTATGGCAAGACCATTGTCATAAAATACGGCGGCAATGCCATGGTGAATGATGATCTCAAGGAAAAGGTCATGCAGGATGTTGCCCTCATGAAATATGTGGGCATCCATCCCGTGATTGTCCATGGCGGCGGCCCGGAGATTACGGCATTTCTCAAAAAGGTGGGCAAGGAGTCCTCTTTCGTGAGCGGTCTTCGCGTGACGGATGAGGAAACCGTGGAGATTGCGGAGATGGTGCTGGACGGCAAGATCAACTCGGAGATCGTGACGCGCCTGAACCGCATCGGTGTCCGCGCCGTGGGACTCAGCGGCAAGGATGCAGGGCTCATCAGGGCGAGGAAAAAGCTCGCAACGGTCTATGAGGGCGAGGAAAAGAAAAGGGTTGACATCGGCTATGTGGGCGAGGTCATCCAGGTGGATATCACGGTTCTCAAAGATCTCATCGCTCATGACTACATTCCTGTCATCGCTCCCATCGGCGTGGGCGAGGACGGCGAGAGCTACAATATCAACGCCGATTATGTAGCATCGGAGATTGCCGGGGCGTTGGAAGCGGAAAAGCTCCTCTTGCTCACGGACATTGAGGGCATTTACAAGAATTACGATGACAAGAGCACCTTCATTTCCTCTTTGCATGCGGAGGAAGCAAGGAACTATATCAAGGAAGGTGTCATTTCCGGCGGCATGATTCCCAAGGTGGAGGCATGTCTCATGGCTCTGGAGAAGGGTGCAGGCAAGACGCATATCATCGATGGGCGTCTTGACCACTCCATCATTCTGGAAATATTTACCTCGGCCGGTATCGGGACGCAGGTGGAGAGATAGGGAGATGTTTGCATGAAGGAGACAGCACAGCAGATTTTTGACAAAGATGCAAGGGACTACTTGCCGGTCTTCAACCGTTACAGGATTGTCCTTGAGCATGGCGAGGGTGCCTATGTCTATGACAATACGGGAAAGAAATACATCGACTTCCTGGGCGGCATTGCCGTGAATGTCCTGGGGCATGCGTACAAGCCTTTGGTGGATGCCGTGGCAGAGCAGGCAGGAAAGCTCATTCATTGCTCGAATCTCTACTATACCCAGGCACAGGCGGATGCGGCATCGAAGCTCGTGAAGCTCAGCGGTCTCGGCAAGGCGTTCTTTGGCAATTCCGGCGCAGAGGCTAATGAAGGCGCCATCAAGATTGCCAGGAAATATGCCCATGGCATCGACCCGGACAAGTCTCAGATTATCACGGCATGGGACAGCTTCCATGGGCGCACTATCGCTACGCTTACGGCGACGGGGCAGATGAAGTACCAGGAGGGGTTCGGCCCCCTGCCGGATGGGTTCGATTACGTTCCTTACAATGACATCGGCGAGCTGGAAAAGCTCATGAGCGACAAGACCTGCGCGGTCATGCTGGAAACCATCCAGGGCGAGGGCGGCGTCCATACGCCGGAAGGAGATTATCTGAAAAAGGTGCGCGCTCTCTGCGACAAGCATCATGCACTGCTCATTTTCGATGAGATCCAGGCAGGCATCGGGCGCAGCGGCAAGTTCTTCGCCTATGAGAAGTACGGCGTGAAGCCGGACATCGTGACCCTGGCGAAGGGGCTGGCCGGAGGAGTGCCCATCGGGGCTTTCATCGTGACGGATGAGGTGGCGAAGGCATTCCATGCGGGGGATCACGGCACGACCTTTGGGGGAAATCCCTTGGCCTGCGCAGCGGCAAATGTGGTGCTGGACACGGTTCCCCAGCCGGAGTTCCTGGCGCATGTGGAAGAGGTCGGCGGCTACTTCCGGCAGAAATTGGAAGCGCTGCGGGAGAAATATCCCTCTCTCATCACGGAGATCCGCGGCACGGGGCTGATTCTCGGCGCACAGCTCACGAAGCCGGGGCGCGACATCGTGAACGAGGTCCTGGAGAAGGGCGCCATCATCAACTGCACGGCAGGCACGGTGCTTCGCTTCATCCCGCCCCTCATCATCACGAAGGAGCAGGTGGATGAAGTTGTCGGGATTCTGGCGAGCGTGCTGCCGGGGCATGTGGATGCCTGATTATACTAGAGAACGTTAGAATTTTCCGCAGGAAAAGCTCTTACGTTCTCTGCATATACCGCGAACGGCATGAACAAATAGGAACAGTTTTTCCTTCGTGAGTATAGATTGTGTGGACAAGGCCATGCTGCCTTCACAGACGGCATGGCAAGATGGAGTAGTATATTGGATTGCATATTCTAGCGGGAGTGGTTTCATGCAGGAAGGAAGTGTGCTTTCCCTTGACAAGAGCCTTCTGATAGGCCGGGGAGGAAGCAAGGATGTCTATATCGATCCCCGGAATCCCGGGCGCTGCATCAAGATCAGCGTCCGGGATCCGAACCCCCGTGATATCCGGCAGGAAACGGCGTACCGGAAGGTTCGGAAGATCCGCCGCCTTCCGCCGTCCACCCTCATGGTGGAATACTATGGGACGGTGGAGACGGATCTGGGGCTTGGCTATGTGTTTGAGCGTGTGGCCGATTTCGACGGTGAGACGAGCATGACCATCGAAGGCCTCATTGAGAAGGAACTGGAGGCGAGGAAGCGCCATGTGGGCGTTTCGGAGCTCCTTGGGACGGAAAAGGAATATCCCTGTGTCATGGAATGCCTTCTTGTCTTCCGTGACATCCTGTTCAAGGAGAATATCATCATCCCGGATATGGGAGCCTTCAATTATGTTGTCCAGTTTGATTCCCCCAAGGAATGGAGGATCCGTATCGTGGACGACCTCGGCAGCCCGACGCTCATCCCCATTGTCTACTATATCGACTATTTCGGTGCCAAGCATGTCCGCCGTCGCTGGAAGAGGTTCATCCGGGAAATCATGGATCTCTATCCTGCCTGTTTGTCCCAGGAGGAGAGCGATCGTCTGATGGAGTTCTGAGCAAGTCCGTGGAAAAGGAAATGGACGGATTGCTATGAAAAATTAGCGGATCAAGCCCGTAAGGGCGCAGATGAGCTTAGTTTTCGTGTAAGGGTCTCGTCCGAACCGGATTGTGCATGTTCCGTGTTCACGGTCGGGACATCCGCATTGCTGGAGCATGTGGCCAAGGAAACGGGGCTTAGCAGCATCCTGCGCCGCGTGTTCCCTGCTGATTGGAGGGCGATGCTGACATGCGCTTATTTCCTGGCCAGCG
>CACYDT010000191.1 GCA_902773295.1 uncultured Veillonellaceae bacterium | reverse complement strand
TAATAGGGAAGGGATGATGCGGCCCGCGGAACCTTCCGGGTTGTGTCGCTTGAGCCGATGGGCAACCATCCGGCCTAGATAAATGATTGCCGCCGCTTCGCGGAACAAAACCCGGCTTATCGGCTGCTCATGTTGACAATTGTTTTGGATTACAGGACTGTCCTCGCGACAGTCTGTTTTCATGTTCGGGAGAAATCTGAAAAACTGCTGAAAGGCAGAAAGAACTTTGCAGCAGGATACAACGACCTAAGAAATTGGTCGCTCATTATAGATAGTTGCTTGGTATGCGTGTGGACAGGAGAACGTTCCTGTTCGCGGAAGATGCAGGGTTTGCGGAGGTTTTGTCTGTGAGAGGGTTTCGCGGCCTTTGCAAAGAAGTCTGCGGACTGTGCAGGCGAAAACAGAGAGGGGAATATTTTTGGGTAAAGCAATTCGTGTGATTCTTTTTATGGCAATCTGTGTGTTCAGTTTTTCTGTGGTGAATGCCTCGGCCTTCCGCGTGGGAGATCAGGGCAGTGAGGTGGCGGAGATCCAGGGGGAGCTTGCCAGTCTCGGATATGATGTTTCGGCGGATGGAGACTTCGGCCCGGCAACGGCAGAGGCTGTGAAGGCATTCCAGGAAGCGAACGGCCTGGATCCGGATGGATTGGTGGGGGAGACGACCTACTCGATGCTTCTCGGGAAGTCCATGCCGGAAATCAGCCGTGGATCGAACTACATCTCTCGCCGTGTCGTCCAGAGTTCCATGCAGTATATCGGCGTTCCCTATGTTTTTGGCGGAACTTCGCCCAGCGGTTTTGATTGCTCCGGGTATGTGCAGTACGTGTTCGCTCATGCGGGCATCTACCTTCCCCGCACGGCAGATGCGCAGTATGAAGTCGGTTACCCCGTTTCCACGGAGGAACTGGTTGTCGGCGATCTCGTCTTCTTTTCCACGTATGCCTACGGTCCTTCCCATGTAGGGATTTACCTGGGCGAGGGCAGCTTCATCAATGCAAGCTCCAGCCGTGGCGTTGCGGTGGATTCCCTTTACAGTTCGTACTGGGGTTCCTGCTACATCGGCGCCCGCAGGGTTATGTAAAATAAAATATTTATAAGACAAAACGCCCACGGATCGATGATCGTACCGATCCGGGGCGTTTTTTGGTTTCAGATATCACATTCCCAATACATGGTCATTCGCGCCCATCCATCTTCCCGGGAGAAGTCTGCATTTGCATGGTATGTCTCCAGGAACGCAGAAAGGGAGGCGATGCCGGTGCTCTTCGGGTCCGTGATGGGAAGTCCTTCCCCATTCAGAGGAAGGGCGGCTTCTGAGCGGTTCGCGATTTCCAGGACGCAGGTTCGTCCCTGATGGGCTATGTCAATGGCGATTTCCCGGAAACCTTCGGGTTCTTTTCGGCTGGCCTTTATGGCATTGTCCAGGAGATCGGAGAGAACTACGGAAAAATCATGCTCGTCCGCACCGAAATCCTTGGGAAGCCGGATCCTGGCTTCCATGGGGATGCCGAGTTCCCGTGCTCGCCTGATATAGACGGACAGCGTTGTATTGACGAGGGGGGATGAGCAAAAGAATTGGATTCCGGAAACATCCAGCAGTTTTTCGCGGCTTTTGATGAAGGCTTTGGCTGATTCGATGTCTCCTTGTTTCAGGTATTCCTGCAGGGTTTCGTAGTGTTTCCGGATCTCGTGGGACAGATTTTCCACGTGTTCCTGGGTCTCCTGCAAGGAACGGGTGTATTCTTCGAGGGAGGAGAGTTGTTCGTTCATGAGCTCCGTCATGTGTTCCTCCTGCTGTTTGGCATCCGTTTTCTGCGTGGCGATGCTCAAGGCGCGGTAGATGAAAAAGAAAAAGAAGGGAATGGAGAGGCGGGACAGCTGTACTTTGAAGCTGTGCAATAGTTCGGCATCCGCAATGGGCATGGACAGTCCGACAAAGATGGCGAAGGGAAGGAACGATATGGACAGTTCCGAGAGGGAGGTGTTCTTTGCCGCAAAAAGATGGGGCGAAGGCAGGAGACGCAGGAACATCCTGCGGGAAAGGGGAAGGAGAACGAGGAAAAGTCCCAGGTAGAGAATCTGGTGCAGGAAGGGCAGCCGGCTTTCCACGAAATCCGGGACGAAGGCATTTTCTCCCATGGCGATAAGGGTATGCAGGGCAAGAACCCAGAGGGATTGCATACCGAGGACAAAGATATGCGCTTTTGGCCGGTTGCGGATCACTGTCATGGAAATGAGGACATAGGGCAGCCATCCAAAGAAAAGGATGATTTTGTAGATGCCCACATGAAGCATCGACCGGGAAAGAATCATGGCGCACAGGAGAAGCCATGCTGCGCTCCAGAGGAGCAGGCGCAGCCAAAGCCGTTGTTTTTCTCTTGCGTCCATGTAGGAGCAAAAGGGCAGGTAACGAAGATAGGCTCCTCCGAGCTGCATGAGCACGAGCAAGACGGAGAGCAGAATGGCATTTGTCATGGAGCCACCTCCCAAGAAACGAGGCATGTGACACAGCTGTCCTTGCAGGAGAACTGCGCCCGGGCATTGTATTTCGAGAGAAACATGGAGAGGATCTTCATGCCTGTGCCCATGCTGTCTTCTTCGCCTTTCCTGCGGCGAGGAAGGCCGTCCTTGCCAAATTCCGGCGGGCAGGGAGATCCATTGACGATTTCCATCTTCCATTTCCTTCCCTCCGAAACGAGATCGAAGGAAATTTCCTTGGAAGTTGCTGCCAGCTTCTCGCTGGCTTCAATGGCATTTCCCAAAAGGGCTGACACCAGGAGAGCAAGATCCCGGTGCAAGGCAGGTGCCGTGGGATCCTCTTCGCCGGAGGGAAAATGCACTTCCCGGCGGATGTGTATGCCAAGGCGCTTGGCACGCCAGAACTGGACGGAAATCGCAGAATCCACGAGGGAGTTCCCGGCAAGAGGGGGATTCGCTTCCAGCAGGTCCATGCGGGATTTGATATGATCTATGGCATCCTCGATTTTGCCTTCCTGCAGCATGGCGGAGAGGAGGCGGAAATTGTGCCGGAGATCGTGGCGCAGGACGGAAAGCCGCTTTTGGTTGTGAACCACGAGGCGATGTCGCCTTTCCAGAAAGGCGAACTGTTTTTCCAGGCGGCTGGCATCTCTCTGCGCTTTGCGTCGGGCATAGAATTCCTCGCCTGCCATCAAGGCATGTCGGTAGAGGAAGAAAAAGGAAACAGGCAGGACAAGCCGCGAGAACCTTTCCTGCCAGGAATGAAGCAGCGTGCCGTCGGCAAGCAGGAGGATGTGGGAAAAGAGGATGATATAGGGCAGGGCTGCAATGTAATATCCATAGGGCCGTGCCGTGAAAAATTGGTTCGGCGGCAGCATACGCCGGAAAAAATACCGCTCGATGGGAAGGAGCAGGAGGAACCATGCGGGATACAACAGCCCGTGCAGGGACAGGAAGACATCTTCCGCACGGTCAACGAAGCACAGGACGACAGCGATGCTCGACAGGCTGTGCAGGGAAAAACTCCAAAGAGCCACCATGCCATGCACAAAGATATGCTGCAGGAGATTCCTCCGCACCGCAAGCATGAAAATGGCAAGAAAGGGAATCCATCCCAGCATGAGCACGGCCTTGTACAGGGATACGCGGATGCCGGAATTCTCAAAAAGAAGGCTGTAGGCGAGGAAGGCAAGAAGTCCCCAAAGGGCAAGCGAGGAAAGAAGCCGTTCCTTTTCTTTCTTCGTCATTCCACTGGCAAAGGAAAGATATCTCAGATAGGAGTCCGCTATCTGGATCAGCACGATGATAAAGGGCAACAGCAACGGAAGTATTTGCTCCAATTCCAAACCCCCTCCACTTATGCATATTATGCATATTATGCATAGATTTATCAATATGATCGACTACTTATGAGTTCGTCCTTTCAGAAAAACTGTCGATACTATCCTACCACAGAAACATCAGAAGGGAAAGCCAATACTTTCCATGAAAATCAATTTCTATACTCGTGAAAGAAAAAATCGTATACTTTTTGCGTGGAGGTTGTTTTAGGCGGCAATTTCTTTTATACTGGAAGTAAATGACTTTGAACTTTGCGAAAAGGGTGAGGGATATGGTTCATGTGCAGAGAAATGCGGTGCTGGTCATTGATGATGACGAGATCAATCTCTCAGTGGCGCGGCTGATTCTGGAAAAGACCTTGAAATGCAAGGTGCTGACGGCAGAAAGTGCCATGGAAGGGCTGAATCTTATGAGGAGCCAGCATGTCAGCGTCGTGCTGCTGGATATTGAGATGCCGGGTATGAACGGTTTCGAGGCATTGCAGGAGATCCGTTCGGATGAAAGGCTCCGGAACCTTCCGGTCATCATGCTGACATCGGTGGCAGATCGCGAGACGATTGCCCACGTCATGAAGCAGGGAGTGGAGGGCTATATCAAGAAGCCTTTCCTGCCCAAGAACCTGACGGAGAAAGTGTCGAAATTCCTGCGGTTGGGGGAGAAGGGAATCACGGTGCTGGTGGCAGAGGATGACGATATGATCCGTGCCGCTGTCGGCAACTGGATCACTGATGCCCTGCCGTACCATGTGATCAAGGCGAAGTCCGGTGCCGAGGTTCTGGAGCAGCTGAAAAGCCATCCGGTCCAGATTCTCTTGTTGGATGCAGGGCTGCCCGGCATAGATGGCTTCCAGATCTTGGATATCATGGGCATGAGCGATCGGCTGAAGAATGTCCGCGTGATTCTCATGACGGAGACGGGAGCGGAGGAGAAACTGGCCGGGGAGGAAACCACCGGGCTGCTGGCGGCATGCATCAGGAAGCCGCTGGAGAAGAGGGGATTGCTGGAGCTTTTGGCAGAGATTGCCCGGGAATGCACTGTTTCCGGCAATCCAGTGAAGTACAGCGCCGGTGGCGGCGCTTCTTCCAATATTAATTTCTGTATATGAGGCGTATGGCTATGGTGTACATGGAAGGAAAGCGGTCGGATTTTCTCACGGTTGCAGGGATGGTCGTGCTTTTTTTGATGGTCATCGGAATGAATGTCCACCTGATTTTTGGGATGACCTCCAACCAATCCGAGGAAATTGGGCAGATGCAACTGGAACGCATCCGCAGCGACTTGCAGGACACCCTTCTGAGGGCCGAGGGAACAACCCAGAGACTGGCGGGCGAGGTGGAAACGATGCTGGCGGCGGGCGCGTCGCCGGAGGAGATCTCCGGCTTCTTTGAGCGGCAGAAAGCAGAGCAGTTCGCCGTCAGTGGCGGTGTCTGCATCAATACTTACATCACGAGCAAGGATTGGACCTTCATCCCTGGATTTGCGATCCCGCCGGATTTCTACGCTCGGGAGCGGATCTGGTACAAGGGCGCTGCCGACCATCCGGGTTCTGTGTACATCACGGAGCCTTATGTAGACATGGCCAGCGGCGACCTGTGTTTCACGATGTCTACGATGCTTTCCGACGGGGAAACCGTTGTGGCTTTGGACTTCAATTTCTCCAATATCCAGAAAACCATCCTGCAGATGACGGCGGAAGGCGACAGGACGGCGCTCATCGTAACCCGGGGCGGCAAGATCATCGGCTACACGGATATGAGCCTGGCAGGGGAGAACATCGCACGGAAACTGCCGGAATACGAGGGGATTCTGGAGCACATCGTCCGGTCATCTGACCATGGAACCTTCGAGGCCGACCTGGATGGGCGTTCCCGGATGATTTTCAGCAGCGAGACAAGCAATGGCTGGCACATGATTCTGAGCGTGGACAGTTTCTCCCTCTACAAGGAAAGCTACCGTCAGACGTTGTTCACTGTGATCGTGAGCCTCCTGATGCTGGTAGCCATCATAGCCTTCTATCTCAGGGGGATGAGGAACCGTCTGCAGACAGAGCAGGCCCTTCGCATGAAGGAGGATTTTCTCTCGCGTCTCTCGGGGGAACTCAGGGGGCCTTTGTCCAAGATTTTGAAGCTCTCCAGTGTCGGGGTGCTGGACGAAACAAGTCCCTCTGAAAGCGCGGCGAAGGTCAGGGAATCTGCCTTGCAGCTTTCCGATATGCTGGACAATCTCTTCTCGTATTCCAATATTGTTTCCGCGAGCCGGGAGGCGGAGAAGGGGGAGGTGCGGCATCCGCTGGATCTTCCAAAGGCAGGGCTCCGTGCGCGGTTCCAGGTCATTTTGGTGATGGTCCTGGCCATGACCATTGCTATTGGTGTCTGTGCGGAGACCACCAAACGCTGGGGAGATGCCGAGATGCAGCAGGAAGCGGCATCCTATGACTACCAGCTTTCCAACTGGCTCATGGAGCAGAAGAGCATCCTCGGCGTATTCCGGAATTTCATCGCCGAGCGTCCCGAACTCATGGAGGACTATGATGCCGCTGTGGCACTGCTGGATAACATCGCGGGGCACTATCCGGAGATTTCCGTTTGCTACATGACGAACCCTTACAAGGAACATCGCGTCATCATGAACACCGGCTGGGAGCCGGATGCGGATTGGAAGCTGGAAAAGCGTCCCTGGTACATCGGCGCGGAAGAGGCAGAGGGTGGCATCCATGTCTCTGCCCCCTATTATGACGAGAGAACCGGGCTGTACTGTGTGACGCTTTCCCAGGTGGTCTACGGGAAGAACGGGGAATTTTTGGGCATCTTCGGCATTGATTTCTATCTCGACAAGTTGATCCGTGTGCTGGGGGAGAGCTATGGGAAAAGCGGCTATGCTTTTCTCGTGGATCCGAAGGGCATTATCATCAACCATCCCAACACTCCTTATCAATTGTCCATGGATCGCATGACCGATATTTTTGGCACGGAGTATCAGGAGGCGTATACGAGCGGCCGGGTGACCTCTGTCAAGGACTATCGGGGACAGCGCATGGCCTGCCTCGCGAGGAAGGACAAGTCCTCATCCTTCACGGTGCTGGTGGCCAAGCCATGGTGGGCCATCTATGGGAATATTTTCCTTCTGGGCGGGGTTCTCGTGCTTCTGCTCCTTCTTTGCATCCTTGCCGTGAGCACCTTTATCAACCGTCTGCTCCATTGGCAGCAGGATGCCAATCGCAGGCTCCAGGAAGCGGCAGATGCGGCCATGGCGGCAGGAAGGGCGAAGTCCCAGTTCCTGGCACAGATGAGCCATGAGATCCGCACGCCAATCAATGCGGTGCTGGGCATGAACGAGATGATTCTCCGGGAAAGCTCGGACGAAGAAATCCTGGATTACGCGGAAAATATCCAGAGCGCCGGCAATACGCTCCTAACTCTCATCAACAGCATCCTCGATTTCTCGAAGATTGAGGACGGGAAGATGGAGATCCTGCCTGTGCGCTATGATACGGAGCTTCTCATCGATGACATTTTGCACATGATTGACGAAAAGGCGAAAAAGAAGGGGCTGGAGCTTCGATTTGACATTGACGGAACCCTTCCCAAGAGCCTTTTCGGGGATGATGTCCGCATCCGCCAGATTATCACGAATCTCCTGACCAATGCGGTGAAGTACACGAAGGAAGGCTCCGTGACGCTCGCCATGAAGGGAAGGGGCGTGGATGATGATACCTTGGAGCTGGATGTGAGCATTGCCGATACAGGCATCGGCATACGCAAGGAGGATATGGACAAGCTCTTCCAATCCTTCCAGCGGCTGGACGAGGAGAAGAACCGCAACATCGAAGGAACCGGGCTTGGCATTTCCATCGTGCAGAAACTCCTGGCCATGATGGGGAGCCGCCTTTCTGTGGAAAGCGTTTACGGACAGGGCTCCACGTTCTCCTTCTGCTTGCGGCAGAAGGTCGTCGACAATACTCCTATCGGAACCTTTGAGAAAAGCCGCCGCCGTGTCCATACCAAAGGGGCGGTGCGGTATCTCCGGGCGGAAGGCGCAAGGATCCTTGTGGTGGACGACAACAACATCAACCTGAAAGTCATGCGCGGTCTCCTAAAGCGCAGCGGCATTGTACCGGACTTGGCGGAGAGCGGAGGGCAGTGCCTTTCCATGGTGAAGGAAAATGCCGCTTATCATATCATTTTTCTCGACCATATGATGCCCGGTATGGACGGCGTTGAGACATTGAAGCGCCTGCGGGAGAGCGGGAGCATCCGGCAGGGGGAAGGCGGGACTGCTGTGGTTGCCCTTACGGCCAATGCGATTTCCGGCGCAAAGGAGAGCTATATCCAGGCGGGGTTTGACGACTATCTCTCGAAACCTGTGCGGGGAGATGAATTGGAGCCCATGATTGCCAAATATCTGCCGGAGGAACTGGTTTCCTATGTGATGGAGGATGCGCAGGAGAAGGGGCAAGAGAACGAGGGAGAGCAAGAGAAAGAGAAAGAGAAAGAGAAAGAGAAAGAGCCGCAAGCTTTGCCGGAGAAAAGCGCAGGGGAACAGGAGTCCTTTCTTGGAGCGCTTGAATGGGAAGAGGAAGAGGAGGTGGATGCCGAGGATGTGTTTTCCAAGGAAGAGCGCATCCGTTTTGAGGAGACATGCCCCGGCATCGACCTGGATCTGGCACTGTCCTATCTCATGAACAGCAAGTCCATGATGCTGCAGATCATGGAGGAGTTCCAATCGGACAGCAGGGCGGAGAAAATCCGGGAGGCATACGAGGCGGAGAACATGGAATCCTACCGCATTCTCGTCCATGCTCTCAAAAGCACGTCCCTGACTATTGGCGCGAAGAGTCTGAGCCAAAAGGCGCGGGCGCAGGAAAATGCCGCCAAGGCGGAGGACTTGGCGACGGTAAGGGAGAAGCACGATGAGCTGATGAAGGAATACGGGGAGATCCGGAAGGGAATCCGGGCATATCTTGAGGGATAAGGCTAAATGAAATGATGCTCTCTTGTTCGGATTCCATCTCGTTGCGGCTACGTTTCCACTTCCTTGTCAGATAAGATTTATTTCTTCATAGTTACTGAGACTTGAATTTTTTGCGTGTATTTGAGATAATGAAGGGGCTTCAGAGAAAGGATGTGCAAGATTTTGGCAGAAGACAAGAAAGAAGAGGAAGGTTTTTCCAAGCGGGTGACGCAGTTGATCGCTTTGACGGCGCTCATTCTTGCCATCACCGCGACGTTTTCCTCCCTGAAGGCTGGCGCCTTTGCCAGCAAGGGAATCCTGGCGCAGAACCAGGCGTCTGACGGATGGGCCTATTACCAGGCGAAGAGCCTGAAGGAGAATACCTACCAGGTTCAGCTGGATGAGCTGGAAATGGGTGTGGTCGGGGTGGAGCCGCAGAAGGTCGAGGAGCTCAAGGCAAAATACCGGGAGAAGATTGACCGCTATTCTGCGGAGCAAGAGGAAATCAGTGCCATGAGCAAGGAGAAGGAGGCGGAGCGCGATCACTTCCTGGAATTGAACCGCGGTTTTGCCGGGGCTTTGACCTATCTCCAGATCGCCATCCTGCTGGTGTCCCTGGCGGCTCTGGTCAAGCAGATTTATTTCTGGTATATCGGGATGGCCGTGGGATTGTTCGGGATCTACAATTTCGTCGCTGCCATGATGCTGGTATGAAAAAAAGGAACCGCGTATTGCCTGCGGTTCCTCTTTTTTATTCCGTGAACAGCTCGTCCCAGAAGGCGTATGCCACCATCAGGAAAATCAGCAGCCAGAGAAAGATGTCGCTCATGCGTTTGGCCTCCTTTTATCGATACCGATGTCTATCATAACGGTTTCCTGCATTTTCGGCAAGGAAATTTATTTTGGGTTTTGTTGCAATCCAGCAGGAATTCTTTTCTTTATCACGAAATAGAGAAGAGAGGAATGTATTTTGAGAAGAGGAGTGACAAGAATGGCAAAAATCAGGATTCATAACATGATGTTCTATGGTTTTCACGGCATTTATGAGTATGAGCGTGAGCAGGGACAGAAATTCTACATTGACGTTGAGATCGAGATGGAGGATGCAAAAGCTATCGAAACGGACGATGTAAAGGATGCGGTGGATACGGCCGCAGTGTATGATATTGTTGGCGAGGCTGTGAAAAACAAGCGGTACCAGCTTCTCATTTCGCTCTCTGCCCATATCGGCGACAAGCTGCTGGCGAAATATCCGCATTTTGATTCGGTTACGGCAACCATCCGCAAGCCGTCGGTGCCTATTTCCGGGCCGATTGACTACGTAGAGGTGGAGACGACTCGCATAAGAAAGTGATGGAAGGGTATTTTGAGCCATTTGTCGGGGGATATTGCCGGCAAATGGCTTTTTTTTTGGAATTTTTGTGGGAAGTGTTGCATTATGCAGAATATTTTTGTATCATAAGAAATTGACTGGTAATCATGTGGGGGTGAGGAAATGGAGGAATATTTCCTGGCGGCATTGCAGCGTGCCAGCGGCTTGGGGAGTGTCCAGCTCCAGCGTTTGATGCAGGTGTTCCCCGGCGGAAAGGAAATATGGCAGGCTTCGGCGTCGGAACTTGCTGCTCTGGGGGTTATACCGGCATCCGCGCTTGCCTCGTTGGATGCTTTGCGGAGGGAACGTCCGGATTATCCGGATCAGTTAGCGGAGTCCTGCCGGAAGAAAGGGATCCGCGTGTGTTCCATACGCTCGGAGGGATATCCGCATTGCCTGAAGGAGATTTTCGATCCTCCCATCGCTTTTTTCTACAGGGGAACCTTGCCGGAGGATGGCGCAGTATGCCTCGGCATGGTCGGTTCCCGTCGTTTCAGCCGGTATGGGGAACAGGTGGCTCTTGATTTCGCGCAGAAGCTGGCGGAGGCCGGTATTGTGATTGTCAGCGGAGCCGCGAGAGGGATTGATACGTGTGCTCATCTGGGGGCGTTGAAAGCCGGTCGGACAATCGCCGTGCTGGGATGCGGTGTCGATGTGGCCTATCCGTCGGAGAACCGCTCCCTTCTTCAGAAGATTGCGGAGGCAGGCGCAGTGATTTCTGAGTATGAGCCGGGCACGCCGCCGCTTCCGGCCTTTTTCCCGGCGCGCAACCGTATCATCAGCGGCTTGTCGCGAGGCGTCGTCGTCATTGAAGCGGCACGGCGCAGCGGTTCCCTCATTACGGCAGAGTTGGCGCTCAATGAGGGCAGGGATGTATTTGCTGTTCCCGGGAGCATTTTCTCGGATACGAGCCGGGGGTGCCATGCGCTCATCCAGCAAGGTGCGAAGCTTGTGACGGAGGCTTCGGACATCCTGTCGGAGTACGGGAAAACCCGGGGGAAGAAGACAAGGAAGACGCCGGAACTCAGCCGTGAGGAGGCGGCTGTTTACCATGTTCTTTCTTATGAGCATCCATTGTCTATTGATGAGATTATCTTCAGCCTCAAGGATGGCGGGGATGCGTCCAGTGTTTCCTTTTTGCTGCTCCAGATGCAGCTCAAGGGGATTGTAGTGGAGAAATCTCATGCATATCTGCGCGCAGAAAGGGAGTGAGCGCTTGGCTGCAAAGACGAAATCAAAAGCGAAGACAAAGTCGGCCGCGAAGCCCAAGAAAAGTCTGGTGGTTGTGGAATCGCCTGCGAAAGCGAAAACGATAGAGAAGTATCTTGGCAGGAAGTTTATGGTCCGGGCTTCCATGGGGCATCTCAGGGATCTTCCCAAGAGCCAGTTCGGTATTGACGTGGAGCATGATTTCGCGCCGAAGTACATCAATATACGAGGCAAGGGCGATCTCATCAAGGCGCTCAAAAAGGATGCGAAGAATGCGGACAAGATCTATCTGGCGAGCGACCCGGATCGCGAAGGGGAGGCCATTGCTTGGCATCTCGCCCACATTCTGGAAGTGGATCCGACGACGGATTGCCGCATTGTGTTCCATGAGATCACGAAACCTGCGATACAGGCTGCGGTAAAGGATCCGCATCCCATCAATATGGATCGGGTGGATGCCCAGCAGGCGCGGCGCATGCTGGATCGCATTGTGGGCTACAAGCTGAGCCCGTTGCTCTGGCGGAAGATCCGCAAGGGTCTTTCTGCCGGGCGGGTGCAGTCTGTCACGGTGAAGCTCATCTGCGACCGGGAAAAAGAAATCCAGGCGTTTGTTTCCGAGGAATACTGGACCGTGGGCATGAAGCTTCGGAAGGGCAAGTCGCCGATGTTTGATGCCGAGCTGGTTCAGGTGGACGGAAAGAAGCCGGTTCTCTCCAATGAGAAAGATACTGCTGCATTGGTGAAGGATTTGGAACAGCAGCCGCTTTGCGTGAAAGAAACGAAGAAGAGCCAGCGCCGCCGCAAGGCGGCGGCTCCCTTTACCACGAGCAGCCTGCAGCAGGATGCTGCCCGGAAGCTTGGGTTTACCTCACGCAAGACTATGATGCTGGCACAGCAGCTCTATGAAGGACTGGAACTTGGAAAGCGTGGCCCGGTAGGCCTCATTACTTATATGCGCACGGATTCCACCCGCATTTCGGAATTGGCGCAGGAAGAGACCAGGGAATTCATTGAAGCGCAGTTCGGAAAGGATTATGTTCCGACGAAGCCGAATATTTACAGTACGGGGAAGAAATCCCAGGATGCCCATGAGGCAATCCGTCCTACCAGCATTGCGCTTACGCCCGAAAGCGTGGAGGAATTCCTGTCCAAGGACCAATGGAAGCTCTACAGCCTTATCTGGCAGAGGTTTGCCGCGAGCCAGATGACGGCGGCAGTCTATGATACCATGAGCATCCTGATTTCTGCGGGGGAGCGCTATCTTTGCAAGACAACGGGATCTAGGCTGAAATTTCCGGGGTTTACTGCGGTGTATGCCGGAGCGGATGTCACGAAGAAGGAGAAGGACGTGTTGCTGCCTGAACTGGCGGCGGGAGACGACCTGCTTCTTGCAAAGATGCTTCCGCAGCAGCATTTTACGGAGCCGCCGCCGCGCTACAATGATGCATCCCTTGTGAAAACCTTGGAGGAAAAGGAGATTGGAAGACCCAGCACCTATGCGCCGATCATTGAGACGATACAGGCCAGAGGTTACGTGCAGCGGATCGATAAGCATTTCCAGCCCACAGAGCTGGGATTTGTCGTGCTGGATATGCTGGAGGAATATTTCAAGGACATTGTCGATGTGAGATTCACGGCGAACCTTGAGAATGAGCTGGATGAGATTGCCGAGGGAAAGGTTGGGAAAAATGCCCTGCTGAAGGAATTCTATGACCCTTTTGAGGCAACCTTGGAGAAGGCGGATGAGGCCATTGGGCATGTGGAGCTTCCCGTGGAGGTTTCCGATGTGCCATGTGAGTTCTGTGGGCGTATGATGGTGGTGAAGCAGGGGCGCTACGGGAAATTCCTGGCATGTCCCGGATTCCCGGAATGCCGCAATACGAAAGCCATCCTGAAGGATACGGGCGTGAAATGCCCGAAGTGCGGCGGCAGCATTGTGGAACGGCGGAGCCGGCGGGGGCGGAGCTTCTATGGGTGCGAGAATTATCCTGCATGTGATTATGTCACATGGGATGCGCCGCAGAAGGAGACTTGCGAGAAATGCGGTTCCTTCCTCCTCAAGCACCAATACAGGAACGGGAGGGCGCTCGTGTATTGCAGCAATGATGCCTGCGAGACGCGGGTGGATCATCCTATCAACAAGGAACTGGAGAAAGCGAGAGCGAGAGCCGAGGCCAAGGCTGCCAAAGAGGCTGCCGCGAAATCGGAGGGAACCTGAAAGAGATGACGTGCCGCTGATGCGCGGTTCCGAAGGGCAGAGTGGGAAATGAAGAAAGTAATCGTGATAGGTGCAGGCCTTGCCGGCAGCGAGGCCGCCTGGCAGGCAGCGAATCTGGGATGCGAGGTGCATCTCTATGAGATGCGGCCGGGGAGGATGACGCCTGCGCATAAGACGGAGGGATTTGCCGAGCTGGTGTGCAGCAATTCCCTGCGGGGGGCAGGCATGGAAAATGCGGTGGGCGTCCTGAAGGAAGAAATGAGGCGGATGGGTTCCATTGTCATGGAGGCGGCAGACGCTACGCGGGTTCCGGCAGGCGGTGCGCTGGCGGTGGATCGTCATGGTTTCAGCCGGTATATCACGGAGAAGGTGATGGGGCATCCCGGGGTGAACGTCCTTCGGGAGGAGGTACTCGCTATTCCGGCGTGTGATGAGGCGGTTGTCGTTGTTGCCAGCGGCCCGCTCACCGATGGCGCCCTGGCTGCGGAGATTGCCCGGCGGACGGGGGAAGATGCCCTTTATTTTTATGATGCGGCGGCGCCGATTGTCACGTTGGAGTCCGTAGATATGCAAAAGGCATATCGCGCCTCGCGTTACGGAAAGGGAGAGGCAGCGTATATCAACTGTCCCATGACGGAGGAGGAGTACCGACGGTTCCGGGAAGAGCTTGTGGGAGCAGAAATGGCGCCGGTGAAGGAGTTCGAGAAGGAAAAATTCTTCGAGGGATGCATGCCGGTGGAGGTGATGGCCGGCAGGGGCGAGGATACGCTGCTTTTCGGCCCGTTGAAGCCGGTGGGGCTGGAACATCCGGAAACAGGAGAACGCCCTTATGCGGTGGTGCAGCTCAGACAGGACAATGCGGCGGGAACCCTCTATAATATGGTAGGATTCCAGACACATCTCAAATGGCCCGAGCAGAAGAGGGTCTTTGGCATGATTCCCGGCCTGGAGCATGCGGAGTTCGTCCGCTACGGGGTCATGCACCGCAACACCTTCCTGAACTCGCCCAAGATTCTGCGGCCAACCTTGCAGCTTGCAGGCGAGGAGCGGCTTTTCTTTGCAGGGCAGATGACGGGCGTGGAAGGCTATGTGGAATCGGCATCTTCCGGTCTGGTGGCGGGAATCAATGCTGCGAGGCTGGCCGGCGGGAAAGCGCCGCTGATATTTCCGCAGGATACCTGCCACGGGGCGCTCTGCCACTATATCACATCGTCAGAAGCGAAACATTTCCAGCCGATGAATGTGAACTTCGGCATCCTGCCGGAGCTTTTGGAGCGGGTGCGGGACAAGAAGATTAAGAAACAGAAGCTGGCAGACAGAGCGCTGCATTCGATAGAGACGTTCAGACAGGAGTTGGGATAGATGGAGATGCAGTTTCATGCCACGACGATCTGTTGTGTGCGAAAAGGCGGGAAAACGGCGATTGCGGGCGATGGGCAGGTGACCTTTGGCCAGGCTGCCGTCATGAAGGCGAATGCGAAGAAAGTCCGGAAACTTTATCATGGAAAGGTTTTGGCCGGATTCGCCGGATCCGTGGCAGATGCCTTTACTCTTTTTGAGAAGTTTGAGGGAAAGCTGGAAGCGTACAATGGCAATCTGCAGCGGGCTGCGGTGGAGCTCGCGAAGGATTGGCGCACGGATAGGATCCTGCGCAAGCTGGAAGCGCTGCTTCTCGTTGCGGACAAGGATACCATTCTCATGCTTTCGGGGAATGGGGAGGTCATTGAGCCGGACGGTGAGGCTGCGGCCATCGGCTCCGGCGGTTTTTATGCACTGTCTGCCGCCAGGGCGATGGTGAAGCATACGGAACTTTCGGCATCGGAGATCGTTCAGGAAGCACTTTCCATTGCCGCAGATATCTGTGTTTATACAAATCACAATATTAAAGTGGAGGAACTTGATTGATGGATAGCATCGGAGTGAATGAGCAGACGCCGCGCCAGATTGTGGAGGAGCTCAACAAGTATATTGTCGGACAGGATGAGGCGAAGCGTTCCGTGGCCATTGCCCTCAGGAATCGTTGGCGCAGCCGCCAGCTCACGGGAAGCATGCAGGATGATGTGATACCGAAGAACATCCTTATGATCGGTTCCACGGGCGTCGGCAAGACGGAGATTGCCCGCCGCTTGGCGAAGCTGGTGAAGGCTCCTTTCATCAAGGTGGAGGCAACGAAGTTCACGGAAGTTGGCTATGTGGGACGCGATGTCGAATCCATTGTGAGGGATCTGGCAGAGACGGCGGTCCGCATGGTGCGGCAGCAGCGCATGGAAGCCGTGAAGGAGAAGGCCAGGGAGCTGGCGGAGGAACGCATCCTGGATGTGTTTGTCCCGGAGCCGAAAAAGTCCCAGAATCCACTGGGGAGATTGTTTGGAAACGATGAGGAGGACTCCTCGGAGGAAAAGAAGGAAGAACCGAAATACCAGGCCGGACGGGAATGGGTCAGGAAGCGCCTGAAAAACGGGGAACTGGAGAAGGAAATCATCGAGATCGATGTGGAGGAGTCCAGCAAGCCCATGGTGGGCATGTTTTCCGGATCCAGCCTGGAGGGCATGGGGGACAATCTGCAGGACATGATCGGCAGTCTCATGCCCAAGCGCCATAAGAAACGGAAAGTGACGGTGGCGGCAGCCAGGAAGATCTTTGCCCAGGAAGAGGCGGCAAAACTTATCGATATGGATGAGGTAGCCGATGAAGCAGTCCATGTGGCAGAGCGGAGCGGCATCGTATTCCTGGATGAAATCGACAAAGTGGCTGTGAAGGGGAACACTTCGGGGGCAGATGTGTCCCGCGAAGGCGTCCAGCGCGATATCCTTCCCATTGTGGAAGGTTCCACGGTGATGACCAAATATGGTCCGGTAAAGACAGATCATGTGCTCTTCATTGCGGCAGGGGCATTCCATACGGCGAAGCCGTCGGATCTCATACCGGAATTGCAGGGGCGTTTTCCCATCCGCGTCGAACTCAAGTCGCTTCGCAAGGAGGATTTCGAGAAAATCCTCACGGAGCCGCAGAATGCCCTTCTGAAGCAGTACAAGGCTCTTTTGGCAGTGGAGGGCGTGGAAATCGGCTTTGACGAGAGCGCCATCAGCCGCATTGCCGAGCTGGCCTGTGATGTGAATGAACAGTCGGAGGATATCGGCGCGCGGCGTCTCCATACCCTTTTGGAGAAGCTCATCGAGGATGTTTCCTTTGATGCGCCGGATCTTGCGGACAAGCAGGTGCATATCGATGCGGCTTATGTGGACGAGAAATTGTCCGACATTGCAAAGAATCGCGATTTGTCTCAATATATTCTTTGAAGCTTCCTCCCTGTGTCTGCAAATGCGGGGAATTGGAAAATTTACTGATTTATTGAAAAAAATATTGCATTGCATCTATGATTATTTAGAAAAATATGATAAAATAGGAATAGGGCTGATATTATTGAGAATGAAAGGAAGATTTTGGAATGGCAACGTCATTGCTCGAAAAGACCAGAAAGATTAACCGCCTTCTCCAGAGATCCGAAAATGTTGAGTATGACGGTATTTCACGCGTGCTCAGCAACGTGCTGGGAGCCAATGTCTATATTACCAATAAAAAGGGAAAAATCTATGGGTATGCGTTCGTTGATGACTTCGAATGCGACCTCATGGTGGACAAGGTCATCAATCAGGGATCTTTCCCCAAGGGGTATGTGAACTGGCTTCTGCGCCTGGATGAGACATCCGCCAATCTTCATTCCAAGACGGGCATGTGCGCTTATGACGAGGATGTGAAGTGCATGTTCAACGGGAAGAACACGACGGTGGTTCCCATCTATGGTGTGGGCGAGCGCATCGGCACATTGATTGTGGCGAAATATGACGATGAGTTTGATGATGACGATCTGCTTCTTGCAGAGTACGGCGCAACCGTGGTCGGTATGGAGATGCTCCGCGACCATACGCAGAAAATCGAGATTGAGGCACGGAAGAAGGCCACGGTCCAGATTGCACTGGCTACCTTGTCGTATTCCGAGGTGGAAGCGGCCATCAATATCCTCGGGGAGCTGGATGGCTCGGAAGGGCTGCTCGTTGCATCGAAGATCGCGGACAGGGTCGGGATTACCCGCTCAGTGATTGTCAATGCGCTGAGAAAGTTTGAGTCTGCCGGTGTCATCGAGTCGAAATCCCTGGGGATGAAAGGCACGTATATCAAGGTGCTCAATGAATACCTCCTGGAAGAGGTGCAGAAACTGAAACGTTGAAAACCAACCGGAATGGGAATCGTTTCCATTCCGGTTTTTCTTTCTGCTGAAATTTTTTTGGGGAATGCTTCTAAAAAAGGGAAAAAGGTGGTAGAATTGGAAGGGATTATTTGTATTTTGTAGAACAATTTATAATAGGTACCTTGTGGAGTATCAAAGCGGTTCATGATGGAACAACGAATGATAACTGAAAGGAAGGACGGGGCAGGATATGCTGGAACAGGTCGTGAATTCTTCAAATTTCGATTATTTGCAGAGGGGATTGCAGGCGGCAACGCTCCGTCATGAGGTTATCAGCAACAATATCGCGAATGTCAATACCCCGCGGTTCAAGAAGAGCAATGTGATTTTTGAGGAACTCCTCGCAAGGGAATTGGAGCCGGAGCAGGAAGGAACGGCGGAAATCGTGCGCACGCATGACCGGCATCTGCCGGTGCTCTTCCAGGGAAAGGCCAGTCCGGTTATCCAGGAGGAGAGGGCGGACACCATGCGGGTGGACGGCAACAATGTGGATATTGATGCCGAAATGGCCGGCCTTGCCAAAAACCAGCTGTATTACAATGCGTTGGCGACGCAGCTGCGCGGATATGTGCGCAGGTTGAAGGATGCCATCACCAGCGGGCAGTCCAGCTGATGTGATCGGGAGAGAAGGAGTGTATTGATATGAGCATGTTCATGGGAATCGATGCTGCTGCATCCGGGCTTGCCGCAGAACGGCTGCGGATGGATGTCATTTCCAATAATATCGCGAATGCAAATACGACACGCACCCGTGAGGGCGGCGCCTATCATCGCCGGTATGTGGTGTTCAAGCCGAGGGACAGCAAAGCGGATCATGCGGGATTTGAGGCATTCCTGCAGAAATCCGCAAACAATTTGAAGCCGGGCAATGGTGTGCGGGCGATAAGGATTGAGACGGATGACAGCCAGGGGCCGCTGGTCTATGATCCCGGGCATCCCGATGCCAATACGGAAGGATATGTGGAGCGCCCCAATGTGAATATCGTGGCTGAGATGGTGGACATGATTACGGCATCGAGAGCTTATGAGGCCAATGCTACGACAATCAATGCAACGAAGAGCATGGCAGCGAAGGCGATGGATATCGGGAATTGATGGATGAGGTGTTACAATGCAGATTCAGATAGAGCCGTTGCAGATGACTCCGGTGCGACCGGTGGAGATGCATGCAGAAAGCCATCTCGGCGAAACGAAGGACAAAGAGGTGACCAAGAGTTTTGGCGAGTATCTCGTGGATTCCTTGAAGAAAGCAAACGAACTGATCCTGGACTCGGACAAGTGGAATGCCGCTTTGGCTGCCGGGCAGGTGGAAGATATCTCACAAGTGGTAGTGGCCGGGCAGAAGGCGGAGATTGCTACGCAGCTTACCCTTCAGTTGCGCAATCGGGCGGTATCCGCCTATCAGGAAATCATGCGCATGCAGGTGTGATTCTTGGCGTTTGGGAACCATGGTTTGGTGGATGTGTCGTGTGCATCCATGCATTCTGATGGGCGGCAGGCATATTTTTGCGTGCCTGAAAACAGTTGTTCCCGCCGGATGGCATTTTTGCCGGGCAGTGGGAATTGACGTGAAGGGATGGAGAAAATGGCAGATTGGAAAGAGCGGTATCTGCAACTTTGGAATAGATTCACGAAACAGCAGAGATATATTTTTATCGGTTCTCTGCTGGCTCTGCTTGTTGCAATCCTTGGGTTCGGCCTGTGGTACGGCGGCGCCCCGGATATGGTTCCGCTGTTCACGAACATGGAATCGAAGGATGCGGGAGAGGTCGCAGCCAAGCTGAAGGAATCAAAAATATCATATGAGATACAGGAAAACAAGCTGGGCACGACGATTCTTGTTCCATCCGCAGATGTGCATGAGGCGCGCCTCAACCTGGCCGTGGATGGCTTGCCCAGGGGAGAAAAGGGATTTGAGATCTTCGATGACAGCAAGCTTGGCGTCACGGAGTTCCAGAACAAGGTGAATTACCTTCAGGCTCTGCAAGGCGAGTTGACCCGTACCATCGAGCGCATTGATGCCGTGCAGAAGGCAAGGGTTCATATCGTCCTTCCGGAGGACAGCCTCTATAAAAAGAACGAAAAACCGGCGACGGCTTCCATTATGGTGATGCTGAAGCCTGGTGCGCAATTATCAAGGAAAGAAATCAAGGGCATTGTCAATCTTGTTGCGCATAGCGTGCAGGGCTTGTCCCCGGAAAACATCACGATTGTGGATGAAACGGGAAAGATTCTCAACGATCCCGATGAGGACGATGAGAAGGGCATCAGCAGTCAGACGCTGACGCAGCTCGATATGACGAAGAAGGTTCAGGACAATCTGCAGAAGAATGTGCAGTCCCTTCTGGATCAGAGCCTTGGCGAGGGAAAGGCTTTTGTGCGCGTCAGCGTGGAGTTGGATTTCGATACGAAGCAGACGGATCGCCAGATTTTTACGCCGGTCGTGGATGATGCGGGCATCATCCGGAGCCAGCAGGAGACCAGCGAGTCCTATACTGGGACTTCCACGGCTCCCGGGGGGCCGGCAGGTGTCCAGAGCAATGTTCCCGGCTATGTGGCAGAGAACAACAACAGCAATGCGGAGTATGAGCGCAAGGAAGCCACCAAGAATTATGAGGTCAATGAGGAGAAGCAGAAGGTCGTGGCTTCCCCGGGTTCTATCCGCCGTCTGACCGTGGCGGTTCTCGTCAATGATGATATTACGGCGGCACAGCAGGACAGCATTCTGCGTTCCGTGAGTTCTGCCGCCGGGATCAATACGGAGCGCGGGGACACGATTTCCGTTGAGCCGCTGCCGTTCAGCACGGAGCTTGCAGATCGCAGGGCTGCTGCCGAGCAGGCAGAACGCGACCGTCAGGATCGTATCTTCTATGCGCAGGTTGCTGCTGCGCTCCTGCTTCTGGCTCTCATCGCCGGGTATTTCTACATGAAGCGCCGCAAGCGCCTGCAGGAAGAGGCAGCGGTTGCCGCGCAGAAGCGCCGGGAGGCAGAGGCCGAGCAGAAGCGTATTGCAGCAGAGCGCGCAGCGATGGTGGATGCCGGAGAAGTGCCCGAGGACGAACTTACGGAAGAAGAACAGCGCCAGCTTACAGAGAAGCAGCAGATCATGCAGCTGATCGATGCCAAGCCGGCCGAAGTTGCAATGCTTATCAAGACCTGGCTTGCGGAGGATGAATAGACGATGGCGAATGACATGTATGGCGAGGAAGGAAGCGAGTTTACCAACCAGGAAAAGGCGGCAATTCTCTTTATCGCCTTGGGGCCTGAGTACTCTGCAAAGTTGTTCCAGCATATGGATGATGATGAAATCGAGAGGATTACCCTTGAGATTGCGAGCCATAAGCAGGTAAGTGCCGAGCAGAAGGCCGCGGTGGTCTCGGAATTCTATCAGATGGCCATGGCCAATGACTATATTTCTACGGGTGGCCTGGAATATGCGCAGAATGTCCTGGAGAAGGCACTGGGCGCGGAGAAGGCGATGGATATCATCAATCGCCTTACCACGAGCCTGCAAGTGCGTCCCTTCGATTTCCTGCGGAAGACAGATCCTTCCCAGCTCTTGACGTTTATCCAGAACGAGCATCCGCAGACGATTGCTCTGATCATCGCTTATCTGGAGCCGGATCAGGCAGCCATCATCCTTGGGGCGCTCCCCACGGATGTGCAGGCGGATGTTGCGAAGCGTATTGCGAGCATGGACCGCACTTCCCCGGATATCATCCGGGAAGTGGAGCGCGTGCTGGAGAGGAAACTCTCTACGCTGGTCAATCAGGATTTTGCCACGGCGGGCGGTGTCGAGGCGGTGGTCGAGGTTCTCAACCGAGTGGACCGCACGACAGAGAAATCCATCCTGGAAGCTCTCGAAGTGGACAATCCGGAACTGGCCGAGGAGATCAAGCGCCGCATGTTCGTATTCGAGGATATTGTCCTGCTGGACGACCGTTCCCTTCAGATGGTGCTCCGCGATGTGGACAACAAGGATCTTTCGCTGGCACTCAAGGCAACGCCGGCAGAGGTTTCCGAGAAGGTTTACAAGAATATGTCCTCGCGTGCAGCCGATATGCTGCGTGAGGAAATCGAGTTCATGGGTCCCGTGAAGATCCGGGATGTCGAGGAAGCGCAGCAGAAGATTGTCGGCGTCATCCGCGCACTGGAGGAGAAGGGCGATATCGTAGTTTCGCGCGGACAGGGGGACGAGATGTTTGTCTAAGGTAATCAAGGCTCCGATATGGAAGGAAAACGTTCATGTCATCGAGTCGCCGGATGCCAGGAAAAAAGACAATAAGCCGGTGGCGGCTGCTGGTCCGTTGCTTGACATGGACGCCCAGGAACGCATGCTGGATGAGATCATAGCAAGGGAAGAGCGGGCATCCAGGATGTTGCAGGAGGCCAGGGTGTCCTGTGACATCATGAGGCAGGAGGCGCAGAATGAGCATGACCGGCTCATTGCCGAAGCGAATTCCAAAATTGATGAGATAAAGAAGCAGGCAAAGGAAGCCGGACATGAGGAAGGCTTTGAGGCTGGACGTGAAGAGGGAAAGAAACAGGCTCTCCAGGAGATGCAGGATGCTATCCAGGAAGCCAACGAAAAGGCCATGCACACACTGCAGACGGCCAAAGAGGCCACGGATGATTATCTGAAGCAGGCCGAACACGATGTGGCGGAAGTCGTCATGCATGTGGTGGAAAAAGTTCTCCCACAGCATTTTCTCGATGTGCCGCAGGTGATATTGCCTGCCGTCAAGCAGGCTCTTATGAAAGTGAAGGACCAAAAGAATCTTGAGATCCATGTTGCGCCGGACAGCTATGAGTTTGTTCTGATGGCGCGGGATGAGTTCCGTTCCATGCTCACGGGGGGCAATGCCGTGATTGAGGTGGTTTCGGATGAGAGCCTTCAGCCGGGGGACTGCCTGATTGAGACGACGAACGGGACGGTGGATGCGAGATTGGCCACACAGATGGAATTGATCAAGAAGGCTGTACAGGAAATCTTGCGATGATGGACATGAAAGTTGATATATCCAAGTTTATGGATGCCATTGACCAGTGCATTTCCATAAAGCTTACGGGCAAGGTGACACAGGTCATCGGCCTTGTCATAGAATCCCAGGGGCCGCTGGTCAGTGTGGGGGAGCTTTGCTATATTCACTCCCATCTTCCGGAGTTTCCTCCGGTTCCCGCAGAAGTCGTAGGTTTTCGCGAGGGATATGTCATGCTCATGCCCATTGGTGAGATGCAGGGCATAGGCCCCGGCTGCGAAGTCGTGGCGGCTCAGAAGACATTGAAAGTCAAGGTGGGAAACGAGCTTCTGGGTCGTGTGCTGGATGGCTTGGGGAATCCGATGGACGACAAGGGACCCATTCTTTCAGACATGGAATACCCTTTGCAGGCACCACCGCCCCACCCGCTCGCACGTCCAAGAATCAATGAGTCCCTCTATGTGGGGGTTCGTGCCATTGACGGGCTTATCACCATGGGGCAGGGGCAGCGTATCGGCATTATGGCAGGTTCCGGCGTGGGGAAATCCACGCTTCTTTCCATGATTGCCCGAAATACAGAGGCGGATATCAGTGTTATTGCCCTTGTGGGAGAGCGTGGCAGGGAAGTACGGGATTTCATTGAGCGCGATTTGGGCGAGGAAGGCCTCAAGCGCTCCGTGGTGGTCGTGGCGACTTCAGATCAGCCGGCGCTTGTGCGCATCAAGGGCGCGATGACTGCTACGGCCATTGCGGAATATTTCCGGGACCAGGGGCGCAAGGTCATCCTCATGATGGATTCCGTTACGCGTTTTGCCATGGCACAGAGGGAAGTGGGCCTTACCATTGGGGAGCCGCCTGCAACACGGGGGTATACGCCTTCCGTGTTTGCTATGTTGCCGCGCCTTCTGGAACGGGCGGGAACAAGCGAGACAGGATCCATTACGGGCATTTATACGGTGCTTGTGGACGGCGATGACATGAACGAGCCTATCGCGGATGCCGTGCGCTCCATACTGGACGGACATATTGTGCTTTCCCGTGCCATTGCGGCGCAGAACCATTTTCCGGCAATCGACGTGCTTCCAAGTGTCAGCCGTGTCATGAACGAGGTTGTCACAAAGGAGCATCTGAAAGCGGCTCAGCAGATGCGCTCGCTTATGGCGGTGTACAAGGATGCAGAGGATCTCATCCATATAGGAGCTTATGTCAAGGGGTCCAGCAAAAAAATCGATGAGGCTATCCGGAAGATTGACAACATCAATGAGTTCCTCTGCCAGGACATCTTTGAGGTGGACAGCTACGAGACGACAGAAGAAAAACTCCTGGGAATCACGGGGGAAAAGTAAAAGAAGATGAAGAAGTTCAAATTTCAGTTGGAGACGCTTCTGAAGGTTACGCGCATGAAAAAAGAGGATGCCGAAGTGAAGTTTGCCGAGGCATCACGCCAGCTGGAAGCGCAACGGGCGCATCTTCAAAACCTGCTGGAGGAAATGCAGCAGGGCCAGCGCGATTATGAGAGCATATCCCGGGAGGGCCAGCGTGTGTCGGTAGGCCGCCTGATGACTTTCAACAGCTTTTTTGCATGGAAGAGGGAACAGATCGAGCAGCAACAGAAGGTCGTTCTTGAAACGAAGCACGAGTACCAGAAGCGATTGAAGGCGCTCATGGAAGTCATGAGCTATCTGAAAAGCATTGAACAGCTCAAGGAGAAACGGCTTCAGGAATACAAGGAACAGATGCTTTTCGAGGAGCAGAAAATGTTGGACGAGATTGGCCTGCAGGTTGCCATGCGGGCAAAGAAATAGGAAAGCGGGTGTGTTTTCATGGTGGAATTGGGGCATATTTCCGAGGTCAGGCAGCGGATTGCTGATATCCAGCAGCAGATTGGGCTTCCGGGGACCGTTCCCGGAATGGATTTTTCCAAAGTCTTCCAGAAGGAAGTGAACAAGACAGAGAAACAGGCGAAGGAAACGCGTCCTGTGACATCGGCAGATTCTGCCATGGAAGCCCGGGAAGCTGCTGCTGTACAAGGGGGGCAGAAGATTGGGGCTTCCGACAGCGGCAGTGCAGCACCTCTTTCGGCAGATCCGGGTTCTTTGTCTTCGATGATGGAGCATGCTGCGAGGAAATATCAGGTGGATTCGCGCCTGGTGGCGGCTGTCGCCGAAGTGGAGTCAGACAATGACCAGTCCGTGATTTCCAGCGCGGGAGCTATCGGCGTCATGCAGCTTATGCCGGATACGGCGGCGGCCTTGGGCGTGGATCCTTACGATACTCAGCAGAACATTGAGGGTGGAACGAAGTATCTTCGCCAGATGCTGGACAGCTTTGGCGGAGATGTCAGGAAGGCTTTGGCTGCCTACAACGCGGGTCCGCAGGCTGTCAGGGATTACAATGGCGTACCGCCTTACCGGGAAACACAGAACTATGTCAATAAGGTGCTGGACATTTATCGATGATGGTATTTGAGGGAGCTGCCGATTACGCCGGGATCTGTATGTTCGTGAAATACAGCTCTCGGTGCCTCTGCAGCCTTTTCTTGCGGGTGATATCATGGCAAAGGGAAAAGGAAAAAATATCATAAAGATTTTGCTGGTATTGTTTTTGCTTCTTTTTTTGGTTATTGGCGGATTTATTCTGGGCATTTATCTTCAGATCATTGACTCCAAGGAAATGAACGAGAAGCTGGGTCTTTACAACCTGCCCGTTGTGGGGGAATATTTTGTGAAGCCGTCGCCGACGGCAGAGGAAATGGAGAATAAGCCTGTGGAGGATGTGAAGCCGACCACGAAGGAAGAGAAGGAGAAGAAGGATGCCGACAAGAAAGATTCAAAGGATAAGAAAGACCAGAAGGACAAAAAAGTAGTTTTGTCAAAACAGGAAATCGAAAAGCAGATGCAGGAGAGAGAAGCCGCAGAGAAAAAACGCGTGTCGAAGCTGGCGAGGCTCTATAGCCAGATGAAGCCGCAGGAGGCTGCGGATGCCATGAAGAATCTCGATGATGATCTGACGGCGGCAATCTTGCAGCGCATGGAGGAAAGCCAGGCGGCGAAGATTCTCGCCAAGTTTGATTCCGCGAAGGTGTCTCAGATTGTCGAGATCATTTATGCCGGAACGCAGAAGAAGATGACGCTTCCCGAGGATTTGCAAGGAAATGGCGAAAACGGCAGTGAGGAAGTCCAATAGCAGCGTTTCAAAAAAAGTGCTTAATAAAATGCGCAGAAGTTTCGATAAATAAGTGGAGGGAGGGGGAAGTGAGTGAATACAGATCATGTAACGTCCCTGTCGAACCCAACCGGAGGGCAGGCCAAAGGCCTTCGCAAGATGGAGGCCAAGGGAAAATTCGGCGCATCTATGTTGGGAAACAAGAAGCAGGCATTCAACGATATCCTTGTGCGCTCCCAGGATCGTGATACCGGATGGGCAGCGCAGGATCCTAAGGATTTGGCAGAAAAGCCGGAAAGCCTTGCCAAGGAGCCGGGAGATCTGGAAGTAGTTTCCGGGAAAAAACCGGATGGCTTGGAGAAGTCTCCCGGGCAGGCAGAACCACAGGGAACCGATGAGGCACCTATTGAGAAGGACGCATTGGCTTCCGGCACGGCAAATGATTTGAGCGATGAAGAAACAACACTTCAGCCGGATGCGTCGGATATTGTGATGGCAGGCATGGAAGTCGGCATGGTGGCGGGGAATCCGGTTATGGATGGGATATCGGACATGGGGCAGGATGAGCCTGATGCCCGGCGAATGAATCTGCAGAGCCTCATCCCGCAGTCGGGGGAGGAAGGTGCCAAGCATCAGAAGATGCTGGCAATGCTTTCCGGGCAAATGATTGAGAACAGAGGACATGAGGATTTCCCGTCAGGGCAAATAGAGGAAAGTTCTGCTTCCGGCAGGAAGGAGCAATGGAACCAGGCGGTAGCTGCCCGGCCTGCTTCCGATCCGCTTTCCGCACAATCCATGCAGCTGGCGAAGAATTTTGCCGCAGGAGATAGATACACTCCGTTTGTTGCGGGCTCGACGGAGCTCTTGGATTCGCAGGTGCCAGTAACGGAGATTGAAACGGCACAGCCTGTTGCCTCGATGCAGACAGCGGCATTTTTCTCCCGGAAAGTTTTTGGGCAGGAGGCTTCCTTGCAGAGTTTGGAGGCAGGAACGGACGTCAAGCCGGATGATGCATCAGCAGTTCCGGTTCGGCAAAATGTACCATCAGGACAGCTGATTCAGGCAGCACAGCCTCAAGCGGTGCAGCAGGCACAGCTGCAGGCAGAACAGCCCCAAGCGGTGCAGCTGCAGGCAGAACAGCCCCAAGCGGTGCAGCAGGCACAGCTGCAGGCAGAACAGCCCCAAGCGGTGCAGCAGGCACAGCTGCAG
>CACYDT010000190.1 GCA_902773295.1 uncultured Veillonellaceae bacterium | reverse complement strand
GCATCGAACCCGCTCAAAGCACCCGCCTTATATCCCCAGACCTAAAGGACGGGGTTTTACGGCGGTCTGGATAAAAAAGAAAAACGGCTATACCGGGCGTAATGCTCGATATAGCCGTATTTTCTTGTGCCACCCGCTTGAAGAATGCCATTAAAAATATGATTGTTTTCTCATATCCCTAATTAGCACCCTCAAAAGGCCGGGCTTTTTGATATCGCGGTGTGGTTGATCAAATCATGTTTTTGATATAGCTGTCGTAAAGTCCCTTGAGTTCTTCCATCTTGTCATACATTTCCACCTGCAGACCGGAAGCCGTCGCGTAATCCCCTTCATTCAAGGCTGTGATGAGAAGCGTGAACAGGGATTTCTCGTCAATGCTGTCCTTCGCAAGATAGGTGCGGATTGCATTGATCTTGTTCCAGTTGTACGCATCCTGGTCGGTCACGAAGGACGACTCCACTTCCTTCAGCTTGCGCACGATATCCCTGTTCTCCGGGATGATGCGGCTGATGAGCTCTGTCTTCCAGCGAAGCAGGGCACCTGCCTTGAATGCATCGATAATCTGGTCGCGAAGTGCCCCGCCTGCGGTAATCACAGCTTTCTTCTCCGGATAGTTCGCGAAGTTCTCCATGTTCTCCCAAACCGTCGCCGGAGGCGCACCAAACAAGCGATCCCTCTCCTCATCCGTATAATCCTCGAACACATCTTCCTCACTCCGATAGGCCCGATTTTTCTCCAGATAGAAACCTTCCTCGCCAGCTTCTTTGGAAAGCTCCTTCAGCAATTCATCCGTCGTGCGGGAAATCGTGGCCTTGATGCCATCGAGGACAGCGGAATAGATGGCAGCCAGCACAAGATACGTATTCGTGTAGGGATTGCAGGCGCGAAGTTCGAAGCGCGTAGCGAAGGGGTTGTTGATATCCCGGATGAGTCCCGCGAGAATCGTGCGGTTGCGGGAAGGAACCTTCGGCGTATGTCCCAGGGACGTGACAATACAGACAGGCGCCTCAAACCCTGGCTTCAAACGGTTCAGAGAATCATTCGTCGCAGAAACAAAGGGATTGATGACCTCATAGTTCTTCAGGAGTCCCATGATTGCACCATAGCCGATGGCGCTCATGAAATCCTTGGTCGGCTCGTCCGAGGAAAAAAGATTGTGCAGTTTCCCGTCTTTCGTCACGGCGGCCATGCCAAAATGCGTATGCTCCCCATTGCCTGCCAGACCGATCATGGGCTTCGCCTTGAAGCTCACTTCGAGGCCGGTGTTGCGGAAGACCTCGCGAACCACGGTACGCACGAACATCTCATTATCCGCAGCCTGTACGGCATCCGCAAAACGCCAGTCAATCTCAATCTGCTCGCATACATGGGTCATCCTGCCGTTTTCATCCATCTGGGCTTTGAGACCACCGACTTCCTTATGCCCCATCTCCACCTGCAGGCCATATTTGTCGAGTTCCAGAACGCATGTCTCAAGCGCTGTGCGGACCGCTCCATGGGTACGCTCCCAATACTGCTCCTGCATCACCTGGGAAGCCGACATCTCCTCGATGTTCGCCTCCTCCAGAGGTGTCTTGACCCAGAACTCCAGCTCTGTTGCCGAAGTAAACTGGATGTCCGTTACATCAGAAGCATCCAGCGACCCCAGTCCGGAAATCTTCGGGTTGGCATGGAAGGCATCAAGAAGCTCCTTCTTCACATAGGAAAGGGTATCGACGAGAACGGAACGGGAATCCACACGCTTCCCCTCATGGATGAGGAAGGCCGGGATGCGAAGCGTTCCTACTGGCTTCCCCGTTTCCTCGTCATAATGCTCCATATTGTAATCCACGAACCAATTGACCTCCGGGTCGATCGGCATATCCACCTTCGCATTGTTCAGAGTGGCAATGCCCGTCAGCACGACGGATGAACCGTCCGTCTGAACAGCAGAGCCTGCATAGAATTCATCAATATCCTTGAGGAAAATCCGCATGGGAATCTTCTCATCGGTATCATTCCCCGCCATATCGATTCCTACGAGGGATACAAACTTGATTTCCGGATGCGCCTTCAATGTGTTGATGATGTCCTCCTTGGAGGAATTTGCAGGAACCACATACAATAAATCTGCCATAAATACCACCCTTTTCCTGAACACAAAAAAACCATACAACTCATCCCCTGCAAAGAGATATACCTCGCAGAGAAGAATCATATGGCCACATTGCCTTCCACTATTCTCTTTCGTCAGCCATCCAAAATTGCTGATGGAGCTATCATAGCATACCCCAAAAGAAAAGTCCAGCATTTTTTGATTGGTTTCAAGAAAAACTTGCTTCGATTCATCTGTTGCCAGTCTTTCCCTCCGCCGCCTGCATCGCCGCATGTTCCTTCTGCATTGTCTCGCAGAGCCTTCGCAGTGTCCATAGCGTATTGAAAGGTGTCACGACCGCCTTGAACTTGATAGGAGGCACGCCTGCCTCCCTCAACTGCTTCAGCACTTCATCCAGGCGCTTCCCGCGGATGTTCTGCAATAGCATGACCTCATGCGGGAACGAGAAACCCTCCTCCCGCACCTCCGTAGTCTGAAAGCCTTTCATGCCCAAGAGGAAGCCCACCTTCTGGGCATAGGCTTCCTCCGGCAGGATACGGCTCTTGATATGAAGCTTTTTCAAAACTTCCCGGATGGCCTGCAGTTTCCCTTCATCCCGAAACTGGTACAGAAGTACCTGCTCTTCCCGTCTCATAAAGCATTCCTTTCCATCTAGCGCGACAAACCGCGCATCAAAAGATATGTAATGAGCTCATCCATGGATACGCCTTCTTCCGCCATCCGTTTCGTGAGATCTTCCTGAAGCGTCCTTGGCAGATGCACGACAAGACTTCCCTGGACAGCAGGCGCCACCGGATCCGCTTCCTTTTTCTGGGCTTTCGGCATTCTCTTGCGCGGTGCCTTTTCCGCTTTGACCTCCGGCTTCTGAGCATCCGACGGAATCTGCTCTACGACTTTTTTCCTGACGACGCGCCTTTTCTTCGGCGGCGCAGATTCCTCCGTCTCTGCTTTCGCCTCTGCCTTCTTTTCCGGCTTTTCCTTCACAGGCGCCTTGGTCTCCGGCGGATAGCAAAGGAATTCATCATAGGCATTGCGAAGTGTCTCGCTTGCCTGTTTCGTACCCACTCCAATAATGTAGGACGGCGTCTCCCCGGAATTCAACGCCTCTGCAATCCTCACGAAATCCGAGTCCGTCGTAATGATGAAGAAACGACGGACGCCTTCCGCATAGAGAATCTTGGCAGAATCGAACAGGGCATAATCCAAAGAGTTCTTTCCGTAAAAAGTCCGGTCAATCTGACGGAAAGTGAATCCCGGGCGCCTGAGCAGGCGTTCCCACCGTTTCTGGTCAGGACGCGCATCCCAGTCCGAAATCACAATCGTACGGCACGGCTGGTATCTTCTGGCCTTTCCCAGAGTATAGTCCAGCATCTCAAACGGGGCGTTCTCTATGTCATACAGAATCCCCACAGTCTCATTGCTTGAATCCAATGTCATATATTTATCCTCTCTTAAATTTCAAATATCATTCGGTGAGCCGCCCATGCGCTTGGCAAGGAAGCCAGCCTCCTGCTCCAATGTCCTTGCCTGCTTGAGCTTTGCCTCCGCATCCCGCAGGGTCGCCGCCTTCTTGTCATGCAGCCATGCCGCATAGCCTTCGGCATAGGCAATATGCAGATCGCAGATTCTAAGGCGCAGGCGCTGCAGGCTCTGCGCTTCCTCCGGTACGGCAACGGCCTCCAGTTCGTCACGGCGCTCCTTCCAGTCCTTCGCCACGACCCTCTCCATGAAATGCTTGAGTTCTTCCCGCGTCCCCTGCTTTCCGAGGCTCCCCGCCGCAAGGATTCTCTGGAAGTCAAAATCCGCATTGCGCATCGCCTTGTCATGCTTTGCCATGATGTCTGCCGTATCTTCGACATATTTCATCAGTTCTGCGCGGCGCGCCTGTCCCACGAATACGACAAAATCATGGAAATTCTCTATGCTTTCTGCGCGCCAAACTCCATTCTCTGCCCGGCGCAGCAAGACTTCCATGACAAATTCGGCGCCTGCCTCCGGCTGGAATACGCGCACATGGGCAACAGCAGTTCCTGCTTCCTCGCCTTCCCCAATGCTGTCAATCCCACGGAAATCTGTGCCCTTGATACCGGACTTCAAAAGCGCCTGATGGAAATCCACCGCTCGATCCTGCGACTCTTCTGCTGCACTGCTATCCTCCCATGTGCCGGTTTCCACATAGCGGTCGATTCCTGCTTGGAAACTGCTGATCAAGGGATCCTTCAGGATTTTTACAATATCTCCGACAGCTGCCTTTGTTTCTTCTGACATGGGCTGCTGCGTATCCATGAGACCTGATACGAGTTCATCATAGGCATCATCCAGGAGGCGGGCAGTATCCACGTACTTGTGGAAATCCTCCTTGTCATGCTCCTCCAGGGCTCTCTGTATCATCTGTACGGAATACTCCGGTGTCTTTGCATATACCGTCAGATACCAATAGAGACCGCCTGCCACCAGAAGAAGCAGCACCCCCAGGACAAGCAACAGTTTTGCCTTCAGATTCCTGCTCATCGATCCATTCCCCCCTGACGATTTCCATCCAACATGTTTCAACGTCTCCAGTATATTTCTTGATGAAAGCCGGGAAATCCTTCCTGCAAAACAGATTTCTCCAACCCAATGCACCGCGGCCCATGCGCTGCGCCCGTTTTGTTTCTTCCGAATTTCTTTGGGTTCTGCTATACTGGTATCGCAGACACAATCCATCGCATATCCTGCAGGAGGTTTTCATTATGCACGTGACCGGCATCATCGCAGAATACAATCCGTTCCACAATGGCCATGCACGCATGATCGAGGCAGTCCGTCAGCGCCTGCCCGGCACTGCCGTCATAGCGCTCATAAGCGGGGGCTTCACGCAACGGGGCGAGCCCGCCATCCTGGACAAATGGCAACGGGCACGAACCGCCATCTGCGGGGGATGCGACCTCGTTCTGGAACTTCCTTTCGTCTTCGCCGTGCGAAGCGCCCAGGATTTTGCCAGAGGCGCCGTCCTGCTGCTGGAGCGCCTGGGCATTGCCACACATCTCGCCTTCGGCATAGAAGATGACGATATCAAAGGGCTTCAAAATTGCGCCATGAGGATGGATGCTCCCTTCCTTCAGGAGAAGATCCATGCAGGCATGCAGAAAGGGCATTCTTATGCCGAGACCCTGACGGAAGCGCTCGCCGCCGAAACCGGCATAGAACAGGCCACGTTGAAACAGCCCAATACCATCCTCGCATTGGAATACCTCCGTTCCCTGCATCTGACAGGAGGCCGCATGGAGCCTGTTCCCATCCAAAGGCAGGGCGCAGGCCACAAGGAAACCGATCTCCTTGGCAGCATCTCCAGTGCCTCTGCCATCAGGAAAGAAGCACAGAAACACTTCCCCAGGTGGGAGAGCCTGAAAACTGCTCTCCCCTCCGCATCCTTCGATGCTCTTTGGAAGGACAGAAAAACCTTCCCTCAGGCCGGCATTCTCCACAAACTGCTGCTCTCCGGTCTTTATGGGATGAATCTCCCTCAATTGCGTGAAATCCATGGCATCAATGAGGGCATGGAACATCGCATACTGTCGGCTGCACGCGAAGCGCTCTCGCTTTCTGCTCTTCTGGATGGAATCGCCAGCCGCCGTTATCCAAGAAGCCGGATACAGCGCATGCTCGCGCATCTCCTGCTCGGTCTCACTTGGAAACAAGCCAGAAGTTTTGACCGCTGCGGACCGGAGTATGTGCATGTGCTCGCTTTCAATGACACGGGACGGCTGCTTCTTCGCGACATTCGGCGCAGGAACAATCTCCCCCTCGTCACCAAAACGAGCCGTTTCCTGCGCAGTGCCGATCTCTCCCGCCTGCCGGATGATCTGCCGCCCCTGCAGCGCATGATGCGCTTTGACTGCCTGGGCACGGACATGCGGGAGCTCTGCCGTCCGATTCCCATCCCCTGCGGAAGGGATTTCCTGCAATCCCCCCTTTACATGCAGTAAACTTCCAAGACCCTCGGAACGGTTTCCACACACAAGGGGAGCATCGGGCCAGCTTCGCCGTCCAAGTCGCTGAGCACATCTCCTGCAGTGGATACCTCAAAGCGGCTTGCCTGTATATGAAGCACGCCGTTTTCCGAGGAAACAGGCCTGCTGGAAATGAGCTCTGCCGTAATCTTCATGAGTTCCGTCACGCTGCATTTCTTCACTGCCAGAAAATCCAGTTTCCCATCATCCACACGGACCTCTGCCGCAACATTTCTCATGCTTCCCACCACGGAGCTGTTGATGATGACGAAGAGGAATGCCTCCAGATGATATTCCCTTCCATCGGCAATGACCTTCAAAGGCATCGCCCGAAACCTCGGAAGTTCCCCAAGCCCCTTCAGGTAATACGCCATTTTCCCCATGGCATTCTTGAACCGCACATCCACTTCATGGGCAATGGAGGTCATCATGCCCGCACTGGCAACATTGACGAAATACTCCCCGGCAGCCTTTCCGAGATCCACCAAACGCGTTTTCCCTGCAGCAATGCAGTCGAAATACGCTTCCATATCCTCATTGATTCCCAAATAAGAAGCAAAATCATTGGAAGTCCCGCTGCCGATGATGGCCACGGGCATGGAAAGCCCCGCCCGCAGCAACAGGTTCACGACTTCATGCAATGTCCCGTCGCCACCGGCAACCAGTATGCCTTCCGCCTGCGCTTCCCTCACAAATTCCTCAAAAACACCCGTGTTATCCTTCTGCGTCCGATATATGAGCAGCATGCACCCGCGTTTCTGGAACTCCTCGATCATCCAGTCCAGCCGGTTCTTGAATGTCGCATGGCCGGATACAGGATTGTAGACGAGAATCAGCCGCTTCATTAATGCACCTCCTGCTCATCCTTCGATTTGAATACACCAATGCGGCGCATTGCCCGGATGAAGATCCTGCCGATCATCGGGATGCGCTGCACGTCCTCTTCCCGGATACCACCGATCAGGATGAGCATCAGCAAATAGACCGCACAGCCGAAGAAAACCGCGCCAAAGGTAGAGAACACCCCTATGTTCCACTGCGCCATCGTGAAATCATAAAAGAGTTTCACTGCCACCGCCATGACCCCGGCAGCCCCGATGGTCTTCAAAAGCTGCGGAATCTCGATGCGATAGCCGATGTAGCGGTAAATGAAATAGAGATTGATAATGGCTGCCACGCCGATATCCGCCGCCGTCGCCCAGGCAGCCCCCATAATGCCGAGCCATGGCTGAGCCGTGAGCGTCCAATTCAGGATGACTTTCGCCACCGCTGCCAGAACCATGTTCACCATGGGAATCTTCGTATGCCCAAGTCCCTGCAGGACTGCGGTGGACACCTGGTGAAGGCCGAGAAGCACAATGCTCACTGCGGAAATCATCACCGCAGGGCCCGCACCGGGCGCATTGTAGATGAGGGATGAGATCGGCGTCGCCAATACAAATACGATGACAAACGCCGGGAAACAGACAAAATTCGAGATGCGCACAGAAGAAGCCGTCTGGCTGTACATGCGCTCCTTCTGCTTCAAGGCTCTCGCCTCCGAAATCGCCGGAACAATGCTCATTGCCATAGAAGCCGTGAGGATGGTCGCCAGGTTCACAAGAGGCACCGCCATGCCCGTAAGGTATCCAAACAGCTCCGTTGCCTGATTGACGGAATATCCCGCCACTTCCAGCCTTTGCGGAACAATCATGAGATCGAGGTTCGAAACCACAGGAAGCATGATGCTCGCCGCCGATACCGGCAGGGACAAGGCAAAAATCCGCCGGATAATCTGCAAACTCGTCTCGTTCTCCTTGCCGGGAGCCGGTTTCAGGACATGCCCATAGTCACGCTCGATATCCTTGTCCAGACGGATATGGAAGTAGATGAGCACGATGAGACCTGTCACCGCACCGGCCAAAGCGCCCAGGCTCGCACCGGCAGAAGCGTATTCCAGTCCCATGGGAAGGAAGAGGTTCGCGAGCACAATCATCGTAATCACGCGGAAGATCTGCTCCACGATCTGGGAGACCGCCGTGGGTGTCATGCGCTGCCACCCCTGCAGGTATCCACGGGAACTCGCCAGGAAGGTCACGAAGAACACCGTAGGCGCCAGCACCACCATGGACATATAGGCGCGCGGGTCACGGATGAAATGCCAGTCGATCAGCCACTGGGCACCGAAATACGTCAAAAAGGAAAACACAAGGCCTGTGACAAGCATGAGCGCCATGGAAATGCGAAATACCCGTTTGGCTCCATAGATATCCTTGAGCGCCACCCTTTCCGCCGTAATGATGGAAATGGCAACAGGTACGCCCGCCTGGGACACGGTCATGGCAAAGAAATAGATGGGGAAGGCCATCTGGTAAAGACCAATGCCCTCACCGCCGAGAATCCTGGACACAAAAATCCAGTTGAGTGACCCGATGACTTTTACTACAAATCCGGCAACCGTGAGAATGAGCGTTCCTTTCAGGAACGATTCCCCTTTGCTGGATTTTTTATCTGAACCATTTTGGCTGCTAATGGAAAACACCGTCCTACATCATAGTGATTTTTCCTTCGGAAAAATGCAAGCAACGACGCCATAAAATGAGACTTAGGAACTGTCCATGAATAAATTTTAGATTTAGACAAGTCAGAGCTAAATTTATTGGTTGCCAGTTCCTTACTCAAATCCTTAGCGCCCGTTAGTATCGGATAAATATGAATACATATCGACGATTGCCATTATATCACGTCTCATGCAAGTATTCCAGCAGAATCTTTCTTGCAGCTCTTGCCATCATTTTTATGGATGGACTCATCCATAGCAGGAAAATCCCCGCATGAATCGAAATAATATAGGGTACCCTAAACTCCGTGCGAAACGCTGTTTCGCACTACGCCCTTACATGAAAACTAAGCTCATCTGCGCCCTTGCGGGCTTGATTCGCTAATTTTTCATAGTAAAAACGAACTTGGGGAGTCACAAAGGAGACCACAATATCAAAGGAGCAATGCCAAAATGAATGAAATTCTGAAAACGATCATGTCCAGGCGCAGCACCAGGAAATACAAGCCGGATATGGTGCCGAAAGAGCTTATCGACCAGGTCATCGAAGCGGGATTGTACGCTGCCAGCGGGCACGGAAACCAATCTCCCATCATCATAGCAGTGACCAACAAGGAAATCCGCGACCATTTTTCTGCAGCCAATGCAAAGATCCTGGGAAATGAGAACACAGATCCATTCTACGGTGCGCCTGTCGCTCTCATTGTCCTGGCAGACAAGGCATTCCCGACCTATGTCTATGACGGAAGCCTCGTCATCGGGAACATGATGCTCATGGCGGAGAGCCTGGGGCTCGGAAGCTGCTGGATCCACCGTGCCAAGGAGGAATTCGACAGCATCGGCGGAAAAGCCTTCCTGAAGCTTCATGGCATAGAGGGGGACTATGAGGGCATCGGCCATTGCATTCTCGGCTATCCGGACACAGAGAAGGCTGCGCCGCTCCCCCGCAAGGAACACCGGGTCTTTTATATCGAATGAAAAAATGTGCCGGGACACTGTGTCCCGGCACATTTTTATGTTTCCTCTCATTCGTATTCAATCTCGTTTTCCCGGCACCATTCCTCCGCCAGCAAGCGGAACTCCGCCTGCTGGAACGCTTCCCATTCCTCCGCGAGGGAATGCTTCCGAAGCTGCCGGCGAAACTTCCCGGCAACGCCGGTTCCCTGAAGCGCCGCAGCGACTTCCTCCCGGAGAGAGCCTGCTTCCAGGGATTCTGCAAAGGCTTTCATGAACTCCCTCGCATGGCCGTCATAGACGTTGGGAATCGGAACATAGTTCTCCCAATCTTCCTCTATGGAGAAAATATGATCCAAAACCTCCTCCTCGGAATCAGTTTCCCCCGAAAACGCCTCGCCATTGAACTCATGATCCAGGAGCACTACTTTTCCCTGCCGAAGATCCACATATCCCTGCATCACATCGGAACATCGGAATGCCCTGACCAGGTCATCCATCTTTATCTTCACGATAGCACTCCCCTGCATTTTCCGGGATCCTCAATTCGGGTCGAACAGATCCTCGGTCTTTTTGAGCAAGCTGTCCCTGCGTTCCTTTGAGGCAGCGAAATAATCATGGACGGCCTGGCGGTCATGGTTCTCTACGGAATGGATAACCTCTCCCAAGATTTTCTGCAGTTCCCGCAAATTCCCAACAATCGCCTCGCCATTGGTCATGCAGATATCCGCCCACATATCGGCATTCGACGACGCAATGCGGGTCGTGTCCTTGAACCCTCCGCCAATCAATTTAAGGCAGGACTCCATGTCGTCCCCGCTGCGGTTCAGGAGCGTCACAAGCGCCGCCGCCGTGACATGGGGAACGTGGCTGATCACCGAGGCGCAACGGTCATGCATTGCGATATCCAATGTGGTAAAATTCGCGCCCGTGCATCTCAAGACTTCCATGAGCTTCTCACGTGCCTCTGCAGGCGCACCGGTATCCTCCACAATAACATACGCCTTGTTGGCAAAGAGATCCTTCCTCGCTGCCTGGACGCCGCTCTTTTCCCTCCCTGTCATGGGATGGCCGGCAATGTAATAGATATCGGAAGGCAGAATCTTTTGCAGGCGCTCCCATATATACCGTTTCGTGCTGCCGGCATCCGTCAGGATTGCCCCCTTCTTCAGGTAGGGAAGTATCTTTTCCACCATGGGCACAATCTGCAGAACCGGAGGGCTCAAAAACACAATATCCGCATCCTGCACTACCTGCCTGATATCCGATGTTGCCATATCCACCGCACCAAGTTCCACGGCTCTGTCCATGGATTCCTGGGTACGGCACAAGCCTGTAATGTAGATCTCTTCCCCCATGGCATCCTTGAGCGCCAGCCCCAGGGAGCCGCCAATCAGGCCAACGCCTATAATGGCAAGCGTTCTTTTTTTCATAACGTTTTCCCCATGAATCCGGCAATCCCGGACAATTCGCTCATGAGACGATTGAAATTCTTCGGCGTCAACGACTGGTCACCATCGGAAAGGGCTGCTTCCGGATGCGGATGGACCTCGATGATGAGCCCGTCCGCCCCGGCTGCCACCGCCGCTCTCGCCATGGGACGCACCATCCTCCACCGTCCTGTTCCATGGCTGGGATCCACAATGATGGGAAGATGGGAAAGCTCCTTGACAGCAGCCACGGCACTGAGATCCAGGGTATTGCGGGTAAACGTCTCATAAGTCCGTATGCCGCGTTCGCAAAGGATGACATTTGTATTTCCGCCAGCCATGATGTACTCCGCTGCATTGAGCCATTCGCTGATCGTAGCGGCAAGCCCGCGCTTCAGCAGAACCGGCTTGCTTGCCTTCCCCAACGCCTTCAGCAGCTGGAAATTCTGCATGTTCCGCGCTCCCACCTGGAATACATCCGAATACTTCCCGATGACATCAATGTCTTCGCGATCCACGATTTCCGTGATAACTTTGAGTCCCTGCTCATCCGCTGCCGTGCGGAGCATTTCCAGCCCCTTTTCTGCCAGTCCCTGGAAATCATAGGGGGAAGTACGAGGTTTGAAAGCGCCCCCCCGCAGGAAATGTGCTCCGCCTTCCTTCACGCACTTGGCAGCTTCCCTGAGCTGCTCCATGCTTTCTACGGCGCAGGGACCCGCCATGATGACCAGATGATTCCCGCCGATTTTCACGCCGCCTACATCCACGATGGTGTCTTCCGGCTGGAAATCACGGCTCACGAGCTTGTATTTCTCCGTGATGCGCACGGTCTTCTCCACGCCTTCCATCATGTTCATTTCCAGATTGGCTATTTTTTTCTTATCCCCAATCACACCTACAATCGTGCGATCCTCACCCGTGGAAAGATGGCAGCGAAGACCTGCCTGCTCTACCCGCTCCTGGACACGGGCAAGGTCTTCCTGCGTGGAATTTGGGCTCATAACAATAATCATAGGATATTCCCTCCTGCATGCAATGTGTCAAAACGGCTGCGGCGTCATGGGCGTGACAACACCGAAACGATAGCCCTTCTCCTGGAGCTTCATGATAATGCTCGGGAGCGCCTTCACCGTCTCTTCCTTGCCGCCAATGCTGTGCATGAGCACCAAGGCCATGTTGTCCTTCATCTCGCCGTTGGTCTGCTGATCGATATAATAAAGCTGCATCTCCGCATTGGGACGCTTCGGCGTGGCATCCTCGTTGCAGACATTCCAGTCATGCTCCACATAGCCATTGGCCTGGAGCATAGGAGGGAAAGCATCGGTGAACATGCCGATGGTGCCGCCCGGTGCGCGGATGATGAGAGGGCGCACACCTATGACATTATAAATGAGCTCCTCGGTGCGCATGATATCGGCAAGGAAATTATCCGGCGATGCGTAAAGATAATTATAATCATGGCTGTACGTGTGATTTCCAATGGCATGGCCTTCCTCAAAGATCCGCTTGAGCACCTCCGGGTTTTCCTCTACCATGGTGCCAACCACATAGAACGTGGCAGGCACACCATAGTTTTTCAGGATATCGAGAATGGCCGGCGTGTTCTTGTTGTCCGGACCATCATCAAAAGTGAGATAGGCCACTTTTTCCTTCGTATACGGAACGATACCTGGAAACTGCGTAGGCAGGCCTTTGGCACGCCTCTGTGCAAGGGTGTATCGGTCGTAGACAGGCTTTTTCACATCCTCGCTCTGAAGATTGGAAAAATCATCCTTTGCCAGAATATACGTCGTAGGCTCCGGTTTTTCCGGCTCTTCCTTCGCAACAGCGACTAACTTGCCATCACCTCCGGTCTCCCCTGATGCCGCATTTTTCGTGCCAACCATGTATTCCGTAATGCCCCAGGCCAGGAGCGCACTGCCAAATACACAGATACACAGGAACTTGAGCAGCATGCCCTTGTGGAACATATTCATCCTGCATTCCTCCTCAATCTCATCTGGTGAAGCTCACCGCTTGCCGGTATCCTCCCGCTTGGGCGGTTCCACCCCTGCAGGCGACGCCCCCTGCTCCTTTTGCCCTGCATCCGGCTTCGGAGGCGAATCTGTACGGCTCTCCTTCTGCGGTGCCTCCGCTCTTCCAGCGGAGTCCCCTGCATCCCTCCCGGATTTCTTTTCCTCCGGTCTCGTTTCTGCTGCCTTGTCATCGGAAGAACGTTTTTCCTGCGCCGTCGGACGCGCGGCCGGTGTCTCCTCTTCCACAGCCGCCGATCGCCGATTTGCCGGAACGTACTCATCCTCCACATACTCGCGCGCTACCGGCGTACGGTCGGAAGGTGGCGGCAGGGACTCTTCGTAATCCTGGGCTGTACGCTCAAAATTTTCCAGCATCGTGTCCGTCACCTGGATGCCAAGGGTATTGGCAACCGTCTTCCGCATCTTCTGCACATTGGGAAGCAAGTAACAGATACCGCCAAGATACTCGTATTCCCCGGGCACGGTATCAACGTTCAGCCCGTACTCGGATGCTTTTTTCAGACTTCCGGCCAATGCGAGAAGCTCCGTCAGGCTGAGATCCGTACGCACGGAAGAAGATATCTCCTGGACGATTGTCGGCAGGCTTGCCAGAACCGCCGGCGATACCAGCCGTTCCATGCACGCTTTCATGAATGCCTGCTGGCGCCGGATGCGGCCGGCATCGCCCTCAAGATCACGATAGCGCACATATGTAATCGCCTTGCGCCCATCCATGTGCTGGAGTCCGGGCTGAAAGTCAATGAGAAGCCCGCCGTCATCATCCCAGGGATCCTCATAGTACATCCGTTCCTCCACATTGATATCCACGCCCCCAATCGCATCAATCACCTTGACGAAGGCTTTCGTGTCAATGATGAGATAATGATTGACCTCCACGCCGAGAAAATTCTCCACCGTACTCTCTGCCAAAGGCACCTTGCCATAAGCATAGGCAGCATTGATCTTGTCGAACCCATGCCCTTGGATGCGTACACGGGTATCACGCGGAATGGAAAGCAATGCGGCACGATCCGTGGCAGGATCCAGCATCGCAAGCATCAGGGTGTCCGTTCTCCCGACATCCTCTGTCCGCTCGTCAATGCCCATGATGAGAACCGTCGTCCGGTCGTGGGCAACCATGAGCTCCTCTTTTTTCTCTGTACGCGTCGCTTCCTGCTTCTTCGGTTTTTCCGGTATATAAAGAGCAGCGGCAGCAGCGCCCACCAAAAGGAGCAGCAGGCAGCCAATTGCTCCTGCCCACAACCATGTGCGCTTCTTTTTCGTTGGTTCACCCGAAGGCTCCATGTTATTCAAACATACATTCCTTCTTTCCTTTGCCCATCCTGCAGGCTCTCCTGCACCTGGGGCGTTCTTTCTTTTGCCACTGCCAGCATAAGCTTGAGGCGATTCAGCTGATTGACCTCGCTGGAACCGGCATCGCAATCAATCGCTACGATATTCGCCCCTTTGTAGCTCGTGCGAAGCTGATGGAGAACCCCCTTGCCCGTAATGTGGTTTGGCAGGCAGCCAAAGGGCTGCAGGCACACAACATTCAAAATGCCCTCCTCGATGAGCTTGACCATCTCGCCGGTGAGGAACCATCCTTCTCCTGCCATATTGCCAAGGCTCACATGGCGTTCCGCCAGCTTTGCGATGTAGTCAATCGTATGGGGCGGACGGAAATGGCGGCTGCTTTCCAGCGCCTTCCTCATGGGACGCCGGAAGAATTCAATCACCTGGATGAAGATTCTTGAAAAGAACTTGTCTTTATACGTCCCGTCCAGAAGCCTCCGGGATGCCACGGCATCATAAGCCGTATAGAGAAAGAAGTCCACGAAGTCCGGCATGACAACCTCCGCGCCCTCCTGCATCAGTACCTTCTCAATATCATTGTTCGCCACCGGATGATACTTCACGAGGATTTCTCCCACGATGCCGACTTTCGGCTTCCATTCCGACTCCCGTATGGGAATCCGGTCGAAATCCTTCACGATATTCCCGACATTTCGCCGGAAGCTGAAATAATTCCCCTTGACGAGATCCTCCTTGCAACGCTCCATCCATTTCCCATAAAGCGCCTGCACACTGCCTCTCGTCACCTCATAAGGCATCATGCGGTTCCGGACATTCATGAGCAGATCTGCATAAACAGCTGCCTTGATGGCATCCATCAAGAGGCTGCGGCCCATACGGAAGGAATCGGTCTCATCCTCCATCCCGCGGCAGGCAAACACCGGAACCTGCGGGAAACCGGCATGCCTGAGCGCCTGCCGGAGGACGCTCAGGTAATTGGTCGCCCTGCAGGCCCCGCAAGTCTGGAACAGCATAATGGACGTATGATCCGGATCGCAGGAGCCGGATTTCAGCGCAGCAATGAGCTGCCCGATTACCACAATCGCCGGGTAGCACATATCATTATGGACATAGCGCAGCCCCAGGTCAATCGCGGCCTTATCCGGCATCGGCGGAATGACAACATGGTAGCCGTGTTTCCCAAGAGCCGCCTTCAGCAGCTCGAAATGTATCGGTGCCATTTGCGGCGCGAGAATGGTATGGGTTTTCCTGCATTCCTCCGTAAACCTGGGACGCTCGATTGGTTTCATGTCCCTGTAAGGAGCGAATTTCCGCCGTGCCAGCGCTGCCATGAGAGAGCGCAGGCGAATGCGCGCCGCACCGAGGTTCGACACCTCGTCCAGCTTGATCATTGTATAGATGCCATCATGCGCCTCGATGATCTCCTTCACCTGGTCTGTCGTCAAGGCATCCAATCCGCATCCAAAGGAGCTGAACTGGATGAGCGTGATATTCGGGTGCTCCGACGCAAACTGAGCCGCATGATACAGACGGGCATGGTAGCTCCACTGATTGACCACCTTGAGCTTATGTGCCTTTACCGGCATATGGTAAACCGCATCTTCCGAAAGAACAGGCAATCCATAGGACTGTATCATCTCCGGGATGCCATGATTGATCTCCGGGTCGATATGATAAGGACGCCCTGCAAGCAGAATGACCTGCTCCCCCGTCTCCTCCGCATGAGCGAGAATCTTTTCCCCATACCGGCAGACATCCTTGCGGTAATGTTCCAATTCAATATACGCAGCTTCCACAGCAGCGCTGATCTCCTGCTTCGTGAAAGTCCCAAAAGGAACCAGCTCCTCCATCAGGCGTTCCACCATGCGTTTTTTGTCATTCATGGGGAGGAACGGCTGCAAAAAGCAAATGTTCTTTTCCTTCAGGATATCCATGTTGCTCCGGATATTCTCCGCATAGGATGCAACAATCGGGCAATTGAAATGATTGTCGGAAGAATGAACCTCATCCACCATCTGGTACGGTTCACAAGGATAAAAGATCTTCGTGATTCCCTTCTCCACGAGATCCATGACATGCCCATGAGCCAGCTTGGCCGGATAGCAGAGAGAATCCGACGGAACCGTAGCCATGCCCTTGTAATAGAGCTTCGCCGAAGATTTCCCCGAAAGAACCACGCGGTATCCCAAAAACGTGAAAAAGGTGAACCAGAAGGGATAATCCTCATACATATTAAGGGTACGGGGCACACCGACAACCCCCCTGGACGGATGCTCCAGCGGGCGGTAATCGTCAAAAACACGCTGATATTTATATTGATAAATATTGGGAGCCAGATGCTCCGGCTTCTCCTTGCCAATGCCGCGCTCACAGCGATTTCCCGTAAAATATTTTCCTCCGTCGGGGAACTTCTGCAAGGTAATCAGGCACTTGTTGCCGCAGCCGCCACAACGATAAGAGCTCGTCGATACCTGAAAATCCTCCAGCTCTTCCGCCGAAAGCACGGAAGATGCCTCCAGCCCGGATTCCATCGAAAGAATCGCTGCGCCATAGGCTCCCATGAGTCCCGCGATATCCGGGCGGATCACCTGCTTATCAAGCAGCTTCTCCATGGCTCGGAGTACCGCATCATTATAGAATGTCCCGCCTTGCACCACAATATGATTGCCAAGTTCCTCCACGTCCTTGAGCTGCATCACCTTGAACAAGGCATTTTTTATGACGGAAAGGGCAATACCTGCGGAAATGTCGCCAACCTCGGCGCCTTCCTTTTGCGCCTGCTTGACCTTCGAGTTCATGAACACCGTGCAGCGCGTGCCGAGATCCACGGGAGCCTTGGAAGAAAGCGCTTTCTGTGCAAACTCCCCGGCTGTCATATGGAGCCCTTGGGCAAAATTCTCGATAAAAGACCCGCAACCGGCAGAACATGCCTCATTCAAGGTAATATTGCCAATGCTTCCCTCCTTGACAAAAAAGCATTTCATATCCTGACCGCCAATGTCCATGACAAAACTGACCTCAGGACAAAACTCCTGTGCCGCACGCAAATGGGCAAACGTCTCCACCTCGCCGCCATCCGCATGTATCGCAGCCTTTACAATAGCCTCCCCGTACCCGGTTGTCATGACGCCTGCAATATGGGCGCTCTCCGGCATCGCATGGCAAAGGGATTTCATTTCCCTCACCACCGTTGCCAGTGGGGAACCCTGATTGCTTCCGTAAGAAGTGTAAAGAAGCTCCTTGTCCCTGCCGATGGCCACAATCTTCGCCGTAGTAGAACCGGCATCGATGCCGACATAGACCGGACCGCTGTAGGAAGCAAGCTCGCCTCTCCTTACCTTGTCCCTGTCATGGCGCTCCCGAAAGCGCCGGTAATCCTCCTCATCCTCAAAGAGGACGAAATCCGCCTGGCGGCTCTCCTTTTCCGCCGCCTCCCGCGTCCGCATCATACTGCTTTCCAGGACAGAAACATCCATATCTTCCGCTTCCTCGGACAGGGCGGCTCCCATCGCAACAAAGTAATTCCCGTCCTCCACCCGGACAACATGTTCCTCATCCAGTTTCAGCGTCTTAATGAACCGCCTGCGGAGCTCCGGCAGGAAATGCAGCGGCCCCCCCAGGAACGCCACACGGCCGCTGATTGGACGCCCCTGGGCAAGATTCCCTATCGTCTGGTTCACGACTGCCTGGAAGATGGAAAGGGCAATATCCTCCTTCCCGGCACCATCGTTCATCAATGCCTGGATATCCGTCTTGGCAAACACACCACAACGGGAAGCAATCGTATAGATCTGCTTCCCGTTCTCTGCCAGGGCATTGAGCCCCATGGCATCCGTAGACAAGAGCGCTGCCATATGATCGATGAAAGAGCCGGTGCCCCCTGCACATACACCATTCATTCTCTGCTCCGGCGCATCTCCGAAATAAGTGATCTTGGCATCCTCTCCGCCCAATTCCACAACCGTATCCGTTCCCGGAATCAGGTCTCTCACGGCCGATGCACAGGCAATCACTTCCTGGACAAACGGCAGGCCAATCCGCTGCGCGATTCCCATCCCGGCAGAACCGGTAAGTGCAAAAGAAAAGCTATGCTCGCCTACCACTTTCCTCAGTGTTATCAGATTCTCGTGCAAGGCATTGCCAATTTCCGAGAAATGGCGCGCATAGTTCTTATAGACAATCTCCTGTTCCTTATTCATAACGACCAGCTTGATTGTCGTAGAGCCTATGTCTATCCCTACATGAAATACAGAGTTCATTGCCACACCACCCAGCGATACATTCTTCTTACAGATTCTTTTCATATTTTATCGCAAGTATAAATTCCTTGCAAGGTATTTGTTCCATCAATATTCCACGGAAAAGAGGTAGAGCCCCTGTGCAGGCGCTGTCGGACTCGCCTTTTGGCGGTCCCTGGCTTCCAGTATGTCCCGGAAGCCGGCCGGCGAGATACGCCCCAGTCCCACATTTGCCAGTGTGCCAATGATATTCCTCACCATATGGTACAAAAAACCATTCCCGTGAAGCACGATCTCCAGCATATCGCCCGGAATCGCCCGGATCTCTTCCCTGTACATGGTCCGCACGGGACTCATAGGCGCCCCGCCGCTCGCACGGAAACTCGTGAAATCATGCGTGCCATGAACACAGCCCAAGGCTTCGCGCATCGCTGCAACATCCAAAGGACGCCCCACATGCCATGCATAATTCCTCGTAAACGGGCAGGGAAGAGCCCCCTGCTGGATCCTGTAAATATAGGTCTTGCTCTTCGCGCTGTGACGGGCACTGAAATCGGGGTCCGCCTCCGCTGCTTCCAGGACTGCGATATCCGGTGGAAGAAGCCCATTTACGGCGCGGGGAACCCTCTCCACAGGAATCTGCCCGTCCGTGAAAAAATTCACCACCTGCCCATAGGCATGGACACCAGCATCCGTACGCCCGGAAGCCGCCAATTCAATGGAATCTCCAAAGATTGCCTCCAATTTTTCTTCCAGGACATTCTGCACAGCGACCACCGGAGGGCGCTGCCTCTGGAATCCATGGTAGTTTGTGCCGTCATAGGACACCGTCAGGCGAATATTGCGCGCCCTCGCTTTCATTTCCGTCTTGTGTTCCGGTTTCATTTCCTCATCCCGTTCATCATGGATTCCATTGGAGAAATGCAAGAAGCCCGCCGAAAAGAATGCTGCCGCCACACGCCAGATAGTCGACAGAAGTAACTTTCAGCATCTTCATCTGCGTCCTGCCCTCCCCGCCATGATAGCATCTCGCCTCCATCGCCATCGCGAGATCATCGGCACGGCGGAAAGAGGAAATGAAGAGCGGCACGAGAATCGGCACGATATGCCTGGCCTTTTGCAGGATATTTCCCGTCGTAAAGTCCGATCCCCTGGACTGCTGCGCTTTCATGATCTTGTCGGTCTCCTCGACAAGCGTAGGAATGAACCGCAGGGCAATCGTCATCATCATGGCCAGCTCATGGGCAGGGACGCCAAGCTTCTTCAACGGGGAAAGCAAATACTCCATTGCATCTGTGAGCTTCAGCGGGCTTGTCGTGAACGTGAGCAGGGAGGACAGCAGGATGAGCAGGACAAGGCGCAGGCTGATGAAGCAGCCCTGCCGCAATCCTTCCCAGGTCATACCGAAGATCCAGATCCGTGCAATCTCCTCCCCCGGTGTGCTGAACAGGTGAATGAAAAAAGTGAACAGAATAATCCAGAGAAGCGGGCGCACAGATTTCAGCATCATCCGCACAGGAATCCTGGAAAATATAAAACATGCCACGGTCAGGGCGGAAAACAGGAGATAGGAGGATGCCGTATCAAACACAAACACACCGATGATAAAGAACAGCAACAAGAGAATCTTCACCCTCGGATCCATGCGATGCAGCAAGGAATTCCCAGGAAAATACTGGCCAATCGTAATATCAGATAACATGCTTGCCTGCCCCCATTATGCCCTTCCCATAGCTTCCATGATATTTTCGATCCCCTGCTCCACGGTCAGGGCATTGGTATCCACAGGAACCCCGGCTGCCTTCAATTCCTCCAGGAAAGAACAGATCTGCGGCGGGCAAAGCCCTGCTTCCCGGAGGATTTCCTTTGCCCGGAATGCCTTTTCAGGCGTATCATGCAGAAGAACCCTGCCCTGTTCCATGAAGATGACCTTGTCTGCCAAACATGCAATATCATCCATATTATGGGAAACAAAAATCATCGTCATTTTTTTCTTCCTGTGGAGCTGCACGATTTCCTTGATGAGCTTCTCCTTTCCCGCTGCATCCAGTCCCGCTGTCGGCTCATCGAGCACCAGGTACTTGGGATGCAGGGCAAGGATGCCCGCAATGGCAACACGGCGCATCTGCCCTCCGCTGAGCTGGAAAGGCGATGCATCCTTGAACTTCTCATAGTCCAGCCCCACCCATCCCATGGCCTCTTGCACCCGCCCGGCGATTTCCTCTTCCCCCAGCCCCAGATTTCTTGGGCCAAAGGCAATATCCGCAAAAACGGTTTCCTCAAAAAGCTGGTGTTCCGCATACTGGAAAACCATACCGACCTTATGCCGCGCCTCCATGGCTGCACGTTTCGCTTCCCTGCTGCCCCTGCCGTTCAGATCCACCCCGTCCACGAGCACCTGCCCTGCAGAAGGAGACATCAAGCCATTGAGATGCTGAAGCAACGTCGATTTCCCCGAACCGGTATGTCCTGCAATCGCAGTGAAGCTCCCCTCCCGGATGACGAGATTCACATCCCGAAGCGCGGTTCTCTCAAAGGGTGTCCCCGGCATGTACGTATATGTAATATTCTTGAACTCTATGGACATCGTTGCTCCCCCGCCATAGCCTTCCTGCCGGAAGCAAGATGCGCCAATGCCCCGACAAGTTCCTTGTTCTCGTAGATTCCCTCGGGCAAACGAAAGCCCCTCTCGCGCAATTTCGCAGCAAGTTCTGCCGCTAACGGAGCATCGAGATTCCATTTTCTCAGCCTGTCCGGCCGGGCAAAAATCTCCCGAGGCGTCCCTTCGCCGACGATCCTTCCCTTTTCCATGACAACGATGCGATCTGCCGCCGCAGCTTCCTCCATGAAATGAGTGATATAAACCACCGTAATGCCCTTTTCCCGATGGAGGCGTTCCACTGTCGAGAGGACTTCCGCCCTGCCCTGGGGATCCAGCATGGCCGTCGGCTCATCCAAAACCAAGCAATTTGTTTCCATAGCGAGAGCGCCTGCAATGGCAATCCGCTGCTTCTGCCCGCCGGAAAGAAGGTGCGGCGCAAATGTGCGGTATTTTTCCATATGCACGGTTTCCAGCGCCTCATCGACACGATGACGGATCTCCTCCGGAGGGATGCCGAGATTTTCCGGACCAAAGGCGATATCATCCTCCACAACAGCAGCAATGATCTGGTTGTCGGGATTCTGGAATACCATGCCGACCTGCTGGCGGATCTTCCATGCCGCCTCCATATCCGCCGTATCCATCCCCGCCACAAGGCAGCGCCCTTCCGTCGGCAAAAGCAGGGCATTCAAATGCTTCGCCAGCGTGGATTTCCCGGATCCGTTGGCGCCGAGAACCGCCACGAATTCCCCCTGCGAAATGGACAGGCTCACGCCCCGAAGGGCAGAAAACTCATGTTCCTGCCCCCGATGGTAACTATGAGATACATTTTCCAGCTCGATAAATGACATGAAGAATACCCTCGCAATATAATCATCGTACCGATATATTATAACGCAATCGTTCTAGTTTTGCCACAGGCAAAACATTCCAATCGGCATTTCGGCACGACAGACCTTTCTCCCATAAGCAAAAAGCCGCCATCCGGCGGCTTTGATTCCATCTATGCTCGCGAGCAGGAAAATTTCCCTGCCCACGTTCTTTGGAATATGGAATGAAATCAGACCAGCTCGATGATGACCATCGGAGCAGCATCCCCACGGCGCGGTCCCATTTTCAGGATGCGCGTGTAACCTCCCTGGCGGTCAGCATACTTGCCTGCAATTTCATTGAACAGCTTCCTTACCACATCTTCATCAACAAGACGAGCGATTGCCTGACGGCGTGCGCTGAGATCCCCACGCTTCGCGAGCGTGATGAGGTGATCGATGAGGCCGCGGATTTCCTTGGCCTTTGCTTCCGTCGTCTCAATGCGTCCATATTTGAAGAAGGAAGTAAGGATACTTTTGAACAGCGCCTTGCGGGCGCCGGAGTTACGTCCAAGCTTTCTGTAGCTCATGTATTTCCCTCTTTTCCCCTAATTTATTAAGCATTGCTATCTGTCAAGGACAGACCGAGTTCTTCCAGTTTTTTCTTGACTTCCTCAAGAGACTTCCGCCCGAGATTGCGGACCTTCATCATATCGTCTTCCGTCTTGGCCGCAAGATCGGCCACCGTGTTGATATTGGCACGCTTCAGGCAGTTGAAGGAACGAACAGAGAGATCGAGATCCTCGATGGTCATTTCCATGACCTTTGAAGTATCGTCCACTTCCTCTTCCGGGAAAGAGGTTTCCTCCTCCTCGATTTCCTCCGGCAGCCCGTCCATGTTCTGGAACAGCTTCAAATGCATCACAAGGATTCCGGCCGCCTTGGACACAGCCTCTTCCGGACGCAGGGAACCATCTGTCCATACCTCCAGTATGAGCTTGTCATAGTCCATCACATTCCCTACACGAGTATCCTGCACGGTATAATTCACGCGCTGGACCGGAGAGAAAATGGAATCAATGGGAATCACGCCGATGACATCATCCGCTTTCTTGTTCTTGTCCGCAGGAACATAGCCGCGGCCACGCTCAACAATCATTTCCATGTTGAGCTTTCCCGTCTCATTGAGCGTGGCGATATGAAGATCCGGATTGAGAATCTCGATGTCTGCATCACAGATGATATCTGCTGCCGTCACTTCCTTCTCGCCTTCCGCATCAATGCGGATGGTCTTGGGCTCATTGCCCTGCATCCTGAGACAAAGCTGCTTGAGATTGAGCACGATATTCGTCACATCATCCCGAACGCCCGGAATCGTGGAGAATTCATGAAGAACCCCCTCAATCCGGATGGAGGTTATGGCCGCGCCCTCCAGAGAGGAAAGGAGCATGCGTCGCAAACTATTGCCGAATGTCGTGCCATAGCCACGCTCCAGCGGCTCGCAGATGAACTTGCCGTAGCGATTGTCCTCGCTGATTTCGGCTACTTCAATTTTCGGTTTCTCTATGTCTATCATCTGGAATGACCTCCTACCAATAATGTCTAGTGGTGAATTTCCGCCCCACTATTCACTATTACCTGGAGTACAACTCAACGATAGCCTGTTCATCGACAGGAACATCGATTTCCTCACGGTTCGGAAAACGAGTGACCTTGCCAGTGAGCTTGTCCTGATCCGCTTCGAGCCAGGCCGGCGCCGAAAGAGAATTGTTCGTTTCCCTGAGCTCCTTGAAGAAAGGATTGGTCATGCTCTTCTCGGAAACAGCGACAACATCCCCGACAGAAAGCAGGGCAGACGGAATATCCAGGCGCTTGCCATTGACCGTGATATGGCCATGGCGCACGATCTGGCGAGCCTGCTTGCGGGTATTGGCAAGACCGAGGCGGAAGACAATATTGTCCACCCGGCGCTCCAGAAGGCCGAGAAGGTTCTCGCCCGTAACGCCCTGCATCTTCTTTGCCTTCTCATAGTACCCACGGAACTGCTTCTCCAATACGCCGTAGATAAACTTCGCCTTCTGCTTTTCCTTCAGCTGCAATCCATACTCGCTGACTTTGCGGTTCGTACGGCGCGGCTGACGCTTGGATTCCTTGGAACGTCCGATCACAGCCGGTTCGATGCCGAGAGCACGGCACCTCTTCAAAGCTGGTACTCTATCAATTGCCATCTAGTTCTGCACCTCCATTATACTCTTCTGCGTTTCGGCGGACGGCATCCGTTATGCGGAATCGGGGTAACATCCTTGATCATGTTGACCTCAAGTCCCGTTGCCTGCAAGGAACGGATCGCTGCCTCACGGCCTGCGCCGGGTCCCTTGACATACACCTCAACCTGCTTGAGGCCATGCTCCATAGCCGCTTTCGCAGCTACTTCCGCTGCCATCTGCGCAGCAAAAGGAGTGCTCTTGCGGGAACCACGGAAACCAAGACCACCTGCAGAGGCCCAGGAAAGTGCATTGCCGCTCTTGTCAGTGAGCGTCACGATGGTATTGTTGAACGTAGAGCTGATATGCGCTACGCCATATTC
>CACYDT010000189.1 GCA_902773295.1 uncultured Veillonellaceae bacterium | reverse complement strand
CGTGAACCTCCCCCACCTAAGAGGTGGGGGCTTCTAAGAAATACCGAAGCATTTCCGTTTAAGAAGTTTGATATTTAAGTCTCCACCCAGCAAGCTGGGCAACCCTTATTCTTATGGGCGTGTTCACATCGCCCCTACCGTATAAGCCATCTAAGGCTACAACGCTACTTTTGCATAGAATTTCTCGATCATCTTCACCGGCTTGTAAGATTCCTTCGCCTTCCGAAGACCTTCAATCCCCATATCCTCCTCGCGGTTGATATAGCTCATATGGCTCCACTCATGCTCCACAAAGCCCTGATTGATGGCAGGGTACGCCCCGCGGACCTCCGGATCTGCCTTTTCCACATGGATGACAGCCGTATCCGCATTGAGCTGCTCGCCGAAGGTAAAGGCCACAATCCTCTGGTCGATGCGGATTGCCCCGCCCTTCAGCTCGAAATCCCGGAAATTGTTCAGGACCTCGATGATAGCGGCGCGCTCATAGGCAATGAAGGGATCGTCCGGTTCCTCCTGCAGGCGCTGCTTGTACCACTTGTTCAGCTCCAATTTGCAAAGAGTGACGATTTCCTCCGTAATCGGCAGATACTCTGCCTGCGGATATTGCTTGCGGAATGCGTTCAGATGGTTCTTCTTGGAATGGTACTTCCGTCCTGCCAGCTTGATGAGGCTCTCGCTGCTATAGACATAATCGAAATTATCCCGATCCGGCCGGATTTCGAACTCTGCTCCCTCATACGTCTCCAGCATTTCCGCAAAAGAACGCTCAATGCCGGAAAAAAAGAGGGGCTTCCCTTGGGATTGGAAATATTCCAGGAGCCTTCCCACGGCTCCCCTCACCCGCTCCGCTTCGCCGATTGGCTGGAGCGCCATGAGCTTCCCATCCCATTCGGAAGTCAGGCAGAGCACATCATCCTCCACTGCCAGCTTCACATGGTACGGTTCGCGCCACATATAAAGATTCGTGAAATTAAAATGAGAATTCTCATAGTAACCACTGCGATAGAACCTGTCCAGGAGCGGCTTGTCCTCTTTTGTCAAATCCCTGAAATCTATGATAATCATTCCGTTTCTGATGATGGTTTTTTACTGATAGTATCGCACACCGGCCTCAAAAAGCTGCTGGTCCTGATTGCCGGGAATATTCTTCGCCACGTCCCAGCCAATGCGCTCGGAATGCCCCATCTTCCCCAGCACCCTTCCGTCCGGGCTCGTGATGCCTTCAATGGCATTGGCAGAGCCATTGGGATTGAAGGGCAGGGACATGGTCGGGTTCCCTTTGTTGTCCACATACTGGGTCGCAATCTGTCCCTGGACGCGCAGTTTCGCCACAATCTCCTGATCTGCCACAAAACGCCCCTCCCCATGGGAAACGGGAATGGTATGGACATCCCCCACCTTCACGTTGTTAAACCAAGGCGAGAGATTCGACACCACTTTCGTCCGAACCATGCACGACACATGACGTCCCAGGTTATTGTACGTCAATGTCGGCGATGTGCCCGAAAGCTCCCTGATTTCGCCATAGGGAACAAGCCCCAGCTTGATCAGCGCCTGGAAACCGTTGCAGATCCCGAGAACAAGTCCGTCACGGGAATGGAGGAGATTCATGACTTCCTCCTCGATGCGGGGATTGCGGAACATCGCCACGATGAACTTTCCGGAGCCGTCCGGCTCGTCGCCTCCGCTGAACCCTCCCGGCAGCATGAGAATCTTCGCGCGGCGCAGTCCCTGCACAAGGGCTTCCACCGTTTCCTCCACTGCCGCAGGCGTCAAGTTGCGGACTACCAGGATTTCCGGTTCTGCTCCCGCCCGCTGCCATGCACGGGCAGAATCGTACTCGCAATTCGTCCCCGGAAACACCGGAAGGAGTACCCTCGGTTTCGGCACATGCGTCTGTACCGCAATGCGGTTCCCCCGTTCATAGAGAACGGCGGCTGTCCGCTCCTTCGAGGCCTTCGATGCATACTTCGTCCTCGTCGGGAAAATCTTCTCCAGCGGCTTCGTATATGCTTCCCCTGCTTCCGCCAGGGAAACAGCCGCCGTACCGCAGACAATGCTCTGCGCTTCCAGTGTCGTTCCAAGCTCATAGCAGCCGAGTTCTTCAAAAGAATCGCCGGCACTGGCCAAATCTGCCATTTCAAGAAGTATGGTACCGTAATCCGGCTGGAAAAGATCCTCCTTGGGCATCGGCCCGGAAAAGCGGAAGCCAATGCCATTGCCGAGGCACATCTTCGTGATGGCTGCCGCGATTCCGCCAGCGCCGACCGTCATGGCGGAAAAGACACGCCGTTCCCTCGCCAGCGTCCCAATCTTTGCAAAGTTCCGCCTGAGTCTGGAAAACACCGGCAGATCCTGCTCATCCTTCAGGCAGGGGAACGCATAGACCTTGTTCCCCGCACACTTGAACTCCCCGGATACGGCAATCTCTGCGGGCAGGACATCCACGGCAAAGGAAGCCAAGGTCGGCGGCACATGCAGATCCATGAATGTGCCGGACATGGAGTCCTTTCCGCCAATAGCTGGAATCCCAAGCTCATGCTGCGCCCAGAGAGCGCCGAGAAGCGCGGCAAAAGGCTTGCCCCAGCGCTCCGGCTCCTTCCCCAGGCTTTCAAAATACTCCTGGAAGGTCAGGCGGATCTTCGTCGCATCACCGCCCATGGCCACAATCTTCGCCGCAGACTCCACCACCGCATAGACTGCGCCATGGAAAGGGCTCCATTCCATGAGGTACGGGTTCAGGCCGAAGGCCATGGCTGTCGCCGTCTTCGTCTCCGCTCCCAGCACCGGCAGCTTCGCTACCATGCCTTCCTGCGGGGTCATCTGGTACTTGCCTCCAAAAGGCATCAGCACGGTGCCGCCGCCAATCGTGGAGTCAAAGCGCTCAGAAAGTCCCTTTTGGCTGCACACATTGAGATCCTTGAGATTCGCCAGCCAGGACTTCTCGATATCCTGCCCGAAAGGTTCCACGGCCTTCGGCATGTTGCGAAAAAATGCCCGTTTCTCATCCGGCATGGCAATCTTTGCCGTGACATGCTGGCAAACACCGTTCGTGTCAAGGAAGTCCCTCCGGATCTGCACAATCTTCTTCCCGCGCCATTCCATGACAAGGCAGGGATCCTCCGTTACCACCGCCACCGGCGTAGCCTCAAGATTCTCCTCATCGGCATAACGCACGAACTCCGAAAGGGAGGATTTTTCCAATACCACTGCCATGCGCTCCTGCGATTCGGAAATCGCCAGCTCCGTTCCATCCAGCCCTTCATATTTTTTCTTGACGGCATCCAGGTCAATGACAAGCCCCTCTGCCAGTTCCCCGATGGCAACGGATACGCCTCCGGCACCGAAATCGTTGCAGCGCTTGATCATGCGGCTCACGGCCGGATTGCGGAAAAGCCTCTGGATCTTGCGCTCCGTCGGGGGATTCCCCTTCTGCACCTCTGCGCCGCACGTCGTCAGCGACTCCTCCGTGTGCTCCTTGGAGGAGCCTGTCGCACCGCCGCATCCATCGCGGCCCGTGCGCCCGCCCACAAGAACGATGACATCCCCGGGAACAGGACGCATCCTCACAACATTCTCCTTCGGAGCCGCCGCAATGACTGCGCCGATCTCCATGCGCTTCGCCATGTAGCCCTCATGGTAGATTTCCCGTACCTGCCCCGTTGCAAGGCCAATCTGGTTGCCATAGGAACTGTATCCCGCGGCCGCTCCCTGCGTGATTTTTTTCTGCGGGAGTTTTCCCGGATGCGTCTCGGAAATGGGCCTCCTCGGATCTGCCGCTCCCGTCACCCGCATGGCCTGATAGACATAGGAACGCCCGGAGAGCGGGTCGCGGATGGCACCGCCGAGACATGTCGCAGCGCCGCCGAAAGGCTCGATTTCCGTGGGATGGTTATGTGTCTCGTTCTTGAACATGACGAGCCAGTCCTGCTCTTCCCCGCCCACATCGGCCTTGACCTCAATACTGCAGGCATTGATTTCTTCCGACTTGTCCAGGTCGTCCAGCAGGCCCTGCTTCCTGAGCGCCTTCATGCCAATGACCGCGATATCCATGAGCGTCACATCACGAGGCTTGTCACCGTACAGTTCTGCCCGGTCAGCCATATACTTGTCGTATGCCGCCTTGATGGATGGATAGTAGAAGCCATCCTCGATCCCCACTTCATCAATCGCCGTGGTGAATGTCGTATGGCGGCAATGGTCCGACCAATAGGTATCAATGACGCGAAGCTCCGTGATCGTCGGTGGACGCTGCTCTGTCTCGCGAAAATACTTCTGGCAGAACTGCAGATCCTCGAAGCTCATGGCAAAGCCGCGCTCTTCCATAAATGCCTGCAGGGAAGCTTCGTCCCATGTATTGAACTGCGCAAGAATCTCCACATCGGACGGTTCTTCCACTTCCATCTCCAGGGACTCCGGCTTCGACAGGGAAGCTTCCCTGCTCTCCACCGCATTGATGCAATACTTCTTGATCTCGCGGACAAGCGCATCGTCCAATGCCCCCACGAGCACGATGACGCGCGCGGTGGCAATTCTCGGCCGCTCCTTCTGCGTGACAAGCTGCACGCATTGGGCAGCGGAATCGGCCCTCTGGTCATACTGTCCCGGCAGGTATTCCACAGCAAACATGCGGGAGTTCGGAAAATCCGGCAGATGATCCTCATATACCACATCCACCGGTGGTTCGGAAAAGACGACATTCCGCACCTGTGCGTACTCCTCATCGGTAAGCCCCTCAATATCATAGCGGTTGATGATCCGCACAGCCTTGAGTTCCGTGAGGCGGAACGTCTCCGTGAGATCGTCGCAAAGCTGTTGGGCAGAAACATCATAGAATCCCTGCCGTTTTTCCACGAAAATTCTTCTTACCGTCATATTGCCGCTCCTCCCCAACCACAGAAAGGCATATCATGCCGATATGCCCCATACACCGCCTCAAAGCAGATCCACGGAGACCTTGACCACAACCTTGGTCACCGGCGAAGGCTCATTATCTACCGCACCGCAAGGGCGATGCACATCCTCCGGATAAAGCACGGCAAAGCTTCCGGGCAACAGGACAAGATTGCTCTCCGGGATCAGCTCCTCATAAAAGGCCACATCCAATTTATCATCATAGGGCGCCGCCAGGCGTAAATCCGGACTGAACGGGCACCAGCCGAGATATTCCTCCCCCTCCACAACATACTGTATATCCACATATTTCTGATGCGTTTCCGGGCGACAGCTCTCCAGAAGGCGCGTCTCATAACGCTGCACCTTCGCAAACATCTTCTCGCCTTCCATGGGATATGTCCCATCCTTCATATTCTTGAAGTCATTGGCACACAGATATTCCAGAGCTCTCTGTATCGCTTCCGGATAGGCGCCGTGGGTGGTTGACCCAGATGAATCAATATTGCCGATAAACATAGGATGACCTTCTTCCTTCCTAAATATTTCGCTATCTATTCTATACAAAATTTCCGTGATATGCAAGCAAACATTTTTCATCTTGCTCTTGACAAATCCATAAAGTTTTGGTAGCATTATTATTGTTCTTGTTGCGGTATAGATATCCGCAGGGAGAATGCAGCTTGGAGTGGTACTCAAGAGGCTGAAGAGGACGGTTTGCTAAATCGTTAGAGTCGCAAGGCTGCGAGGGTTCGAATCCCTCCCACTCCG
>CACYDT010000188.1 GCA_902773295.1 uncultured Veillonellaceae bacterium | reverse complement strand
GAGAGCGTGTAAGACGGAACGGCCAAGGTCGTGACGCAGTGCTCAGCGAACCAAGAATCCCCCGCCTTTAGGCGTGGGGAGTGTCAAAAGGCCCATGAGCTTCAGGAAGAAGTGAAGAAGTTCCGGATTTGAAGAGATGCACGGCAGCGAGAGCGCCCGGACAGACGGTTCGGGCGCTCTCGCTGTCATAATCGGCAGGGAGGATTTTTCGCGATTCCGTAGAATCATAGTGTGAGGAAGGGAGACATGGAGTATGAAGAAACTGGTGGATGATGCAAGACTCATTTTCAAATGCTGCTGCCTGTATTACCAGGACGGCCTGGGGCAGCAGGAGATTTGCCAGCGCCTAGGTATTTCCAGGCCGACGGTTTCCCGCATGCTGAATCTCGGGAGGGAACGCGGCATTGTGCGCATCGAGCTCCGTAATCCGGACAATGAGATGTTCGGCCAGATGGAGCGCGACCTGGAGCAGAAATTCGACCTGCAGGAGGTCGTCATCGTGCAGTCCAGTCCCATCCAGCAAAGGGGGAAGGACGGGGAACGGCCTCAGATGGACATCGGGAGGGCTGCATTGCGTTTCCTCTCGCGGATCCTGAATGACGGGGATTATGTGGGGGTGACGATGGGACTTACCATACAGAGCATCGTGCAGTCGGACTATTTCATCAATGAGCGGATTTCATGCACGTTCGTTCCGCTTGTGGGCGGTATCGGTGAGAGCCAGCTGGAGATCCATTCCAATTATCTGGCGCAGAAATTCGCCTCCCGTTTTGGCGGCAGCTGCGTGCAGTTCTTTCTTCCTGCGGTGCTTTCGAGGAAAGGGGTGCTGGAGGGGATCATGAAGGAAAACATGATCCAGAGGGTCGTCCGGCTCTATCAGAAGCTGGATGTGGTGGTTCTGGGCATTGGGATTCCCTTTACGGAATCTTCTACTATTTTTCGGACGGGCTATGTGGATCACGAAATCCTGGATCGGTTTCACAGAATGGGAGCTGTGGGGGATATTGCCCTGCGGTATTTTGATATCCACGGGGATACGAAGCCCTTTGATGATTTCAATGAGCGCGTGGCAGGGATTTCGCTGGATCAGATGAAGAAGGTATCGCGGCGCATCGGCGTGGCGAGCGGCATCCAGAAGGCGGAAGCCGTCCTGGGAGCCATCCGGGGCGGATACATCAACATTCTTATCACGGATATCGACTGCGCGAACCGTCTGGTGGAACTCGATGCTGGAAAGGTCATGGATTGAACAAATGATATTTCCCTGTTTTACTTTTACTTTTGTTCAAAATCAAGGCATTGTAAAAATGAAATTCCTGTGGTATACTGTTGTAGCATGAAAGGAAGATGGATTGACATGGGCAAGGGAGTTTGGCTATGAGCGTTTGGACATTATTCGGAATATTGATTTTGTTGATGGTTGTCCAGCTCGTCGGCATGCGCCTTCAAGTCAGGGCGTACCAAAAAACAGTGCAGCGGCTGCATAAGCTCGGCAACCTGGGGATCGGTTCTATGCGCGGCAAGTTCGGTCCCGGGCATCTCGTCATCATTGTCTGTGACAAGGAAGGAACCATCGTTGACGGCGAGATCATGGAGGGCATGACGATTTTCAGCCAGTTCAGGAAAATTCCGGGCATCGCGGGGAAGACCATCTATGCATTGAAGCAGGAATACCAGTCCCTGCCCAAAAGGGAGCGGAAACAGCGCAAGGGGCATATCCAGGCACTGGAAGCGCTGGAGCTTCGCTTGAACCCGCCGGCAGAGGGGGGAAAGAGCGTATGTGAGTGACGGGCGGGCAGTGCCCTGCATGTGGCAGTCGGTTGTTTTGATGCTTTTATTCAGGAAAGGTATGGTGAACACTCATGGAATTCATTGCAGGATTGGCGAACGGGTTCCTGTCGCTTTTCCAGGCCGGTGCGGCTACGTTTACGGGCTGGGTCACGGGAATCATCCCCCTGGTGGTCGTCCTGATGACGGCGGTCAATTCGCTCATCAAGATCATCGGAGAGGACAGGGTCAACGGCATTGCCGAGGTGGCAACGAAGTACACGATTACGCGATACACGGTGCTGCCGGTGCTGGCGGTGATTTTCCTCGCGAATCCCATGTGCTACACGTTCGGTCGCTTCGTTGAGGCAAAGTACAAGCCGGCGTTCTATGATGCGGCGGTCAGCTTCGTACACCCGGTCACGGGGCTTTTCCCCCATGCCAACGGCGGCGAGCTCTTCGTCTATATGGGCATTGCGGCGGGCGTCACCCAGTTGGGGCTTCCCCTTGGGGATTTGGCCGTGCGTTATTTCTTCGTCGGCGTTCTCGTCATTCTCATTCGCGGCATTGTGACGGAGAAGATTTATCTGCACATGCTCAAGAGCAATGAGAAACGCGGCTGAAGGAGGGAAGGATTATGTATAAATCCGTTACAGTAAAGGCAGGCAGAGGCGGTTGGGGCGGTCCCCTCACACTGGTGCCGACGGAGGCAAAACACAAGGTTGTGAGCATCACGGGAGGCGGCATCCATCCAATTGCAAAATCCCTTGCGGCGATGATGGAGTGCGAAGCCGTGGATGGCTTCTCTACGGGAGTGCCGGATGAGGAAATCCTGGTCGCCGTTGTGGATTGCGGCGGCACGGCTCGGTGCGGCGTGTACCCGAAGAAGCGCATTTTCACCATCAATGTTCTTCCCGTCGGACAGACAGGCCCCTTGGCGAAGTTCATTACCGAGGATATCTATGTTTCCGGCGTAGACGAATCTTGTTTCAGCTATGCGGACGCAAGTGCCGCGCAGGCTGCAGCTCCTGCTCCGAAGCCTGTGTCCGGCGCACCGAAGTCCAAGGCGCAGGCCAAGGAAGAGGTCGCCAGGATGAATGCCGGCAAGGAGAAGGGGTTCATCACCCGCTTGGGCATTGCCATCGGCGGTGTCGTCAGCAAGTTCTATGCGGCGGGCCGTGAGACCATTGATATCACCATCAAGAGTATTCTGCCCTTCATGGCTTTCGTCAGTATGATCCTTGGCATCATCAGCGCATCGGGGATCGGTGATGTCATTGCCAACACGATTTCCCCGATTGCGAGCACCCTTCCGGGCATGCTCATCATTTCTTTCATCTGCGCCATGCCGTTCCTTTCCCCGGTGCTCGGCCCGGGTGCCGTTATCGCGCAGATTGTCGGCACGCTTCTGGGGGTGCAGATCGGTCTTGGGAACATTCCGCCGCAGTATGCGCTTCCTGCGCTCTTTGCCATTGACGCGCAGGTGGGCGGCGACTTCGTGCCGGTCGGGCTGAGCCTTGGCGAGGCAGATCCCGAGACCATCGAGCTCGGTGTTCCTGCGGTTCTCTATTCCCGTGTCATCACGGGCCCTGTGGCTGTCATCATCGCTTATGTGGCGAGCATCGGGCTGTATTCTTAAGATGTCCTGAAAGGGGAAGGCGGAGTGAAATACCATTCAAAGATTACCGGATGGGGCAATGATGCCCTGTTTTTCCTGGAGGATCCGGAGGCGAATTTCATCATCATTTTCAATGAGGATGCGCCGCCGGAACTGGCGGATATTTCCGTCCTTCATACGAAGGAGCCGCTTCTTGGGGAGCCTGCCGTGGGAGATATGGCGATCATTGCCGACAAGGTCTTCACCATCACGGCGATTGGCGACGAGGCGAAGAGCACGCTGCGGGATCTCGGGCACTGCACGCTTGTGTTCAAGGGCGCGAGTGAGCCGGACCGTCCCGGGTGCATTATGCTGGAGGGTGACGAGAATCTCCTGGTGGCAGACATCCAGAAAGGCGCGACCATCGAGATTCACTGAGGTGTCAGATATACAGCCGTTGTCCATGCTTGCTGTGGGGCAACGGCTGTTTTTGCTTAAATAACTTTAAATAAGTTTTTTCATTTTGGGCTTTGATGGTATACTGGTCTTATGAAGTTTTTGCATGGATCAGCTATGGATGGAGGAGATTGTTTTGGCGAATATCGATATGACCTGTGTGAATGCGATCCGCGTTCTTGCCGCGGATGCCATCCAGAAGGCGAAGTCCGGGCATCCCGGGCTTCCGTTGGGGGCGGCGCCCATGGCGTATGAGCTCTGGGCGAATCACATGAACCACAACGCGAAGAATCCCCTGTGGGCGAACCGCGACCGCTTCATTCTTTCCGGCGGGCATGGCTCGACGCTTCTGTATTCCCTGCTTCATTTCTTTGGCTACGGCCTGACCATGGAGGATATGAAGGCCTTCCGCCAGGACGGCTCCCTGACGCCTGGGCATCCCGAGTACGGGCGTACCAGGGGCGTGGAGGCTACGACGGGCCCCCTGGGCGCAGGCATGGGCATGGCTGTGGGCATGGCCATGGCGGAGGCGCACCTGGCGGCGAAGTTCAACCGTCCCGGTTTCCCGGTGGTGGATCATTATACCTTCGTACTGGGCGGCGACGGCTGCATGATGGAGGGCATTTCCTCCGAGGCATTCTCTCTGGCGGGGACATTGGGACTTTCCAAGCTCATCGTTCTTTACGACAGCAACAATATCTCCATTGAGGGCGGTACGGATCTTGCCTTTACCGAGGATGTGCAGAAGCGCATGGAGGCTTTCGGGTTCCAGACCATCACCGTGGAGGACGGCAACGATTTGGCGGCTATCGGCAAGGCCATTGAGGAGGCAAAGGCGGACAAGGAGCGTCCTTCCTTCCTCACCATCCGCACCCAGATCGGCTATGGCTGTCCTGCGAAGCAGGGCAAGGCCAGCGCCCATGGCGAGCCATTGGGGGAGGAGAACGTCAAGGCCCTCAAGGAGAACCTGGGCTGGCCTGATCCGGAGGCATCCTTCCATATTCCCGATGAGGTCTATGCCCATTACGGGGAACTTGCCAGGAAGGGCGTCGAGGCCGAGGAGGCATGGAACAAGCTCTTTGCCGACTATTGCGCGAAATTCCCGGAGGAGAAGAAGCTTTGGGATCAGTACCATGGGAAGGTGGACGGCGAAGCGCTGCTGAAGGACGAGTCCTTCTGGGCCTACGAGGACAAGCCCCAGGCGACCCGTTCCCTCTCCGGTGTCATGATCAACCGCCTCAAGGATCTCCTGCCCCAGCTCATCGGCGGCAGCGCGGATCTGGCTCCTTCCAACAAGACGGAGATGAAGGGCGCGGGGGATTTCAGCAAGGCGGACTATTCCGGCAGGAATCTCCATTTCGGCGTGCGGGAAATTGCCATGTCGGCCATTGCCAACGGGCTTGCCCTCCATGGAGGCTTGCGCCCCTATGTTGCGACCTTCTTCGTGTTCAGCGATTACCTCAAGCCCATGATGCGGCTGGCCGCCCTCATGGGGATTCCCGTGACCTATGTGCTCACCCATGACAGCATTGGCGTCGGGGAGGACGGCCCGACCCATGAGCCCATCGAGCAGCTTGCCATGCTCCGCTCCATGCCGAATGTCAATGTGTTCCGTCCTGCGGATGCTACGGAGACGGCAGCGGGCTGGTACCTTGCCGTGACCAGCGAGAAGACGCCGACGGCTCTGGTACTGACCCGCCAGAACCTTCCGCAGCTTGCCGGCTCCGGCAAAGGAGCGCTCAAGGGCGCCTATGTCATCTCCGATGCGAAGAAGCAGGAGATGGACGGCATCCTGATTGCTACCGGCTCGGAGGTTTCCCTTGCCATCGAGGCGCAGGAGGAACTTGCCAAGGAAGGGATTGACGTGCGTGTCGTGAGCATGCCCTGCATGGATCTCTTTGCCCAGCAGCCGGAAGAATACCGCGAGAGCGTCCTTCCCCGGAACATCCGCGCCCGTGTCGCCGTGGAGGCGGGCGGCGGCTTCGGCTGGAGCCGTTATACCGGCATGGATGGCGCAGTCATCGACATGAGAGGCTTCGGGGCTTCCGCTCCTGCGGCAGTGCTCTTCAAGAAGTTCGGCTTCACCAAGGAGCATGTGGCCGAAGTTATGCGCGATGTCGTGAAGAGGAACCGGTAAAGAGAACCCAGTAAAATCTGCAACACGTTCCTTTTCCGGACGATTGAGTGCAACCTCTGAATTCCCTTGTTGCAAGGGGATTCAGAGGTTGTTGTTTTTTCGGTACATAGCATGTTTTCGCCATGGAAGAATGCAGTCGTTTGTTCACAGGACGGGATGACTTTTTTGCCATGATCAGGGAAGAGGAATGGGATTCGTATTATGATGACTTGGAGCTTTTCTTCCGAGAGGGACAAGAGCGTGGAATTTTGACCCTTGATCTGTCCGCCGGAGTCATCGGCGATGTTTTCGTCAGTCTGGTGACAGGATTGCTGGAGTCGTATCTGTGGGGTCATCTCGCCCAACGGGAAATGGAAAAAACCATTCTGCGTGCGCTTTTGGGGGGCATTCAGAAGGATTGAACAGTTTTATCGATTTTTGAGGTGCGGTATGTCATTGCTTGTAGGAAAATCAAGTTTGTCTTGACAAGAAGGGTGGTTTCGCATATACTGATAGTTAGAAAGCTAACAAACTGATAAGCAGGGGAAGAGGAGATGCCATTTGAAACGGGAGATGATACCTACGATGGAAGAACTCACGAGACATGCCCGGCTCATCCCGGAAATCAATCCGGCAGCGGTGATTGCCATGCTGGGCATCAAGCAGGCTGCGGAGGATATCCAAAGCTCCATCATGGATGTGCTGACGAGGGAATATCGCCTTTCGGAGGGGAAGTTCTGCGCTTTGGTGGTGCTGCATCAGCATTTGGACGGCATCGCGCCCTCTGTGCTGGCTTCCAAGGTGGGAGTGACGCGGGCAACGGTCAGTGTCATGCTGCAGCGGATGGAGCGGGAGGGCTTTGTGCATATCCGCTCGGACGAGCAGGACGGGCGCGGCAAGGTTGTCCTGCTGACGGAAAAGGGACGGGAGTTCATGGATGACATTCTCCCCGCCCATTACCTGCGGGTCACGGAACTGATGGGAAAGCTCACGGAGGAGGAGCAGGGAGAGCTTGGCCGTCTGCTCAAAAAGCTTTCGGGCGAAGCGGTAACATTGGCATAGGAAGGATGGAGTTTGGAATGGCTGTAAAAAGCAAGCCCGCCCGGGTGGGCATCGTATTTATTGCTCTGCTGATCATCGGCGGGCTGGTTCTCATGTATGAGGGAAATGACGCGGTGGCCTTGGCCACGAAACGCAAGGACGGGATCCTCACGGCGGAGCAGGTGAAGCTTGCCTTTGATTCCGTGAGCGGGCGATTGGTGAACGAGGCCGTGAAGGAAGGGCAGTTCGTGAAAAAGGGCGACATTGTCATGCAGCTCGACAGCACGGACACGGATCTTGCCATCGAAAAGCTCAAGGCACAGATCGCCCAGATGGATGCACAGATTGAGTCTACCGGCGGCTCCATGGGCGTGAACTTATTCCGGGCAGATACGGACGAGACACAGAGCTTCCGCCAGATTGACCAGCAGCGGGCGGCAGTGAGCTCGGCGCAGGCAACGCTCAGGAATGCGCAGCTTGACTATGACCGCAATGTGGCTCTGGTGGAGGCCGGTGCAGTGGCGCAGTCCGTCGTGGACAATTCCCGCATGAATCTTGAGGTGGCTCAGGCCAATGTCACACAGCAGGAGCAGCTCCTGCAAAAGCTCCTGGGCGGAGCGACGGACGGGCAGAGCCTCCCCACCATCGAGGCGGAGCGCCAATCCGCAGCCAACATGGCGAACGATGTGGAAGCTCTGCGACAGCAGAAGAAACAACTGGAAGTACAGCTCAAGGAACTGGAAGTGGCGAAAGAACGTCTGACTTTGCGCGCTCCCGAGGATGGCAAGATTCTGAACGTGCTCGCCAAGCAGGGGGAAATGGTCTCGCCATCTTCTCCGGTGATACTTTTGGAAAGCAATCGTGCTTATTATGATATTTATGTAAGCGAAGAACAGGCGGCGGGGCTTCACGAGGGGGACGAAATCACGGGCACGACCGTCGCCGGGGAGAAGAAGGTGACGGGCACCATCCGCCTCCTGACCCAGGCGCCTGGCTTTGCCGACCTCAAGCAGACGCGGGAAAAGGGGCAGTCGGATCTCTCGGCGTTCCAGGTGCGCATCTACATCGCCCCGCAGGAGGGCGTGATTCCCGGCATGACGATAGGAGTGACCGACCGTGAACTCGCTGAAAAATGAGATAAGATTCCTGTTTTCCGGGCAGGGAATGCCATACGAGAAGGTCTGCCTCATGGTGGCCATGGTGGTGACAGTGCTGCTCACGGCTATGATGAGCCAGAACTTCGCCAAGGATGCCAAGGTCACGGTCATCGACATGGACAATACGCGATACAGCCATGAAATCATCGACCGTATCAATGCCTCGGAATACATGAAGGTCACGGCGGTGCTCAATAACGCGGTGAACCCGGAATCCCTCTGCTACCGCGATCAGGCGGTGGCGGTGGTGTACCTGCCCCAGGGACTTGAAAAGAACCGCTATTCTGGCAGCGATGCGGCGATTGGCGTATTTTACGACAATACGAGCACCTCATGGAGCGCGGAGATCAAGGAGGCGCTCAACGAGATTGTCGCCCTTGACCAGTCAGAGGCTGCGGCGGCCAGGGGGGCATCCGGCAGCCGCCTGAGCCTCAATGTCCGGAATCTCTTCAATCCGGCAGGATCCACGAGCAACGGCACGACGCAGGGATTTTTGTTCTTTTTCGGCAGCATGTTCTTCACCTTTGCTACCATTGGCATGATACCGCGTCTCAGGCTGACACATGAGCTGGACAGGATTCTCCTGGAGGGGACGCCGTGGGATCTCATCCTGCGGATTATTCCCTACGGTTTCTGCCTCATGGTTTCTTTTGTGGTGGGCATGGCAGTCCTTCGCATCTGGGGAGATATGGTGTTTTCCGGGCATTTGGTGACATTCCTTTTCATTCAGGTGTTTTATGTCATGACGGTAGGGATGCTCTCCCTGCTCTTCGGCTGGACGGCAGCCAATCCCGGCATTGCATCGAGCCGCATGATTCTCTTTATCCCCGGCGGTTTCATCTTCGGCGGGCCTACGGGCCCATTGACCCATTACCCCGACTGGGTGTTGGCAGTGACGCATGTGTTCCCGCTTACATGGGAGTTCCATTTCGTGCGGGATATCGTGACAAGAGGCGCGGGACTCATGGATATTTCCAAGGAGATGGGAGCGTTTTTTGTCTATATCGGTATTGTGGCGATCCTGTTCTGCTTGAAGTTCTACAGCAGCAAGAAGCAGCTGATCGGGAATATCCGCAAGGATGAAGTGCTCCAGCAGAAACTCTACAACATTGCAAAGGTGGAAGAAAAATGAAGGACGAAAGCAGTTGCGAGATTTCCCTTCGACGGATCCTTGTGCCGACGGATGGTTCGGGGCAGGCGTTCAAGGCATTGGGACGGGCCATCGAGTTGGCGAAGGTCTTGGATGCGGAATTGACTCTGCTCATGGTGGCGGATCTGAACGAGAATGTTTCTGCTTTTGAACGTGTGAGTCTCAGCGGGCAGGTGCCGGCTGAGCTGAAAATCGCCGCCTTCCAGTTCTTGGCGGAGCTTATGCATGTCGTCCCCGCCGAAGTGCGCGCCCATACCCGCGTGGAACTGGGCGATCCCGCCGAGACCATCGTTCGGGTGGCGGAAGAGGAGGAAAGCGATCTCATTGTCATCGGCAGTCGGGGCATGAGCAGCTTCAAGACATTTTTCACGGGAAGCGTGTCCAGCTATGTGCTGAAACATGCTTATTGCCCGGTGCTCATTTCCAAGGGTGTGCCGGATGACTGGGACGATGAGGATTTTACCGCTTGACACTCCCCATGGCTAAAGCCAGGGGATTCTTGATTCGCGATCCGTTCATGCACACGGGCGACACGGATGCGGGCTTTGGCTCTGTTCGCCGATTTCGGCATTTTCCGGGCAAGCCTCCG
>CACYDT010000187.1 GCA_902773295.1 uncultured Veillonellaceae bacterium | reverse complement strand
CCAATTGGACGAGCAGGAGGCTGAGGTCATGGGAGCAGCAGCAATCAAGGATGCATTCAGCGCAGCCGATCTTTTCATGCAGAGCGAGGAACAAAGGCTTGCCTATATCAACCGTGAGATGGCAATCATGGACTATCAGTCGGACATGAATGCATCCAGAGAGGAAGGACGTGAGGAAGGCCGAAAGGAGGGCCACGAGGAAGGTCGCAAAGAGGGAGCTAATGAGGCATCGATTAGCATAGCGAAGAATATGATATCGATGGGCATTAGCCCGGATATTATTTATCAAGCGACAGGCGTAAATCTTCAGGCAGCAGATGACAGGAGTTATTAGCATGAACATTAACGACAACATGCCCATGTTGCAGAATGATGTGCATGCCAGAAAATGGTCATAGAAATGAGTGAGGGGATATGGGAGTATGCAGGAGCCGGTGACATTGGATATGGTGCTTGAGCAGGCAAGGAATCATCCAGATGAATCGCAACGTATCGGATTGGGGGAAGAACTGCTCATCCGTGCGGGAACGAAAGTGGTCTCCGCTCTGACTGCCGCCGTGCTGGCGTTGGATGCTATCGGTGGCGAGGAACGGATTTTAGACAAAGATGACCGCAGGGAACTGGAACGCATCTTGAAATGTTTGTCCCCCGATATTGGAAACGGCGTGGAGAAACTGAACAATCTGCAGGACAGTCTTGCAAATCCCTTTGATGCACAGGAACAGAAAACAAATGCCAAGAGTTTGCGGGACGCTCGGAAATATTTCCAAAGGGGCGACCATATTGCCGTAGATCGTGAGCTTTACAGCCATCATGCCATTTATGACGGGAAAGAGGGTGTTGTAGAGTATGATGATTTCATAGTGAAGACAGCATCGCTGGAAGAGTTTGCACAGGGTGCAAAGATTTATCGTGTGGAAGAAACACCGGCCTATGAACCAGATGAGATTATGGAACGCGCCTATTCCCGCATGGGAGAGCAGGAATACCACCTGCTCTTCAACAACTGCGAGAATTTCGCTACATGGTGCAGATGTGGCTGATGTGAGTGGAGAAGATGGCCGATTTCACGCTCCATTCCCCAATCTCACAGAAATCAACATGTTTTGGTGATTTGGAGGAGAGAATATGGAATCTTTTCAGAAGAAGCTTGACCGCTATCTGGATGCGCGCCAGCCAATCCTCTTGATTGATACCTTTGAGGATGACAAGGCAGAGGAAGTCATTGAGCGTCTGGCGAAACGGAGGCGCAGGAAAATCAGGCGATGGAGCTTTCGGGATGCCACGGTTACGAAGAAGGGGCTCAAGGACTGGTTGGCTCAGTTCGTGGATGATGAGCAGGATTTGATGAACAGCGTTCTCGTATTGAAGGATATGCAGGCATCCATGGAGGATCCGGAAGTGATCTCCCACCTGAAATATCTTGCGCAGCAAATCAACAGAGGGCTGTTCGAAGAGGATGGGCTGGATGAATTCAACATCCTCCTGATTGCTCCTTTTGCAAGGATTCCGAGGGAACTGGAATGCTATACGAGCATCCTGAGCCTTGACTATTTGGGAGAAGAGGAAATCCGCAGCGAGATACGGAATTTCGTGGGCGAACTGGAGATCCGGAAACCCCAGCCGGAATTGATGGACAAGCTCATCATGACACTTCGGGGACTTACGGGAACCGAGATTTTCAACATACTGGAGCTTGCGGTGACGGATGGGAACACACTGGACTATACGGATCTTCCATTGATTCGCGAGCAGAAACAGCAGATGATCAAGAAGTCGGGGCTTCTGGAAATGATCCATGTCAAGGAGCGCATGGAGGACATTGGCGGGTTGGAAGTGCTGAAGGACTGGCTGCAAAAGAAGGCAGGGATTTTCGCCAATGTGAAGAAGGCGAATGATTTCGGCGTCATTACCCCCAAAGGCGTCCTGATTGTCGGCATGCCGGGCTGCGGAAAATCCCTTGCGGCAAAAGCGGCCTCCAAGGCATTTGACATCCCTTTGCTCCGGCTGGATATGGGACGCCTGATGGGAAAATATGTTGGGGAGTCCGAGGGCAATATGCGCCGGGCAATCCAGCTCACGGAGGCAAGCTCTCCCTGCATTCTCTGGATCGACGAGATGGAAAAGGCATTTGCGGGCATCGGCAGCAACGGGAACGGTTCGGAGGTCACGATGCGCCTCTTCGGGAACTTCCTCACATGGATGCAGGAGAAGGAGAGCATGGTGTTCGTCATTGCCACGGCCAACGACATCACGAAATTGCCGCCGGAACTTCTGCGGAAGGGACGCTTCGACGAGATTTTCTATGTCAGCCTCCCGAACAAGGCGGAGAGGGAGAAGATCTTTGAGATACACATCGGGAAAAAGCACAGGGATGACCTGAAATCCATCGACATGAAACGACTGATCGAGAAAACGGAAGGCTATTGTGGTGCAGATATTGAAAGCGTTGTCCATGATGGACTGGAGATTGCATTTCTTGCGGGGAAGGAATCCGTTTCCACGGAAGATATTCTGGAAGCCATCAAGACCACGCACTCTATTTCGGAAACCATGAAAGATTCCCTTGAACGGATGGCAAAAAATTATGAAGAGCGCAAATTCAAGAGCGCTTCCAAATGAGGAGAGACGGAAATGGCGGAAAAGAATACAGCAGTACCAAAGGTCATGCTGGAGGGCTTTGGAGCAAATGAATTTGCGGAATTGGGGCGGGTTACCCAGGATATGACAACGTCCTACTTTGCAAAACCGAAGGAGGAAGCGCTGGCGGATTGGCTTGGCTCGGAACTGAAGAAATACCTGCCGGGCAATCTCATTGCAAGCACGGCGGAGGACATTCTGGACGGAGTGGATGAGTTCAACCGCAATCTTGCCGAGCTGAATGCTTACTGTGAGGAAGGAAAACACAGGGAAACATGGTTCCGCAACAAACTGCGCGAGCCCATGGAAGGAATGGACGCCAAGGCGCAGGGGGAATACCTGACACAGTTCCGTGATGCACTCTCTGCAGGAAATATGGCGCTTGCGGCCGCGATTGAGTCGGATCAGGGTGTCATGGTGCATGCCGACGCAATTCTGGAAGAAACAGAGAAATCCGGAAGCACTGGCAAAGTGGAATGGAACCGGCAGACGCTTGGCATGGTGGCATCCGACCTTGGCGACCAGTTCAACCTGACTGCGGCAGCCTTGGCAGCAGCCCCCAGTGGAGCGACGATGGCATTGCAGGCCGTGGAGGGGGCATCTCTTGCAACGGAAAGCGTGGCCGATATGGAGATTGGCTCCGATCTGGACAAGGGACTCAAAACCGTTGCGGCGGGAGCCTTGAGCGTATGCGCCATCACAGGGAGGATTCCCATTCTGAAAAACATTGCAACTCCCGTGCTGACGAACATCGCCTGTGTCGGAGTGGAGGGAGTCAAGGCAGTTGCACGTTTCGGCCAGGGAAAAATCAGTGCCGCAAAAGCGATAGATCATATCGAGAAGGCCGTCGCAGCAGGCGCTGTGGGAATTATCCGCAAGGGAACCGAACTTGGGAAGAAGATCGTCTCCAAGATTCCCGTGATTGGAAATACCATAGGGACAGCTGTTGCTACTGTTGTGGGCAAAGTGGCAGAGAAGAAGGTCGGGGAATACATCCATAAGGGCATAGAGAAAATCAAGCCGGTGGCTGTCGCAGCATTGGAAACGGCAAAAACAGTGGCGACGAAGGCGGTAAATACCGTGAAGAATGTCGGGAAGGCAGTGCTGAGTTTCTTTGGCTTCTAGGAGGAGGATTCCATGAGAAAACGAAAGATAAAATTTGCCTTGGAGCTGAAAGACGGACAGCAAGTGCGATGCATAGAGGAATTGAGGGAAGCCTTCGATTTGGAAAAGGTCATCGGTTATTTTCAGGACGGGAAACTTGTAGAGTGGCTGGAAGACCGGTTTTGTCAGGACGAAGCAGAAGCCATTAAGAAACTGTCGGAAAATGATCCGGAATTTGGAAGAAAGCTTTGCGATATTCTTGGGGCAGAATATGCAGAAGTAGAGGATGCGGAAACCATCAAATGGAGAAAAGAACGATTGGAACGCCTGAAGCAATACACCGCCGATGCAAGCGTCCTTGCACAGATTGACTGGGTGGCATTTGACCAAGAGGATCTGGAAGATATTATGCGTGATGAAGAACTTCCTGATACGGTTTACCTGTGCCAGAATACCTTTACATTTCCTTCGGGAATCTTCCGCAGGGAGAAGATGCACTGGATTGGGATTGGAAAGCATGTGAAGGTGAAGATACAGAACAAAAACGAACCTGTAGATTTTGATGCGATGGGGGTTGTGTTTGATAATATTGAGGTTGATGTGGAGTATCAAGCATTATGGTATAAACGTAACGGGCGGTGGTGGGCATATCTCCCGCCTCGTTGAAACGCAAATAAGACAGATAGGAGATAGAGCTAATGCCTTTAAAAATGCCGCATTAGGAAATGAAACTGTTGGAGATATACTTCAAATTTAGAGAAGTTGAACCGCAACAGACGATAGGAGTTATTAGCATGAACATCAAAGACACCATCATCACGATGGAATCCAAGTTGGATGAAATAGATGCCCTGTTCGATTCCTACAACGAAGCCGAAAAAGAAGGCCAGAAATTCAAGGCTCATGGCATCGCGAAGGATGCGGAAAAGATTGCAGAGGAAATCGAGAAATTGGCGTATGCTATGGATGACAGCGATGTGGATGAAATTCTGAAAGAAATGGAACATGAAGTGATTCAGGATACGGTGGACTTCCTGATGGACAAGACGAATGCCCTGAACAAGCTTGTTGTGGAATACGAAGAAGCTGCAAAGTCGGAAGACCAGTTGAATGCACGGCGCAAGCTGAAAGAGTTGAAAGGCATCGCGAATGAGATTGCCCATGTTGCAGAATGATGTATATCGCAGGGGACAGGAATGTATCCTGAAATTCCTGTCCCTTGCGATTGGCAATGGCGTGGAGAAACTGAAATTTTGCAGGGCAGTCTGGCAAATCTCACATGAAAAATGCCTGAACCATTGACGGTTCGGGTATTTTTTATCTTTGCTATAGGCATTTTGTCCGGCTTGATGTATAATATAAGAGAGGAGATGGTAGGAGGATGGAGATGCAACGCTACAACCCGATGAACGATGTGCTGTTCAAGTTCATTTTCGGCAAGGAGGAACGCAAGCACATCACGATAGACTTCATCAACTCCATGCTGGACAGGGACAAGGCACATGAAATCGTGGACATCACGTTCAAGAACGTGGAAATGACTCCCTTGGCAGCGGAGATCAAGCTGACACGGCTGGATGTGTTCTGTGT
>CACYDT010000186.1 GCA_902773295.1 uncultured Veillonellaceae bacterium | reverse complement strand
TGGTGCCGAAGGCCGGACTTGAACCGGCACGTTGTTGCCAACGGCAGATTTTGAGTCTGCTGCGTCTGCCAATTCCGCCACTTCGGCTTGCTGACAGCACCTTATGCAAACAGTGCATCAACGCTTGCGACTTAATTAATATACCATTTTATGGAGAGATTGTCAAGAAAAAAATGAAAACAAGGAGATTATTTTTTGCCAGTCAGGTGATATCGGCATATTGATAGAAGGCAGAACATGTTCCTTCATGGGAAACCATGCAGGCGCCTATGGGATGTTCCGGTGTGCAGGCGCTGGCAAAAATGGGACAGTCTTTGGGAAGGCATTTTCCCTGCAGAACTTCCCCGCAACGGCAGGCCGGATTTGTGCGTCCTGTCATTTTGGGGATGGAGAATTTCTTTCTCGCATCAAATGCGGCGTAGTCCGGTTTCAGCCGCATGCCGCTTTTCTGCATGATGCCGAGGCCGCGCCATTCCGCATCGCATGGCTCCATGTAATGGTGGACGAGCTTTTTGGCTGCGGGATTGCCATCCTCTGCCACCACCCGTGGGTAGCAATTGGCAAAGAAGGGACTGCCTTCTTTGCGCTTTTTGGCAATGACAGCAAGAGCCGTGAGAATCTCTGTTGCGGTGAAACCCGCAACAATGCCGGAAATTCCCCGGGCGGCAAGGTGCTTTAGCGGTGCAGTTCCCGTAATGGCGCAGACATGGCCGGGATAGAGGTAGGCATCGGCGCTGTCGGCCATGGCAAGATAGGCCTGGTCCATGGTTTTGTTGGCTGTCAGGAGGGTGAAATTCCCGAGCCGGAGTTTTTCTGCGCGCTTGACGGCGAGGCAGGAGGCGGGAGTGGTGGTCTCGAAGCCGACCGAAAGGAAGGCGACTTCTTTTTCCGGGTGATGCTTTGCATAGGAAACGGCATCGAGGGGGGTATAGACCACCTGGATGCTGGCTCCCTCGCTTCGCGCTGTGGCAAGGCTTCCCCTGCTGCCGGGGACCCGCACGAGGTCGCCGAAGGTGCAGATGGTCACGCCCTGCTCCCCGGCAAGCCAAACAGCCTCGTCGATAAAGCCTGCAGGGGTCACGCAGACAGGGCATCCCGGGCCGGAGATGAGACGGAGGCCCGGCGGAAGAAGATGGCGGATGCCCTGGCGGAAAATTTCATGGGTATGAGTGCCGCAGACTTCCATGATGCGTATTTCCGGCCCCCGGTAATCCGTGATGATCTCGCGGGCGCGCCGGATGCTTTCCGATGAGTTCTTGCTTTGTTCTGTCATAGTTCTTCATCCGTTTCATAAATTTTCGATGATGTTCTCTGTCTCATCCTGTTCGTCATTGGTGATTTTTGCTATGGCAATTCCTGCATGCACCATGACATAGTCCCCCGGATCGAGATCGTCCAGAAGCTCTGCGGATACCTCGCGCCTGGCTCCCGAGGCATCCACGATGGCCATGCCATCGCGGATATTCACGACTTTCGCTGGCAATCCTACACACATGCTAATCGCTCCTTTTCGTATTGATAAAATGCATCGCTGCCACGGCCTGCCCAAGACAGATTCCTCCGTCATTGGGGGGGAGGAGGCTGTGGGTGAGGACGTGGAAGCCGTCGGCTGTGAGTCTTTCGCGGACCAGACGGGCGAGCAGCTGGTTCTGGAATACGCCGCCGCTCAAAGCGACGGCAGAAAGATGTTCGGTTTCCCGGATCCTCCGGCATGCCATGCGGATCTGATCTGCCAGCCCCTCATGGAACATCCGGGCAAGCAGGGAGACAGAGGCGCCTTCCAGACGGTGCTGCAGGATCCTTTGGAACAGGGAAAACGTTGGAAGCAGCAGCCGCCCGTCTTCTGCCGTCCGCAAGGGAAAAGACGGCAGAGGGCGGGATCCTTCTTTCCATGATTCTGCCGAGAATTCCAGCTGCATGGATGCCTCGCCTTCGAAGGTGGAGGCCTTTTTTATGCCAAGAATGGCGCTGACGGCATCGAACAGGCGCCCGGCGCTTGTGGATGTGATGCAGTTCAACTGATGGTCCAGCAGGAAAAGCTGGGCAGACAGTTCCTGTTCCGTGCAGAGATCCAGATCCCGTGCCATGCGCTCGGTGCGTTTCCTGTCTTTGCCGCAGTGGTCGTACAGAAGGGATGCCGCTATGCGCCAGCCCTCCCGGGAGGCCTTGTCGCCGCCTGCCTGGCAGAAGGGCATGATAGAAGCCAGCCTGGCATAGCTGCCGCAATCGGCTTTCAGGATTTCGCCCCCCCAGACGGTGCCGTCTTCCCCGTAGCCGGTGCCGTCAAAGGAGACACCGATGACAGTGTCATGGATATCGTTTTCCGCCATGCAGGAAAGGATATGGGCATAGTGATGCTGCACGGGGAACAGGGGGAGGCCAAGTTCCTCCGCAACGCCTGTGGTGTTGTAACGTGGGTGCAGGTCGCAGGCGACGACGGAGGGACGGTTTTCCAGGAGGGATTCCATGAGCTGTATGGAATCCTTGAGAGCGAGAACCGTGCGCAGATCCGTCATATCCCCGATGTAAGGGGATGTGTAGAAGAGATGGTTGCTGCCGAGACAGAAGGTGTTCTTCAATTCGCCGCCGACAGCAAGAACCTTTCCCTTGTAATCCCTGCTCAGCATGAAAGGCAGGGGAGCATAGCCGCGGCTTCTGCGGATCATGTAAGGCTTTCCCGCAAGCCAGCCCATGACGGAATCATCGGCGCGCAGCCGTATCCTGCGGTTATGGGAAAGAATGCAGTCGCACATGGCGCCGAGGGCTTCCCGCGCTTCCTGATCCGTGTGGCAGATGGGCGCTCCGGAGGGATTCCCGCTGGTCATGACAAGGGCATCGGGAAATGCAATTCCATCGGGGTAGTCAAATAGGAGCAGCTGCACGGGTGCATAGGGCAGCAGGATGCCGATGTTCGGATTCCCGGGAGCGACAGACGGAGCGATGCTTCCTTCCGGACGACGTTGGAGCAGGAGGATGGGTTTCTGATGGCCGTCAAGGATTTCCTCCTGCCCCGGCTCCACGAAACATTCCCGCCGGACGGCTTCTATATCCCGAAGCATGACGGCGAACGGCTTTGCTGGCCGGTGCTTCCGTTCGCGCAGGCGGCGGACGGCATTCTCGTTGCCTGCGTCGCAGCAGAGATGGAAGCCGCCAATGCCCTTGATGGCGACAATGCCCCCGGAGGCAATGGTACGCCGCGTCCTGCGGATGGCATCTGCTCCTTGCTCCTCGCCGTCGAGGATATAGACCTCGGGGCCGCAGTCGTTGCAGCAGACCGGCTGGGCATCATAGCGCCGGCTGGCGGGAGAGACATATTCCTCGTGGCAGGCATCGCACATGGGGAATTCCCCCATGCTTGTCCGCTCTCTGTCATAGGGCATGGCATCCAGGATGGTAAGCCTTGGGCCGCAGGCCGTGCAGTTGATGAAAGGGTGGAGGTAACGCCGGTTCTCCGGATCGAAAAGCTCGTCTTTGCATTTCCCGCAAATGGCAATATCCGGTGAGACGAAGATGTCCCCCGTTTCCTTTGCGCTCTCGATGATGTCGAAACGGGAAAAGGAAGGGGAAATAGCTTGTTCTGCCACGTCGATGTTTAGGATGGTGGAGCGTTTCGGAGCGCGGTGCCGAAGGCCGTCAAGGAATGCCTCCAGGGATGCCTGCGATCCTTTGGCGAGGACTTCCACATAGGGCCCTTTGTTGCAGACATTGCCGAGGATCCCATGCTCATCGGCAAGACGGCTGACGAAGGGGCGAAAGCCCACGCCCTGCACAATACCGTATATTTTTATGTTGAGAAAAGGCATGGTATCAACTCGCTTTTCGAAAAATCAGCGGCTCCCGGATACTGCGAAGTGGGGAGTGTCAATGAAGTCCTTATGATAGAAGGGAAGGGCGCGGAGAAAATCCCTGTCCCCGAAGATGCAGTCAAAATCCTGTTCCTCTGCATACATCTGGAATTCATCTTCTTCCCGGAAGTGCATGTCCTGTTCTTCTGCATGCTTCGTGTGCTGCTGGAACCAGGTGCCGCAGACGATGCGGGAGTGGGGGAGGAATTGCCGCAGTTCCTGCCGCAGGGCATTGGCATGGAATTGCTCGTGAAGGATGAGGATTTTTTTCCAATCCAGAGAAATCAGCTTGCCGCTGGCCTCGATGGCCTGCGGAAGCTCTTTGGCGGCAAAGGGATAAAAAATATCGAACGGGGTGCCGAAAGTGCGTTCCAGGTAGCGAGCCGCTGTGAGACCCGCTGCGGAAACCACGAGATTCCGGCTGTTGTTTCCCGCCTGGCGGAAGGATTCGATTCCCTTGTCAACGCCATAGATATCCACTCGTTTCCAATCCTCGGCAAGGAGATCCCCGCGGAGTTTCTCCCATGGAGCATCCAGCGGAAAATCCAATGGGCTGGCTCCGAGGATGCCAATGGTGCCCTTTGGCGCATCTTCGCTTTTCGTTGCAAATTCCTTGAAAAGGATGAGATATGCCTTGCTGATCCCTTCATCGTAGAGTTTCGTGCCATTTGTGTCCACGGTGATGACGGGGATGTTCAGGCAGCGCTCTGCAAGGCGCTTGAGCCCGAGGTAATCCGTGCCGATCACGGCGGGAACGGGGGTGCCGATGATGGCTGCGAAGGAAGGCTCGAGCGCCTTGCAGGCTGCTTCCAGTTTCTCGATGAGCCGGTCATCCCTCCCGAGGATGGCATCCATGTCCCGAAGCCCTGCGCTGAACACGGCACTGCTTTCCTTTGCGCTGTCCCAGCGGGGTTCGTCGAAGCCGCAGATATTTCCGGCGCAGCCGCCCGCATCGCAGATAATGACAAGCCCACCGAGGGAGTAGAACACCGAGGCTGCGCCGGAATCATCGGGGGCGAAAGGCGGGAGAAAAAGCCGCAGACCCTTCATGGGGAACCTTCCTTCCTATAATGTCAAGCCCTAAATCATTGATTTTAGGCCATTCCTCAAATAAATTCACGTCGAAACCAGAGCTAAAAATGAT
>CACYDT010000185.1 GCA_902773295.1 uncultured Veillonellaceae bacterium | reverse complement strand
GGTTCGACCCCCATAAGTCGCCCCATTTTTTAGGGGTATAGCTCAATTGGTAGAGCAACGGTCTCCAAAACCGTAGGTTGTGAGTTCGATTCTTACTGCCCCTGCCATTTTGTATATGTGCCCTGTCGGTTCAGTGCTGGCAGGGCTTTTTGTTGGCACAGCCCCGTCTTCCTCAGAGGACGGGGCTGTGCCAGCTTAAAATCTAGCAGAATACTTTATTAGATTGTCACGGAATGGGATTGCTTTTATAGCGTCACTCTCATCTCTTCTCGTCGTTGTTTCCTGGCTTACGGTGTTCAGAAAGTCATTCCCGAATCGCCGGGCAAATTCGAATTTTTCCGGTGTTATCTTTTTTACGCCATAATAATCGTTTACCTCATCGTCAAGTTCAATATAAACGAATCGAGAACTTCTTCGTGTTGCGTAGATTTTACACATTGGCTTCCCTCCAAACTGCTTCAAGAATTTCTGCCCTTTCTATCACCCACCGTACAGCTTCTTTTTGTTTCTGCTTGTCCTTGAATTTGCCTGCGAGAATGCTTCCATCAAGAGATATGGAAATATCTCCATCGGGGGATATTGCATGAAAATGGGGGAGTTCATGGTTATTTTCCTTTCTCACCTCGATATAGAAACCTTTCCCTCGAAAGATGATAGGCATTTCATCAACTCCTTGCCGGTATTATACCAAATATTCTATGTTTTGCCTATGGCAAAATTTGAATATTTGCGTTATAATCATAGAAGAGATGGCGTTGCGAGAATATCATTTGTGGGGGAAATAAGTCTGTGAGGTATGACGATGGAAACGTACAAGAAAGAAACAGGTGGGGACCGGGCCAGGGAAGGGAAGATGACAAAGGCTCTTGGTGCGGACAACAGTACGGAGGCGATTGCCCAGTACATGGTCGGGGTGCTTTTCGAGCTTCATGACACGGTTTATGAGATCTACAGGATGCAGGATACATTGAAATGGCTGTTGGTCAGCTATCATAAGTACCATGATGTCTTGCGCGATGTCGATTCCTATAAGCGTGCCATGCAGATCCTTGCCGATGGAAATGAGGAAAAGGCGGCAAGCGCATTGAAGCGCGCACGGGCGGAGATCATGGAAGAATGGAAATCAGGCCAGAATACGGCAAAATGAGGACAATATCGCCTTGTTGGTTCCAACAGGGTGTTTTTTTTGTGATTTTGTTTTACATTCGAGGGAGTGTGTGCTATAATGATTTTCGCAAGATAAAGTGATAAAGAAGAAAAATCTTCTTTGGTGACAGGAGTGAGGAAGGGATGACAAACCAGAAGTTGAAGGATGAGCTGGCAGATCAGCTTTGCAAAGCACTGCTTTCCTTGCGGGATATGGAGGAATGCTATGCCTTTCTGGAAGATATCTGCACCGTCAGCGAGCTGAAATCGCTCTCCCAACGGCTGGAGGTTGCCCGGATGCTGGAGGAAAAGCATACCTATGATGACATTGTTTCGCGGACGGGAGCCAGCACGGCAACCATCAGCCGCGTGAAGCGCTGCCTGAACTATGGCGCAGATGGCTATCAGCTGGTGCTGGAGCGCATGAAGAAAAATTCTGGATCGAATGAAGGATGATATGGATGGAAAAGGAAAAAATTGTATTGGAAATTCCTTATGGAACAAGGGATTTCCTGCCGGATGAAGCTGCGGGGAAACGGGTGATCGAGAACCAACTGGCAGACCTGTTCGCCAAGTGGGGCTATCATGAGGTGGTAACACCGACCATGGAATATCTGGACACACTTACCATGGGAAATGGGCGTTCGCTGGAGCCACATATGTTCAAGTTCTTTGACAAGAACAACCGGACAGTGGCGCTTCGCCATGAGATGACGACGCCTATTGCGAGGCTCGTATCAAGCCGCTTGAAAGATCGTGCCATGCCGCTGAAGCTCTCCTATATCAGCAATGTCTATCGTTACGAGCAGACCCAGACAGGACGGCAGTGCGAATTCTACCAGGCGGGCGTGGAACTCATGGGAAGCAGCAGCGCTGCAGCGGATGCAGAGATCCTCGCCCTTGCCGTTCGGGGGCTTCTTCGCTCGGGTTTGAAGGACTTCAGGATTTGCCTCGGGCAGGTGGAATTCGTAAACGGTATTATGGAGCAGTACCAGCTCACCTCGAAGATGAAAGAGGAGATCAAGCGGTCTATTGAGAAGCGCGATCTTGTGGGATTGGATGAGCTCGTGGATTCCTTGGAGATTCCTTTGAATGCAAAGGATTGCCTCAAGAAGATTCCCCTTCTTCACGGGAATGAGGACATGCTGAAGAGTGCCTATGAGATGGCGCTGAATGCCCAGAGCCGGCGTGCCCTTGATAATCTTTCCGAGATTTTTGCCTTGTTGGAAAGCTATGGCGTGGGCCGGTATGTTGCTTTTGACCTTGGCATGATCCGCGATTTCAATTACTATACCGGCATGGTCTTTGAGGCATATACGCCGGGGCTGGGATTCCCACTTTGCGGTGGCGGGCGCTATGACCATATGTTGTCGGATTTCGGGAATGCCTGCCCTGCGACGGGATTCGCTATTGGCATTGAACGGATCCTTCTGGCATTGGAGAGGCAGGGGATTGAGAAGCCGGCGTCTGCCAAGGATGTTTTCGTGGCATACCATGAGGGGAAAATAGCGGAGGCTATCACGCAAGCAGAAGAGCTTCGCGCCGGAGGCAATGTCGTGGAGCTCTCCCTTTCCCCGCAAACAGAGGTTGAGGCACGGGCATGCCAAAAGGAAATGGGATATAAGAAGCTGGTCTATATCGCATGAATCGGGCAGGGCAATTCTTTCGTGCCCTGTCTGCAAGGATCAGGGCGGAAGATGAGCGTTATATAGCGGCACATCTTTCCCCCAAGGGGCAGGCGCTGTTTTTTGCCATGGATCCGGCGGATCAGTATCATGCCCTGAATGTGGCTTATACAGCAGAGACTCTTGCAGATGGGCATAGGAGCGCTCTTGACCGGGAATTCCTCATTCGCTGTGCGCTGCTCCATGATGTGGGACGGGTGAGAGGGGATCTGGGAATTATGGGGAAGGTTCTTGCCGTTCTTGTGCATTCGTTTTTTCCGGAGGCTTCCATGCGTTGGGCAAGACGGGGGTGGCATTTGATGTATGTTTATTATCATCATCCTGAGATAGGGGCTGAGAAACTGATGGCAGCGGGTTTCAGGGAAGAGGCCGCTGTCGTGAGATTGCACCATCAGCCGCCGCAGGATGGCGATTCCCTTGTTTTGCGGATTTTGCGAAAAGCGGATGAGATGAACTGATAACGGAGGTAGTAGCTGCATGAATGCTGAAAATATGGAGTATTTGACGATTGCCCTGCCCAAGGGGAAGCTGTTCAAGCTGTCCGCAGGGCTTCTGGAGAAGATTGGCTACGAGGCGGAAGGGCTTTCCGAGAAGTCCCGCAAGCTGGTCATTTCCAACGAGGAGAAGAAGATAAGGTTTATCATCACCAAGACGGCGGATGTCCCGACCTATGTGGAATATGGGGCGGCAGATATCGGCATTATTGGCAAGGATGTGCTCATGGAGTCGGGAAAGGATGTCTATGAACTGCTCGATCTTGGCTTTGGCCGTTGCCATCTCATGATGGCGGTGCCGAAGTCAGAATGCCGGGAGAGGCTTTCAGATTATGCTCATACGAGGGTGGCAACGAAATTCCCGCGGATTGCAGAGATGTTTTTCACGCAGCAGGGCATGCAGATGGAGTACATCAAGCTCAACGGCTCTATCGAGCTTGGACCTATTGTGGGACTCTCCGAGAGCATTGTGGATATCGTGGAGACTGGCACAACACTCAAGGAAAATGATTTGGAGGAGATCGCTCACATCATGGATGCCACGGCACGGCTCATTGCCAACCGCGTGAGCTTCAAGATGAAGTTTGGCCGCATCGGCGCTATGGTGAAGGATCTTCGGGCAATATTGGAAAGCGAGGCAGGGATATGCGAATCGTAAAGGCAAGGGAAATCGGCGAGCAGGAAGTGGAACGGCTGCTCACCAAGGAACCTTTTGACAAAGTGGAACTCAATCCCAGGATCAGGGAGGCTAACCGTCAGCTCTTTGGCGAAGATCTTTCGGCAGCAGAGCTGGTGCGGCGTATTGTCATGGACGTGCGCTGCAAGGGAGACGAGGCGCTCCTGCATTACACGAAGCTCATCGACAAGGTGGAATACCGTGCGGAGGACTTCCTTGTGACGGAAGCGGAATATGAGGCTGCCGCAAAAGACGCGGATCCCAAAGTGGTGGAATCCCTTCGGAAAGCCGCCGCCAATGTCCGAAGGTATCATGAGGAACAGAAGCCGAATTCCTGGATGACTTATCGGGATCATGGCTCCATCCTGGGGCAGGCGGTGATTCCTCTGGACCGGGTTGGCATTTACGTACCGGGAGGCACCGCAGCCTATCCTTCTTCCGTCATTATGAATGCCGTACCTGCTTCTGTGGCAGGCGTCCGGGAAATCATTATGATGGTTCCCCCGAAGAACGGGAAAATCAATCCGTATGTCCTTATTGCCGCAAGGGAAGCGGGGGTCAGCAAAATCTACAAGATCGGCGGCGCCCAGGCCATTGCGGCCATGGCTTTTGGCACGGAGACCATTCCGAGGGTGGACAAAATCACGGGGCCCGGGAATATTTTTGTCACATTGGCGAAAAAGGAAGTCTATGGCCATTGCGACATTGATATGTTAGCAGGTCCCAGCGAGATTCTCATCGTTGCGGATGAAACGGCGGATCCCATCTATACGGCGGCAGACATGCTGAGCCAGGCAGAGCATGACCCCTTGGCATCCAGCATTGTCATTACGGATTCGGAGGATTTGGCGGAAAAGGTGGCAGGGGAGGCGGAGAAGCAGCTTGCCGAGCTGCCGCGGCAGGAAATTGCAAGAGCGAGCCTGGAGCGCAACGGTCTTGTCATCATTGCCGAGGATCTCATGCAGGCCATGCGCTTTGCCAATATTTCCGCGCCGGAGCATATGGAGCTTCTGGTGAAGGAGCCATTCCAGCTCCTGCCCTATGTGCGCCATGCAGGGGCGGTATTCCTGGGAGCCTATTCTCCGGAACCGCTGGGGGATTACCTTGCCGGGCCGAACCACGTCCTGCCTACGGGCGGAACGGCACGTTATTATTCCGTGCTGAACGTGGAGACTTTTATGAAACGCACGAGCATTATTTCCTACACCCAGCCGGCGCTGGCCAATGTCAGCGATGATATTATCCGGCTTGCGGAGTCCGAGGGACTGGAAGCCCATGCCAATGCCATACGTTTGAGAAACCAGAGATAAGGGGAGAATGTGGATGCTGAAATACAGGGAAGGGCTTTCCAATCGCCCGCAGTATGATGTGACGGAACGTCCTTGGAAAATCAAACTCAATGCCAACGAATGCAATATGAATCTGCCGCCTCTGGTGGAAGAGCGTGTCATGAGCAGGCTTTCCCGGGTGGCTTTTCACCGCTATCCCAATGAGGAATACGATGATCTTGCCGAGCAGATTGCCAGGAATTTTTCCATGGAAAAGGAAAACGTGCTTCTTGGAAGCGGTTCCAGCGAGATCATCGAGAAGCTCTTTTACTGCTTCGGCGGCTCGGAGACGAGCAGGATTGTCTATCCCAGACCGTCCTTCTCTATGTATGGCATCTATGCCAACGCTGCCGATGCAGAGGGAATCCCGGTGGATTTGGAGGAGGACTACACACTGGATGCAGAGCTTTTTGTGAGGACTGTCCATGAGTCCAAGGCGAATCTTGCGGTGATCTGCAATCCCAACAATCCCACCGGGACGGGAATCCCCCTGAAGGACGTGGAATATATCGCGCAGCATATCGATTGCGCCTTCCTGGTGGATGAGGCCTATATGGAATTCTATGGTCAGTCGGCCATGGGGCTTTTGAAAAAGTATCCCCATCTCATTCTTGCCCGTACGTTCTCCAAGGCGTATGCCCTGGCATCCTGCCGTGTGGGATACATGCTTGCAGGCAAGGAAATCGTTTCGATGGTGAATCGCGCTTACATGCCATATCATCTGAATGTCCTTTCCCTGACGGTGGCGGATACCGTATTCCAGATGCGTGATGAGTATGTTCCGCGCATCCAGATGATGGTAGCGGAGCGGAAGCGCATGGCGGAGGAAGTGAAAAAGATTCCGGGCTTTACGGTGTACCCATCGGAGACGAATTTCCTTCTGCTCAAGCATGCAAAGGCAAAGGAGCTCAACGAGTCCTTCCTTTCCCGTGGCATTGGCGTGCGCTCTTTTGGGGAGGCGCCGAGGCTTGAGAACTGTTTGCGCATTTCCATGGGACTGCGGGAGGAAAACGATGCCTGGCTGAAGGTCATACAGCTCTTTGCGGAAGGGCGTGATTGATATGCGGGAAGGCAGTGTGGAGCGTTGCACGAACGAGACATCCATTTCCGTGCGGATCAATCTGGACGGGACGGGGAAGGGGGAAATCCATTCGGGTATTGGGTTCTTTGACCACATGCTGAACCTTTTTGCGGCGCATGGTCTCTTTGATATGAAGCTGCAATGCAACGGGGATACGGAAGTGGACGGCCATCATTCCGTGGAGGACATCGGGATTGCCCTGGGGCAGGCCGTGAAAGAGGCTCTGGGGGACAAGAAGGGCATCGCCCGCTATGGGAGCTTCTATCTCCCCATGGACGAGTCTCTGGCCTTTGTGGCTCTGGACATCAGCGGCAGGCCCTTTCTCGTCTACGACGGCGGGGAAATGGCGCCCATGATTGGAGGCTATGATACAGAACTCACGGAGGAATTCCTGCGGGCCTTTGCCTTCCATGCGGGGATTACTCTGCATGTGAAGGTCTTGTACGGGAAAAATTCCCATCACAAGGTGGAAGCCATCTTCAAGGCGCTGGGACATGCCCTGCGCATCGCCGTCGAAAAGGATGCGCGTGTGCAGGGGGTTCCCTCTACCAAGGGCGTTCTGTGAGAAGAGGATTCCCGGCAAGTCATCCAGCAAGCATGTGATCACGCCCAGTCAAATACTTTGGCTGGGCGTGATTGATGAAATATGTGCAGGATGTAGCCACAACACTTTATGGGTTTCAGGGATATAAAAGACAGAAGACAAAGAATAAGCAGAACGGCCAGAGAAAAAGCGAGGGGGAGTTCAAAATGGCAGAGGAGAAGGTTTTCGGGAAGGGCAGGATGAACGATGAGGAATTGGACAATGTGGTGGGTGGAACCGGCTATGCATATTTTACCAAAGGCACGAAAGACGGACAGGCAGGCTACTATGTTATGAAATGCATGACTCGTTACACAACGCAAGCGCAAGTTTTAGCAAAATACAATGATTCCAATGCGATGGAAGAAATTGTTGAAACCTCCAATACGCCTGATGGAGGAATCCATCAGCACATCAGAAGGCAGAATGTTATGAAATTTTTTATCCCGGAGGCAGAGGCAGGAGCATTTGTAGAGAGATGCAAAAATGATGCGACAGTTTTGCTGGATTTCAACTCATTTCCGAAGGAATGAAAATCACATGGAAACAAGAAGCCCCCGCCTATAGGCGGGGGTCGTTCACACTTTGAAGTAGATTCGATGCTTATGCAGGCAGTTCGCCACCAGCAGCCACAGGCACAGCCAAAGAAGGGTGAAGAGGAGGATGCTGAAGGGGATGCTCACCACGCCCTTCAGAGAGATTTCCCATAGCCAGGGGTAGAGTGGCTGCTCAGAGGAGGATTTTAACGTCCAGAGCAGCATCAGTGATATTTCCGGCAGAATGTAAAGCAGCAGGGCATTGGTTCCCATGATGCGGCAGGGGGCAAACAGGATTCCGGAAAACTTCGGCCACCGGCAGAGGAGCATCTGCAGCAGCGACAAAAGAAGCGTGAAACCGCCGCTGGTCAAAAGGACGTAGGGCGCTGTCCACAATGCCTTGCATACGATATCCTGGCAACTCCACAGCCAGCCCAACAGCAAAAGCCCGGCACCGCCAAGCGCCAGCCGTCCTTCTCTGCTGAAACCGGAGGCATTGCTTCCCGTCAGGCAGCATCCTGCCAAAAATCCCCAGAGGAAGGATGCTGTGGATGCCATGGTGCCGTAAAGCCCTTCCGGGTCAAAATCTCCCTGCAGGTAGCAGTGGGCTTTGCCGGGAAAGATTCCGTCCACGAACATGCTGATATTATTCTCCGGATGGAAGGGGGCGGCAGCATCAAAAAGGTGAAAGCCCAGGGAGGATAACGCCAGAAGCAGCAGGGCGAAAATCGCTGTCAGGCGCTCCTTTTCCAGCCACCAGGCTATGAGCATGCCGCAAATATATACCAAACCCAGTCGCTGCAGGACTCCAAAAAGACGTCCGTGACGCGAAATTTCCTCCCAAAGAGAGGTGCCTGCCTCGGGATAAAAAATATGCTGCAGAAGCAGGGGGACATGATTCAAAAAACAGCCCAGCAGAAACAAGAGCGCACCCCGCCGCAGGATGATGCCTGCTTTGGTCTTCCATCCATCCCGGGCATGCTTGGGGAGCCATAGGGAGCCGGCCAGGCCCATGGCAAAGACAAAGCCCGGAAAAGCCAGGTCAGCAAAAGTGATCCCCGCCCAAGGGGAATGCAGGAGCAGGGGGTATGCCTCCGAAAAATCAGGCAAGGCATTGACGATGAGCATGCAGGTGATCGCCAGCCCCCTGAAGATATCGATGGCAGGCCAGCGGTGATGATCAACGCGAAATGACATGAGTTCTCCCGACTGACATTCCAATCATCCTTTCGTACTTTTGACACTACCCCTGCTTAAAGGCAGGGGTTTCTTGAGAAGTTTGACAGTTTCATTTTAGCACAAACCGGACAGCCGGGCAACAAGATGCATGTGCGCAAATTATTTATGGAACTGCGGTGGGGTTCGTGCTATACTAAAAAGGCATAGATTTACCGAACGATGGAAGCAAATGAGGATGAGACGGAATCGGGGGATATAATGATTGCTGTGATTGACTATGGTGTCGGCAACCTCTTCAGCGTGGAAAAGGCGCTGGTTGCCGTGGGCGCGGAGGTTGAGGTGACGAGAGATGCTAAGAGGCTTCGGGAAGCGGAGAAAATTGTCCTTCCGGGCGTGGGAGCCTTTGGCGACTGCATGAAAAATCTGGAGGCTACAGGACTGGTTCCCGTTCTGAGACAGGAAATCGAAAAGGGAAAACCCCTGCTGGGCATCTGCGTGGGCTTGCAGATTCTTTTTGAGGGAAGCGAGGAATCCCCGGGAGTGGAAGGCTTGGGCATCCTGCCGGGCATGGTGAGGAGGATTGAGGCCGAAGGGCTCAAGGTTCCTCATATGGGGTGGAATTCCCTTGAGATTCGAAACCCAAGGCAGGAGAGGGATTTGTTTGCAGGACTGGGCGAAAAACCCTATGTGTATTTCGTCCACAGCTATCATGCCGTTCCGCAGGATGCGTCTGTCATCACGGCAACGGCTTCGTATGGGAGCGATCTGACCGCATCCATAGCAAAGGGACATGTACAGGCGACCCAGTTCCATCCGGAAAAATCCGGGGATGTGGGTCTTGAAATATTGAAGAACTTCATGGAAAGCTAAGGTGATCCTATGATTATTTTTCCCGCAATCGATATTCGAGGAGGCAAATGTGTGCGCCTGTTCAAGGGGGATTTCAAGCAGGAGACGGTCTTTTCCGACCATCCCGAGGACATGGCGAGGAAATGGCAGTCCCAGGGCGCAGAGTTCCTTCACCTCGTGGATCTGGATGGGGCTTTGGCCGGCAAGTCAGAGAATCTTCCTGCCGTCAGGGATATTTTGTCCGCCATTGATATTCCGGCGGAGCTGGGCGGCGGGATCCGCACCATGGAAAACATCGAGAAAGTCCTTTCCTTGGGGATATGCCGCGTTATTTTGGGTTCTGTTGCTGTCAGGAATCCGGCTCTTGTGAAAGAGGCCTGCGCAGAATTCGGCGGAGACCGGGTTGTTGTTGGCATCGATGCGAAGGATGGCATTGTGGCAGTGGACGGCTGGGGCGTTTCCGGTGACATGAGGGCGGAGGAATTGGCAAAGAGGATGGCAGAGGTGGGCGTTGCCACCATTATCTACACAGATATCAGCCGCGATGGCACGCTCTCCGGCGTCAATGTGGAAGCAACAGCGGAGCTGGCAAGGGGCAGCGGCGTGAAGGTCATTGCATCCGGCGGCGTGAGATCACTCGAGGATATCCGGCGATTGAAGCCGTATGAAAAGGATGGCATCGAGGGCGTTATTGTGGGCAAGTCCATCTATACAGGTTCCCTGGATTTGGGGAAGGCTATTGAAATTGCCAAAGGAGAGGGCTAAAATATATGTATACAAAGCGTATCATTCCCTGTCTCGATGTGAAGGATGGCCGTGTGGTGAAGGGAACGAATTTCGTGGGGCTCAGAGACGCAGGGGATCCTGTGGAGCTTGCTGCGCGTTACGACAAAGAGCGCTGCGATGAGCTTGTCTTTCTCGACATCACGGCTTCCAGCGAGAAGCGGAATACGATGGTGCAGGTGGCCAGAGATTGTGCATCCCAGGTATTTATTCCTTTTACAGTCGGCGGCGGCATCCGCACGACGGAGGACATGCGTGCCATGTTGAAAGCGGGAGCGGACAAGACATCCCTCAATACGGCGGCGGTGAAGAACCCGGATATCATCCGCCAGGGCGCAGAGCGTTTCGGGAGACAGTGCATCGTCCTCGCTGTGGATGCCCGCAGGAGCGGCGAGGACAGCTGGGAGGTCTACATCAATGGCGGGCGCACCCCGACGGGGATGGATTGCCTTGCATGGGTGAAACGGGGCGTAGAGCTCGGTGCAGGAGAGATTCTCCTCACGAGCATGGATGCCGACGGCACGAAGGATGGCTATGACATTTTGCTGACCCGTGCCGTGTCCGAGGCTGTGGATGTCCCTGTCATCGCTTCCGGCGGTGCCGGTACCTTGGAGCATTTCTATGATGTGCTCACGTTGGGAAAGGCCGATGCTGTTCTGGCGGCATCGGTTTTCCATTATGGCCAGTTCACGGTCAGGGAAGTAAAAAGCTATTTGAAATCTCGTGGAGTGGAGGTAAGGTTCTGATGGATATTCAGGATATTTCTATGGTGAAGTTTGACGAGAAGGGACTGGTTCCTGCGATTGTCCAGGAGGAGAACGGCCAGGTGCTTATGCTGGCCTATATGAACGAGGAATCCCTCAAAAAGACGATAGAAACAGGATACAGCTGGTTCTACAGCCGCAGCCGCGGAAAGCTTTGGCAGAAGGGCGAGACCTCCGGCAATGTGCAGGAAGTCAAGGAGATTTCCTATGATTGCGATGGGGATACGCTTCTTCTGCGGGTGCACCAGACCGGTGTTGCCTGCCATACGGGTACCTATTCCTGCTTCAGCGGGCGGAGAATGGGCGAGAGCGGCAAGGATGTGGCCGTGATACCGAAAATGCCCGAAAAATCCCTGGCAGGCATTCTCAACGATCTCTACAATGTGATCCAGGATCGCCGCCTGCATCCGGTAGAGGGATCTTATACGAATTACCTGTTCGAGAAGGGGCAGGACAAGATACTGAAGAAAGTCGGGGAAGAAGCTGTGGAGACGGTCATTGCCTCCAAGAACATGGATTGCCAGGAGATTCTCTATGAGATGGGGGATCTCTGGTACCATTGCCTCGTATTGCTTGCCTTCCACAACATCCGTCCGGAGGAGCTTTTCGCAGAGCTCATGAATCGCCGCAAGGGCGGAAGCTATCATAAATTCACGGGCAAGACCGGTGAACGTCCGGGGATGTGAGGAGAGGTCCATGGAATCTACGGAAAAAAATATCGCGCAGAGGTTCTTGCGGGCAACGGCATTGGAACAAAGCATGGATCCCCCTGCGGCTGCAGGCTTGGAGGAGTCTTTGGCAGCAAAGCCGGCTGCGGCAGGGGCAACGGTGATACCGTTGCCGGAACCGGGCTTGTTGCCGGATGTGAACGTGAATTTTCTGGAATTGGTGGAGCTCCGTTCAAGCATCCGCCAATACTCACAGGAAGAGCTGTCCCTGGAAGATTTGTCCTATCTGCTTTGGTGTACCCAAGGTGTCAAAATGGTTCTCCCCAATGGGGACAGCCGTCGCAATGTTCCCTCTGCAGGCGGGCGGCATGCTTTTGAGACTTATCTGTACATCCAGAGGGTAGCGGGACTGGCACCGGGGCTTTATCGCTTTCTCGCGTTTGACCATGCCCTGGTTCTGGAAGCCGGGAAGGAGGAAATCGAAGAGGCATTTCTTGCGAGCTTCAAGGCGGAGAATATGGTAAAGAACAGTGCCGTGGCATTTGTGTGGGCAACGATCCCTGGGCGCATGTACCGCAGGTTCGGCAATCGCGCTTATCGCTATCTGTTCCTGGATGCGGGGCATGTATGCGAGAATCTCTATCTTGCGGGGCAGACCATACATGTCGGTATTTGTGCCATTGGGGCTTTTTATGATGACAAGCTCAATCGTGTTCTTGGGCTGGATGGCGAGGAAGAATTTGCAATTTACGGGGCAACCGCAGGAAAGATGTGAGTCAATGAAGAAAGAAGAGATTTTTGAGATTGTCAAGGGACTGAATCCGGCGCAGCGGTCGGCTGTCGAGCATCTGGACGGGCCGCTTCTCATCATGGCGGGGGCAGGCTCCGGAAAGACAAAGGTACTGACGTGCAGAATTGCCAATTTGCTGGCTCATGGGGTGCCTCCTTATCAGATTTTGGCAATTACATTCACGAATAAAGCCGCGATGGAGATGCGGGACAGGGTGGACAATCTGATCGGTGAAGGCGCGAAGCATGTCTGGCTCAGCACCTTCCATTCCTTTTGCGCCCGTTTTCTTCGCAGGGAAATCGAGGCGACAGGGCTCTACAAGAGCAATTTTGTCATCTATGATACCAGTGATACGCAGAACCTGATAAAATCCTGCCTCAAGGAACTGAACCTCGATGACAAGCGGTTCCAGCCGGGCAGCGTGCAGGCCGCAATCTCCAATGCGAAGAACGGACTGCAAGGGCCGAAGGCTTACGCGAATATGGCGGCAGGCTTCCATGAGAAAAAGGTGGCAGAGATTTATCGGCTGTACATGAATAAGCTGAGGTCAAATAACGCATTGGATTTTGATGACCTTCTCATGGTGACTGTCGTGCTTTTGGAGGAGCATGAAGAAATCCGGCAGAAATATCAGCAGCGTTTCCGCTATATTCTCGTGGATGAGTACCAGGATACGAATGGTGCCCAGTACCAGATCACGAAGCTGTTGGCAGGAGCTCACCACAATCTCTGCGTCGTGGGTGATGCGGATCAGTCCATTTACGGATGGCGCGGCGCGGATATCCGCAATATCATGGATTTTGAAAAGGACTATCCGGAAGCTGTCACCATCAAGCTGGAGCAGAACTACCGCTCCACGAAAAAGATTCTGGAAGCTGCTAATGCCGTTATTGAGAACAACAGGAACCGCAAGAAGAAAAATCTCTGGACAGAGAATGCGACAGGGGAAGGTATTACATGCCATGAAGCGGAAGATGAATGGGATGAGGCGCGCTTTATCGCAGATTCCATTCAAAAAGAAAAGGCCGTTCATCAGATTCCCTATGGGGATATGGCAATCCTGTACCGGACGAATGCTCAGTCCCGCGTATTGGAAGAAGGGCTGATGCGTGCAGGCATTCCTTATACCATGGTAGGAGGCCTGAAGTTCTATGACCGCAAGGAAATCAAGGATATCCTTGCATATCTCAGGCTCATCTACGATCCACTGGACTCGGTGAGCCTGCTCAGGATCATCAATGTACCCAAGCGGGGATTGGGGGCGACGACAATCAGCCGGTTGACGGAGCATGCAGCGGCAGAAGGGCTGACCCTTTTCGATATCATTTCCAGTCCGGATACACTTGGGAGTGTGCCCGGTCTTTCTGCGCGGGCCAAGGGCTCTTTGGAAAAATTTTCTGCCATGGTCTTCGATTGGATCGGTGCCCAGGCAGCGATGCCTCTGGACGAGTTCGTGGAACATGTGATGAAGGAGTCCGGCTATCTGGCAGAGCTGGAGGCAGAGAAGGAGAAGCCGGAAATCCAGTCTCGCATCGAGAACCTCAAGGAATTCATCGGCGTGGCGAAGGATTTCCTGGAAACGGAAGAGATTCCCAGTCTGGAGAATTTCCTTTCCCAGGTCTCCCTGGTGTCGGATATTGACAATGCGGAGATTGAGGATGACCGGGTCACATTGATGACGCTGCATTCGGCGAAGGGTCTTGAATTTCCCGTGGTGTTCATGGCAGGCATGGAGGAAGGGATTTTTCCTCATGCCCGTACCCTGATGGATGAGAAGGAAATTGAAGAAGAACGTCGGACCTGCTATGTGGGGATTACCCGTGCCCGGAGAAAGCTCTATATGACTCATGCCCGTATGCGCACGATCTTTGGAAGGACGAACAGGAATCCGGTGTCCCGTTTCATGGATGAGATTCCGGATTCGTGCATATCATCTCCGTGGGAGGCGCTTGCGGATGACGGGGCTGCATTCCGTCCGTCTGCGTGCCAGATGGGGAAGGGAGTCCGCTTCCAGGGCGAGCCGCTGTCTGCCATGGAGGCTATGCAGAATCTGCAGCGCAATGCACCGCAGAGGGCGGCAGCCCCATCGGACATCATTCGTCCGGATCCCAAGATCCAGTGGTCGGTGGGCGACAAGGCCCGCCATGGCAAATGGGGGATCGGGACGGTGGTATCCGTCAAGGGAACCGGAGAGGAAACGGAGCTGAAGATTGCCTTTCCCCAACATGGCATCCGGGGCTTCATGCAAAAATATGCACCGCTTGCCAAGGTGTAAGGAGCAGGAGGATCACAGGTGGCAGATATCAAGGAAATCCGGAAGGAACTCCGGGAGCTTCGCAAGGAGATCCGGTACCATAATCGCCGGTATTATGATGAGGACAATCCAGAACTGTCAGACTATGAGTATGATCGGCTCATGCTCCGTCTCAAGGCCATCGAGAAGGAGTATCCGGAACTGATTACCAAAACATCTCCCACGCAAATGGTGGGGGGGAAGGCAAAGCGTGAGGCAGGCGTGCTCGTGAAGCACGATGTTCCCATGCTTTCCCTGCAGGATGTTTTTTCCAAGGCGGAGATTGTTGAGTTCGTTGCTTCCCTGCAGGATGTGCTGGATGCGCCGGAGTTCGTGGTGGAAGAGAAGATTGACGGGCTTTCCATGGCACTGCGCTATGAGGAGGGGAAACTTGTCCGTGCTATCACCCGCGGCGATGGGATCCTTCAGGGAGAGGATGTCACGGAAAATGCAAGGGTCATAGGAGATGTGCGGGAGTCCTTGGAGGACAAGCTTCCGTATTTCGAGGTGCGGGGCGAAGTCTATATGGAACGGGCGGCCTTCGAGGCAGTGAATGAGAGGCAGGAGCGATTAGGTCTCAAGCCTTTTGCAAATCCCAGGAATTGCGCGGCAGGGACGCTTCGCCAGCTCGACAGCCGTATCGTGGAAGAGAGGAAGCTTTCTTTGTTCGTGTTCAATTTGCAGGCAGCCCGCGGCAGAGAATTTGCGACACATACGGAAGCCTATGAATTCATGAAAGCCCAGGGCATCAAGGTGATTCATGGATACAAGGTATGCCGTACGGCGGAAGAAGTATGGGAGGCCATCCGGGACATCGGGGACTCCAGGGGAGAGCTTCCCTATGATATTGATGGGGCGGTGGTGAAGCTCAACAATCTTGCCGACAGGGAAAAGCTCGGAGCAACATCGAAGGTGCCACGATGGGCGATTGCCTACAAATATCCGCCGGAAGAGAAAGAAACGGTGCTTCGCTCCATAGAGCTTTCTGTTGGGCGGACGGGGCGCATTACCCCCACGGCGGTATTCGATCCTGTCCGTCTTTGCGGAACCAAAGTGGAACGGGCAACTTTGCACAATCAGGATTTTATGGATGAACTGGATGTGCGTATCGGCGATACCATACGCGTCTATAAGTCGGGGGAGATCATCCCGAAAGTAAAGTCCGTCGTGAAGGACAAGCGCCCCGAGGGAACCGTTCCTTTCCGGATTGGGGACAAATGCCCGGTTTGCGGGCATCGTGCCGAGCGGGAGGAAAACACTGCAGATGTCAAGTGCATGAATCCCAATTGCCCGGCGCAACTGGAGAACCATATCCTGAATTTCGTGAGCCGGGGCGCTATGGACATCAAGGGATTTGGCGCAGCGTATATCAGGGAACTCATCGAGCATGGGTATCTTCAGGATGTTGCCGACATTTACCGCTTGCAGGAGCATCGGGAGGAATTGATTGCCTCAGGGATCATCGGAAAGGAAAAGAATACGGACAAGCTTCTCAGGGCCATTGAGGACAGCAAGGAAAATGAGCCGCAGCAGCTTTTGGCCGGTTTGGGAATCCCCGGCATCGGCAGGGCTGCTGCCCGTGATCTTATGCATCGTTTCACTTCCATCGACAAGTTGCAGTGTGCAGGAGAGGAAGAATTGATTGCGGTTCCGGATATGGGAGAAATCAGCGTCCGCAATGTCCGTGAATATTTTGCGGATGAGACGAATCAGAAACTCCTCTGCTCGCTGAAGGAGCTGGGGGTCAATATGGTGTCCCATGAGGCCGTTTCTGCAGAAGGTGCGCTTTCTGGAAAGACGTTTGTCATCACGGGAACACTGCCCACATTGGACCGCAAGGAAGCCGTGGCACTGATAGAGAAGCACGGAGGAAAGGTCACGGGAAGCGTCTCGAAGAAGACGGACTATCTTGTGGCAGGAGAGGCGGCAGGGAGCAAGCTGGCGAAGGCGCAGTCCCTGGGAACGGCAATCCTGTCGGAGGAGGATCTGCTGGAGCTGTGCGGGGAACATAGATAAATTTTTGAAATGGGGGTATGTGTATGGATACGGAAAAAAAATGGGGAATCTTTCTTGCCGTGTTTGCCATGATGTTCCTGCTGGCTGGCTTTGCAAAGACGGGGGAAGCTTCATCGGCAGGGCAGGGGAAGAGGATTGTGTTCATCCCGATGGACAATCGCCCCATTACGGACAGGCAGACCAGAGAAGTTGTGGAGAAACTGGGCTATGAAGTGGTTGTTCCTCCGGACAGCCTGCTGGGAACCAGAGATCAGCTTGGGGATCCGGACGGGCTTTGGAACTGGCTCCGGGAAAATGCACGGGGCGCGGATGCGGCAGTCGTTTCCTCGGATGCCATGCTCTATGGCAGCCTTGTGGGATCCCGCAACCACGAATTCGACAAGGAAACCGTTGCACGGCGGGTAGAGAGGTTCCGGGAATTTCATGAAAGCTATCCCCGCCTGCCCGTATATGTTTTCGGTACCATCCTTCGCACTTTGCTGAGCCAGACGCATTCCGGTTCCGGCATGGAACCGGAGGAGTATCAAAGGAATGCCACAAAAATCCGTGATTATTCCGTGGTACGGGACAAGCTGGATATGGGAGTCCTTCCCGAGAAAAAGGGAAAACGGGATCTGGAAGCACTGAAAAGCGAGATCAATCCTTCTGTGCTGGAGGCATGGGAGTCCCACCATCTGCTGAACCAGTCGGCCAATGAGGCGCTCATAGATCTTACCGGACAGGGCGTCTTGTCCTTCTTCTTTTTGGGGGCAGATGACAGCGCACCTTTTTCCCAGACGCATTATGAAGGGCGTCATTTGCAGGCCTATGGGAAGGATTTAGGAAAGACACGTTTCCAGCTGACATCCGGTGCAGATGAGTTGGCCATGGTGATGCTTTGCCGCGCCGTCAACGATAACCTGGGGGATATTCCCTTTGTCTATACTGCTTATAACGAAGGCAAGGGGCGGGAGGTCATTCCCACTTATTGCATGGAGGAAATCGGGAAGGATGTCGATGGCATCATCGTCGCTGCCGGCGGAATGCAAGTTTTGTCACCGCAGCGGGCAGAGATGGTTTTTGCGATCAATACCAACCCGGATGGAAAAACGTGGGAAGCAAATACCCCGGTGAATACTATCCGCCCGCGCAGGGGAACCAAGACGTTCGTTTCCATGGTGAGGGATTTTGTGGAGAAGGGCTATCCCGTAGGCGTTGGCGATATTGCCTTTGCCAATGGCTCCGACAATGCACTCATGGAACAATTCCGCCAGGAAGGGTTGCAGTTCCGCATCCGCGCCTATAGCGGCTGGAACACAGCGACCAACAGTGTGGGATTTCTGATTGGCACAGGGCTTTTGTCCAAATGGATGGATGAGCAGGATGCCAATGAATTGATGCTGGCACGGTACCTTGATGAATGGGCCTATCAGGCCAATACGCGCCAGCAGCTTGCTGCGCTGATGTCGGTGCGTCATCCGGAATATAACCTGGGGGATCTCCACGCAGATGGGATGCGTGCCGCCAGCGAACAGGGGACGCTTCTGATGGAGGAATTTGCCCGGAAGAACATCCGCCTGCCACGGGGACTTGCACTGGAAAATCTCCGCACGAGCTATCCCTGGAGGCGCTTGTTTGAATGTGATGTCTTTTTCTGATAGAGAATTGCTGAAAGAAATGCAAACTCCCCCCGGCAATGACGGGGGGAGAAATTTTTCAAGCAGGATTACCGGAATATTCATCCTAGTAATTAATTTTGGAATAGAAATAATCTTGCTTCTGTGACAATTAAATGACAAAAAAGTTCGTGGAATATATTATTCCACGAACTTTTGGCGGAATCTGGAGGGATTTTTATGGCAGGTGATATGGACGGTATGACGAGGGAGGAGCGTCAGGCCTTCC
>CACYDT010000184.1 GCA_902773295.1 uncultured Veillonellaceae bacterium | reverse complement strand
GGAAGGCCTGACGCTCCTCCCTCGTCATACCGTCCATATCACCTGCCATAAAAATCCCTCCAGATTCCGCCAAAAGTTCGTGGAATATATTATTCTACGAACTGGGCATCGGAAGCCAGGAAACAAGCGGCACGAGAATTTTTGACGGCTTATTCTGACGGCTTATACACTCTATGTATAACAGAAAGAACATCCCTCAACCCCATATTCTTCAAGGGCATCGAAGGACAAATCCTGACGGCTTATTCTGACGGCTTATACAGTGCCCTTCAGTCAGTGCAAGGGCGGCAAGAATCGGGTTCCTTATATTTATGCAAGAAATCCCGTAAAACATGACCTTTCGTGCACCCGATTGCACATGCATCCGATACCATAAGAAAGCAATCTGCATGTCTGGAAATCCAAGGAGTTTCCCGGTTTCCGGACAAAAAGTCACCCGCATGCAGATTGAAAATTACAAGATTTATATAGCAATTGACATTCCTATATCGATACGGTAGAATAAGGTTCAGATGTATAAAAGAAAAAAGTTCGTAGAATAATATATTCCACGAACTTTTTTTACTCTGCAATGTAAAATCCAATCGAAAAATTTTCAATATTTATTATTGATAGAAAATTAATAGGAACATATCTCCGATTCCATCGCAACACGAAACCCACTCCTTGTGGGAAATGTGAATCGGTCTAATTTGCCTATAGCAAAATTTGAATAATAGCGCTATAATATGAAATCATAATTGTTTTTTATCATACTATTTGGAAAGGAAGGGATTTGCATGGATGTTACGCTGCTGTCACGATGGCAATTCGCCATCACCACGATCTACCATTTCTTCTTCGTGCCTGTTACTCTGGGGCTTTCTGTCTTCACGGCGCTCCTGGAAACCTGCTATGTCATGGCGAAGGAAGAAAAATCGAAGAACACCTACCGTCAGCTGACGAAATTCTTCGGCACATTGTTCCTCATCAACTTTTCCATGGGGGTTGTCACCGGCATTGTCCAGGAGTTTCACTTCGGCATGAACTGGTCGGAGTACTCGCGCTTCATGGGAGACATCTTCGGTGCGCCTTTGGCTCTGGAAGCGCTCACAGCCTTCTTCCTGGAATCCACTTTCCTTGGCATCTGGATGTTCGGCTGGGACAAGCTTCCCAAGAAGCTCCATTGTGCCTGCATCTGGATCGTGGCCTTTGGAAGCAACCTTTCCGCATTCTGGATCCTCGTGGCAAATTCCTTCATGCAGCATCCCGTGGGCTATGCCATAAACAACGGACGGGCAGAGATGATGGACTTCTCTGCGCTCATCACGAACCCCTATGTCCTCGGCGAATATCCCCATGCCTTTTTCGCGGGCATGGCCACCGGCGGTTTTGTCGTCCTTGCCGTCAGCGCGTGGAAGCTCGTCAACGATGAAGCTTCCCGGGAGGCATTTTCCCATGCCATCAAAGCCGGCGCTGTCTTCATGCTCGTCGGTGTCCTCGGAACCATGGGCTCGGGGCATATGCATGCTCAGTACATGGTTCAGGCCAATCCCATGAAACTTTCCTCCATGGAAGCCCTCTGGGAAACTGAAGATCCTGCTCCTTTTGCTGTCATTGCGGATGTCAATGTCAAAGACCGGCGCAACGACTTCGAAATCACGATTCCCGGCGTCTTTTCCTTCATGCTTTACAACAAGCCTTCCGGCGAAGTCAAGGGAATCAATGAGCTGCAGGCCATGAGCGTCGAGAAATATGGCCCAGGCAACTACATTCCCGATGTGACCGGCCTGTTCTGGAGCTTCCGCGCCATGGTTGGCATGGGCGGGCTCATGGCTGCGATTGCTGCGGCTGTCGCCCTTCTCGCCTGGAAGAAAAAGCTCCTGGACTTCCCATGGGCACTCAAACTGCTTCCCTGGCTGCTTCCGGCAGCCTATCTCGCGAATTCCGCCGGATGGTATGTGGCAGAAGGCGGCCGCCAGCCCTGGATTGTCGTGGGACTGCAAAAAACCGCGGATGCCGTATCCCCCAATCTCACGACCGCAGAAGTCGGCATTACGGTCATCGGCTTCACGCTCATCTATTTGCTGCTCGCCATGGTCGCACTCTATGCCGCTTTCCATTTCATCCGCAAAACATCCATATCTGCTTCGGAAGGGAGTGATGCATAATGGAACTCACCGTTCTGTGGTTCGTACTGATCGCCGTGCTGTTCACAGGCTTTTTCATCCTGGAAGGCTTCGACTATGGCGTCGGCATCCTCCTTCCCTTCATCAGCGACCGCGATGACGACCGCCGCATGGTGCTGCGCACCATCGGGCCTGTCTGGGACGGCAACGAGGTCTGGATGATTACGGCAGGAGGCGCTCTTTTCGCAGCATTCCCTCATGTCTACGCCACCATGTTCAGCACCTTCTATCTGGCGCTCTTTCTCATGCTCTTCGCACTCATCCTCCGGGGTGTCGCCTTTGAGCTTCGCGGGCGCTACGACAGCGACTACTGGAGGCAGAACTGGGACCGCGCCATCTTCTTCGGCAGTTTCCTTCCTGCCATTCTCTGGGGTGTTGCCGTGACAGATCTCTTCCGGGGACTCCCCATCAACGAGCATATGATCTACACCGGAGGCTTCCTCGACCTCCTTTCGATCCATTCCATCCTTGGCGGGCTGGCATTCCTCTTCGTGTTCACCTACCACGGCGCTTCCTTCCTGACCTTGCGCCTTGCCGAGGCAGGGCTGATCAAACGCCTGCGCTTTTTGGCAAAATGTTCCGGGGCATTGGCCATCCTCGTCTTTGTCCTCTTTCTCTTCGTGACACTCCCAAGCCCCGCCTTCCTCGAAAATGGCATGGCCATCGCGCTTCTTCTGGGGGCTGCTGTCCTCTTCGTCCTCGGGTACCTCGCAATGCTGCGCGGCTGCTGCAAGGGAAGTTTCCTTCTGAGCACATTGGCCATTGCATGCACTACCGTCTCCGTTTTCATCGCGCTCTTCCCGCGGCTCATGGTATCCAGCCTGAATCCGGAATGGAGCCTCACCATCACCAACGCCGCATCGACCCCCTACACCCTTTCCATCATGACAAAAGCCGCCCTTTGCCTCGTCCCCATCGTCCTCATCTACCAGGGCTGGACCTACTGGATTTTCCGGAAAAGGGTTTCCGTAGAAGACTTGAAACAAGGACATTGAAGCATGGATGATCTTTCTTTCAAAGAGCTGGCAAAAAAACACAGAAACGTCCTCGCCATGCTCCTGGCTGCCAAGCTGCTGGAAGGATCCATGATCCTCCTGGCGGCCTGGGAGTTTTCCCGCATCGTTTCCTGCGTATTTTTGGAACATGTGTCTGTCATGGAAGCAGCACCACATTTTGCGGTGCTGCTTTTCAGTATGCTTGCGAAATCTTTCGCCGCGCTTGGCGAAGCCTCGCTCTGCAGGAAGCTTTCCCATGAGGAACGCCTGCGGATCCGCTGGGATATCCATACAGCCATTCTGAAAGGAGCAAACAAAGGGCATCCTGACAGAAACTTCCAGACCCTTGTTTTTGACAGCGTGGACTCCTTCGACGGACTCTTCTGCCAGGTTCTTCCAATCGCAAATTCTGCGGTCGTCCTTCTTCCTCTCTGCTTCTTTGCCATGCTGCTTTTGGATGTTCCTACGGCAGCCCTGTTCCTGCTCACCCTGCCCATCGCGCCTCTGCTGCTCTGGCTCATCGGACGGGTCACGAAAGAGTCCAGCCAAAGGCAATGGAAAGAACTCGCAAAACTCCAGGCAGATTTTGCGGAACTTCTGCAGGGACTCTTCACCCTGAAAGCATTTCGGCAGGAACATTCCCAAAAAACATCCCTGCAAAAACTCTGCCATTCTTTTTCCGAAGCCTCTTTGAAGGTACTGCAGATTGCCTTCGTCTCTTCCTTTGCTCTGGAACTCATCACAACGCTCTCCATCGCGCTCATTGCCGTCTCCATTGGCCTGCGCCTCCTCGCCGGGCATATAGGATTCGACATCGCTTTCTTTGCGCTGCTGCTGGCGCCGGAATTCTATCGCCCCCTGCGGCAAGGAGGCACGGCCTTCCACATCTTCATGGAATGCCGCACGGCCTGGGAGAATATCCGCTCCTTGCTCCATGCCGCAGAGGAACCACCAAGGCACCGCCGCAAAGACAGGATCCGGCATCCTCCGTCAATCCGTGCCGACCACCTCTCCTTTTGCTATACCGGAAGAAAACATCCTGTCCTAGAGGATCTCTCCTTCCGGCTGCCTGCCGGAAGTTTCACGGTTCTGGAAGGGAGCAGCGGCTCCGGGAAATCCACCTTGCTGAAAATCATGGGCGGCCTTCTCTCTCCTGCCCGGGGACATATCTTTCTGGACGGGTTTCCTGTCGAAGAAATCGCACCCGAGGACAGGCCGCGCCATATTGCCTATGTCCCCCAGGAACCGCATGTTTTTTCTGCAAGCCTGCGGGACAATGCCACGCTCTTTCGCATGCGGGAAGACTCCCACATCCAAAGAGCCCTGCAGCAGGCAGGACTTGGAAGCTGGCTCTCAGCCCTTCCCGAAGGCCTCGACACATTGCTGGGAAACGGAGGCATGGGACTGAGCAATGGGCAGCGGCACCGTCTGGGACTTGCAAGAGCCATCCTGAGCGATGCCCCGGTCCTGCTTCTGGATGAAATCACTGCCGGACTTGACGAAACCACGGAACAGGACATCCTCGCATTTTTGAAAGACTTCTCCTGCCGCCGCACCGTCCTTTTTGCTTCCCATCGCCCTGCTGTCCTGAAGGCCTTCCCGGGCAGGCTCCGGCTTGACGGCGGAATACTCCTGGAAAGGGATTGAAGAAATGACACCATTCCATCCAATCAAAGCGGCTCTTTCCCATGCCCCGCTTGCCGCCCTGCTTCCTGCAGGATGTTCGGCGCTTCTGGCCTCCGCCGGTTCCATAGTACTCCTTGGCGCTTCTGCCTATCTGATCGCTTCGGCGGCGCTCCATCCTCCTCTCTACACCCTCGCCCTTGCCATTACCCTCGTCCGCGCCTGCGGTATCGGAAGAGCCGTGTTCCGTTATCTGGATCGCTGGCTCTCCCATCGTGCAGTATTCCATGCGCAGGAAATCCTCCGGCTCAGGCTCTACGAGAAGGCCGCAGCCCTCCTTCCCTTGAAGGAAGCAAATCTACGGCAGGCGGATTTCCTTCACGGGCTTTCCGATGGATGCAACGCCCTGCGGGATTCCTATCTCCGGGCCTTTGTCCCTCCCATCCTGGCATGGATTCTCTGTTTGGCCGGAGCTGCATTTCTCCTGCCGGTCTCCGGAAGCTTCTCTGCCGCTCTCCTTCCCCTGCTCTGGTTCCTCCATATCCTTCTTCCTGCTCTTCTGGACCGGCAGGAGGATTCGTTGCCCGCCCTTCGCTACCGGAATCTTCTTCTGGATACAGAAGAAGGATGCCCTGAACTGCAAAGCGCCGGAAGCCTCCCCTTCCTCGCCGGCAAGCTCCACTCTGCTGCCCGGAAGTTCGGCAGCTGCCAAAGGAACACCTCCCGAAGGAAGGATGAGATCAATGTCCTGTTACTGCTTCTCCGCGAGCTTGCACTGATTTTTTTCCTGTACCAATTATGCCTGACGGTATCCTCTGCAAGAATCAGCGGCATAGAACTGGCCGTCTATCTCTTGGCACTCCAGACCGTCCTGGCGGAAATCGCACCCGTGGCAGATGCCTGGAGAACAGGAAAGCAGGGCATGGAAGCCGCACAAAGCATCCTGCACATTCCGGAGGCTGAAGCTCCACAAACCTCCGGGGAAAGGCCCATCTCCCCTTCCGCTCCTCCGTCGCAGCCACCTCCTCTCCTTTCGGTTCAGGGACTCGGCTTTTCCTATCGTCCCGGTCTCCCTGTCCTCCGGGACATCTCTTTTTCCCTTTCTGCCGGAGAAAAAATGGCCATCATTGGGGAAAGCGGCTCCGGGAAAACCACGCTGGCCTGCCTTCTGATGGGGTTCTGGCCTCCGGAGCAAGGCAGCATCCGCCTGAACGGAAAAGACTGCCGTCAGCTCCCGGATGTTGGAATCCGCTCTTTCTTCGCGCCCTGCCTGCAAGGAGAATACGTCTTCAGCGGTTCTGTCAGGGAGAATTTCCTTCGCATCCATCCGGACCTTCCGGAAACATCCATCCGGAAAGCTCTTTCGGAAGCGCAGCTGGAAGAGAGCATCCTCAATCTTCCCCAAGGGCTTGACACACCCTTGGGAGAAAACGGCTCCATGCTCTCCGGAGGCGAGCGCCAGCGCCTCCTCATAGCCTTTGCCCTCGCCTCCCCTGCCCCGATTCTCCTTCTGGACGAACCCACGGCAGGGCTGGACAAAAAAACAGCACACGACCTCATGGATGGGATACTTTCCCATCTCAACGGCCGTGCGCTTCTCATTATCACGCACGATATGGTACTGGCAGAGCGGATGGACAGAATCTATCGAATGGATGCATCGTAGTCCCTGTCCCGGACGATTCTTTTCCGGCCGGCATCAAAGGACGGATGGACAAGGCTTCTGGACGGATCATATTCCGGCGTGCGGATATCCATCAGATCCAGGATGGTATGGATCATATCATCCGTCATGTAGGGGCGATTGACCGCAGACTGCAGTGCAGCCCACTTCTCCGGATGGCGTGCGCGGAATTTTTCCGATGCCCAGAACAGCAAGGGAATCTCCAACGTGTATTTATTGGGGGATTCCTCCACATGCCCGGCAAAATCACTGCCATCATCATAGATGGTTTCCCCGTGATCCGAGAGGTAAATAACAAGGGCATCCTCCTCGCGGAATCGATCCATGATACCGCTGACCACAGAATCATTATAGTAGAGCGCATTGGCATATTGCGCCAGCTCCGTCCGTTTCTCCAAGGGAAGCTCTGATTGCTCCCCATGGATATCCTCTGCCGTGAATTTCGTGAAACGATAGGGAAACCTCTTGTAATACAGGGAATGCCCGCCCATGAGATGGATCACATAGAAATTCTTCTCTGCCGCTTCTGCCAGAGCCATATCCACAAGAGGAAGCAGCTCTTCATCCAGCCGGCCATGGTCTTCATGGGATTCCCGAATGCTCGTATATGCCTTTTTCGTGCAGCGATTCGCATAGAGTTGAGCCACATTCCCCCAGATCCCCGAGCTTTCCTGATTGGAAAGCCAGTAGGTCTTGTACCCTGCGGTTCTCAGCACATCTATGAGATTGTTGCAATGATACCATTCCTCATGCGACTCCGCATCATGGAAGGTGAAAAGTTCCCGCAGCACAGCCACGGTAGCGCCCTGCGGACTGATGACATCACGAAAGACTGCCAGTTCCCCTTTCCGGTTCCTGTCCTCCAGTTCCGGAGTGTTCTCCAGATCATACCCATAAAGATGCATGCGTCCCCGATAGGTAGATTCTCCTAGGATCATCGCCACATGCGGAAGACTGCTCCCGTTCTCCGTAAGCTCCACGGAATCCGCCATTTCCCTGTCCAATCGCTCATAGGCCACTATATCAAGCAAGGCCCGATGGATTGCCCTGCAAACCTGAACGGCGGGAATATCCAGGGAATCGTTGAGGATAAAGGAATGATAGCAATTCCAAAGAGAACACGCCGAAAGCAGTCCCGCCAAAAGCAGCAACGGAAGCAGGCGATTCTGCCAATGGCGCCGAACCACCGTAAAGCGCAGGCCGGAAAGATAACGATAGACGCAGTGGAAAACGACGCCCCCTGCGAGAATCGCCATCCCCCCCTTCCATCCCACATACATCTCCAGGAATTCCCATGCCTCCCGGGAATTCGTCTGGAACACCGCCGTCACGATGCCCGCCCCAATCAGCGCCTCGTAGTGATAGATGGAAAAAATCTCCATGCCGCCTAAGAGCGCACTGAGAAAAAAAGAAAAGAACAGCCCCTCGCGCCGAAGGAAAGGACTGGGAACCATTGCCCAAAGCGTGACATATACACCGGTGCCGACCAGAAGAAAAATCCCATCCAGAAGCACGACAGCCAGCTGGTCAAACTGATAGGCATGGTAGTTCGCCCAGAAAATCGTGAAATAGTTCAGGAGAAACAGGCCAAATATCAGGCCGGCATTCCGCTCTGCCGCTTGCTGGCATCTTCCGAAAATCCAGAGAAGTCGCTTTTTCATGCCATACTCTCCCACCAGCCCTTTCTCTGTCAACGGCGAAGGATTTCCAGTATGGCATCGCTGATCTCACCGGTCTTTGCCGTACCGCCAAGATCCGGCGTCAAGGTTTTCTTTTCCACCAGAAGCGTTTCGATGGCTTCGATTAGGCGACGGCCCCAGTCCTCATGCCCGAGAAAATCAAGCATCTGGCTGGCGCTCCAGATGGCCGCCAGAGGATTTGCCAATCCCTTTCCTGCAATATCCGGGGCGCTTCCATGGATTGGCTCGAACATACTCGGGAACGTTCTCTCCGGATTCAGATTCGCCCCGGCAGCAAGCCCCATGCCGCCGGCAATCGCCGCTCCCAGATCCGTGAGGATATCCCCGAAGAGATTGCTTGTCACGACCACCTGGAAACGCCCCGGATCCTTCACAAAAAACATGCTGGCCGCATCCACCATCAGGGAGGATGTTTCCACCTCCGGGTACTCCTTCCCGACCTCTCGGAAAATCTCATCCCAGAACACCATGGAATAGCCCAGGGCATTCCCCTTGCTGATGCTTGTGAGGGTCTTTTTCTCACGCTTTGCCAGCTCGTAGGCATAGCGGATCACACGCTCGCAGCCCTTGCGGGAAAAGACCCCCGTCTGCAAAGCCATTTCCTGCGGTGTCCCGGGGTAAAGCCTTGCTCCTACATTGGCATACTCCCCTTCGCTGTTCTCCCGCACAACGATCATGTCGATATCCTCCTGCGCCACATCCTTCAAAGGGCAGGGGGCACCTTTCAAAAGCTTGACGGGCCTCAGGTTGATATACTCATCGAATCCCCGGCGGATCTCCAGGAGCAATCCGCTCAATGAGATATGATCCGGTACCCCCGGATATCCGACAGCGCCAAGATAAATGGCATCAAATGCCTTGAGCTTCTCAAGGCCGCCTTCCTCCATCATGCGCCCGGTCTTCAGGTAGTATTCGCACCCCCAGGGAAACTCCTCAAACTCCGGGCGAAACGTCCCATCCAGAGCAGAAATCCCCTCCAGAACCTTCCGGCCTTCCGAAATAACCTCCGGCCCAATCCCATCTCCTGCAATCACTGCGATTTTGTATGCCTTCATCCCGCAAGCCCTCCATGAAATAGACAACGCTGCTTACATTTACATATATACGCGTGCCACGGCATATACCATGAATGCGGCATAGCATGCCACCATGACAGCGCCTTCCCAGCGCACCAACTTATCCCCGGTCCATGTGAATATCCATACCATGACACTGCAGAAAGCCATAAAACAAACATCCGTCAGGTTCTCTGCCACAAAAGAAATCGGTGAAATGACCGCTGTTGCTCCCAATATCAGGAACACATTGAAGATATTCGATCCCAGAACATTCCCGATAGCCATATCCACTTCGTTCTTCCTGGCTGCTGCAATGGACGTGACCAGTTCCGGCAGGCTGGTTCCGACCGCTACGATCGTAAGGCCGATAAGCGTATCGCTCATACCGAAAAGCCGGGCAATCGCCACCGCACCATAGGAAACAGCAAGTCCCCCCAGAGATGTGTCCCCGCCTACCACGCAGTCACCGCCGAACTTGATGGCCACCAGACCCGCCAGTATAAAGAAAATGCTCTTCCCCAGCGGAAGGATTTCTCCTTCTTGGTCATCATCGGATACGGCACGGCTCTTCATCGCCGCATATACGGTATAGATCAGGAAAAGAACAAACAGAAGAAGGAATACGCTCCCCTTCCACAGACCTATCGACCCAATCTCCCCTTCAGCCGCGATTCCCGTGGCTCCAAACGCAGCCATGAGAATCGATGCCCCGATACAGATTGGAAATTCCACCATGTGGTTCTGCCTTTGCACTGTCAAGGGAGCAATGAGGGCACAAACTCCTGCAACCACCAATAGATTAAAGAGATTCGATCCGGTCACATTGCTCACTGCCACCTCGTTGTGCCCTGTCAATGCGGCAGATACGCTGACCGCCAATTCAGGCAGGCTGGTCCCCATGGCAGCAATCGTCAAGCCGATAATCAACGGTGGGATACGGAACCTCTTGGCGATTGCGGAACTGCCGTCCACAAAAATATCCGCACCGTGAATCAGCATAAAAAAACCTGCAAATAGCACTATAAGGGGAATTGCAAATGTAAACAGCATCTTTTTATCCATCCTTTATGTGTCGTCATTCTGCTTCAGAGACAAAATTGCCATGACCCAATCATGTGCTTCATGATTGGCTGTCGGATGCAGAAAGTATGAGCCAATATGGCAGGATTGAAAATATATCCGCAGCGTGTTACAATTCTCGTAAACATACTACGAAGGGGGCTCCTCATGGATATCAACTTGATTGGCTTCGATGTGACTCTTGGAAGCCAGAAACCGGAAAACATCATCAACAAGGAAACTTCCTGTCCCTTCTGCAATACCGACCAGCTCACGGATATCATCGATACCGACGGCGATATCATCCTTCTCAGGAATAAATACAATGTCATAGAGGGGGCTGACCAGTTCGTCATCATCGAGGGGCATTCCTGCCAGACCGACATGCCGGACTATACAGCAGAACACATGCACCGTCTCATCCGCTTCGGAATCTACCATTGGAAGCGCATGATCGATTCCGGGAAATACAAGGCCGTCCTCTTCTTCAAGAATTTCGGCCCCCTGTCCGGAGGAACCATCCGCCATCCCCATATGCAGCTCGTTGGCTTTCCCCATTTGAACCCGGATCTTCTCTTTTCCGAGAGAGAGTTCGACGGCCTGACCATCGCTGAAAGAAACGGTGTCACCCTCAACGTCTCCACCTGTCCCCGCGTGGGCTTCGGGGAACTGAATATCGTGCCCCGGCCCGATGCGGATCTCGATACCCTTGCCGATTTCATCCAGATTTCCGTGGACTATATCATGCACTATTTCAACAAGCGATGCAACAGCTACAATATCTTCTTCTACCACGGCAAGGGTCGCTTCTACATAAAAATCATGCCCCGCTTCGCCACGTCCCCCCTCTTCATCGGCTACAACATCCATTTCCTGCCAAACAACACGGAACGTATTGTCCAGGAACTCCGGAAGCTGTATTTTTCCGAATCGCGAAGCAGAAGCCATTGACCGGGTCAACCTGCCAGCTCATACCCTGCTTCCGTGATGACCTTTTGGAATTCTTCCATGGGGATATCCCTGTCCATGGTTACCTCAGCCTTTTTCCCTTCCAAATCAACGCGCACATCCGTGACGCCTTCCATCTTCGACAGAGCATCCTTCACATGCTTCTGGCAATGGGCGCACATCATTCCTTCGATTTTCAATTCCTTCTGCATAGCCATACCCTTCTCTTCCTTTCCGGCAGTTTCCTGCCCTTCCTGTTGTTCTTCCTCTCTATCCGCAGCCACGGCCGCTCCATGGTCCGGCCGGAAGGACCGAAGCCTCAGAGCATTCATGACAACGCATACACTGGACATGCTCATGGCCGCCGCACCGATCATGGGGGAAAGCTTGATTCCGAATGCCGGATAAAGCACCCCTGCTGCCAGGGGAATCCCAATGATATTGTAGATGAACGCCCAGAACAGGTTCTCCTTGATATTGCGGATGACTGCTTTGGAAAGCTTGATGGCGCTCACGGCATCCAAAAGATTGCTCCTCATCAGCACTGCATCGGCGCTTTCGATAGCGACATCCGTACCTGCGCCGATGGCAATGCCAAGATCTGCCCTGGCAAGAGCCGGAGCATCGTTGATGCCGTCGCCGATCATGGCAACTTTATGCCCTTGGGCCTGCAATTCTGCAATATGCTGTTCCTTCCTTGCCGGAAGAACGCCCGCAATGGACTTCGTCAGCCCCAGACGGCGGCGCACCGCTTCTGCCGTGCGCTCATTGTCGCCCGTGAGCATGACCATCTCCAGTCCCATGGCCGCAAACTCCCGGATGGCCTGTATGCTGGATACTTTTTCCCTGTCAGCGGCAGCGATGACTCCGATGATTTTTCCTGCACGAGCAAAAAGCAGGGGTGTTTTTCCCTCATCCGCCAACCGATCCAGGTCTTCTTGACGGGCACCTGTATCAATGCCCTGTTCCTCCATGAACTGCCTGTTCCCTGCCAGGCACGGTTCTCCTTTCACCTTCGCCTGTATCCCCCTGCCAATGACAGCATGGAACTCTTCCACGGAGACAGGTGCAATGCCCTGCGACGTTCCATAATCCAGCACGGCCTCTGCCAAAGGATGCTCGCTTTCTTTTTCCATGCCGGCAGCCAGAGCAACCAGTTCTTCCTCAGATGCGCCAAACGCCAACACATCCGTGACCACAGGCCTTCCCTCGGTAATCGTTCCTGTCTTGTCCATGACCACGGTATCAATGGCGTGAGCCATTTCGAGCGCTTCACCGGACTTGATGAGGATACCGTTTTCCGCCCCCTTGCCCGTTCCCACCATAATGGCTACAGGGGTAGCCAGTCCCAGCGCACAGGGACAGGAGATGACGAGAATCGAGATGGCAACGGAGAAGGCAAATTCCATGCTTTCCCCCATGGCCAGCCAGATCCCGCCCGACAGCACAGCAATGAGAATCACCGCAGGCACAAATATCCCTGAGATCCGGTCGGCCATCCTGGCCATGGGCGCCTTGCTGGCGCTCGCCTCATCCACGAGCCGTATGATCTGGCTGATCGTCGTATCTTCGCCCACGCGGCTGGCACGGAAATGAATGGCTCCTTCCTTGTTCCATGTGGCAGATGTCACCATATCCCCTGCCTGCTTGAAAACAGGAAGGCTCTCCCCTGTGATGGCCGATTCGTCGATGCTCGTCTGCCCGGAAATCACTGTGCCATCCGCCGGGATCCGTTCCCCGGGCCGCACGATGATCTCATCCCCTACGGCCAGTTGTTCCACGGGAACGGAAACTTCCCTGCCATCCCGCAGGACAGCAGCTTCCTTGGGTGCCAACTCCATAAGCCTTGCCAGAGCTTCCCCGGTCTTTCCCTTCGCCTTTGCCTCCAGATATTTTCCTACCGTAATGAGCGTGACAATC
>CACYDT010000183.1 GCA_902773295.1 uncultured Veillonellaceae bacterium | reverse complement strand
CGCCATTCACCTCCACCCTGTAGAGGGTGGAGTCCTCTGGCGAAAGCTGCAAATCAGTTATTGCTAATGCCTACATTTATGATAGATATAGGCATTGAGCCCGTGGGCACCGCAGAATTCCAGCATATCCAAACGATGCGCCTGTGTCCAGGGAGTCCCGTAGAATCCCTCCACAATCCCGCGCACGGGAATCGGTTCCGCAGATGCCGCCATGGGAGCCATTCCTGCAAGCAAGGCACTCACAGCCAAACATTTCCACCAACTCACTTGGAGTCAACTCCTTCTCATCCAGTCTTGTACACATGCTCCATTGTACCGAAAAGACTTTCCTTCGTCAAGCAGAAGGGCAATGGCCCGCAAACCTTGCAGGCCATTGCCCCTCCCGGCGATATTTCGTTTTTTTACTTCGCTTCCAGCGCATCCCATGCATCATTGGCACGGGCAACATAGAGGTCGCGGATGGCTTTGTTCTCTCCAAGCCCATGGAGATATGCCTCCACCTGGAAGCCTTTTTTCTGGAGGATGCTCTTGTGGGAATCCTCCTCGTCGCCTGCCATATCATTGTTGGCATGGTCGCCTGCCACCATCATGATGGGGACGAGGGTCACCTTGCTGATACCGTCCTTCTTCAGCTTCGGAATGACGGTCTCCAAACTCGGCCAGCCTTCCACCGTGTACACATAGACATTGTTGTAGCCCTTCTCGGCCAGTTTCGCCTGAATGACGGAGTAATAGGCATTGGCCGGCTGGGGCGTTCCATGCGCCAGCAGGAGAACCGCCTCCTTCTTCCCGAGCTTCTTGAACTGCGGGGAAAGCGCCTCGATGAAATCTGCCACATCATCCGCCTGCTCTTCCTGACCCTGCCAGTACATCAGGGATGTGCCCAAGGTCATCTTCTTGAAGTCCGCTTTGCAGTGATCGAACACGCCGCGGTTATAGGCATACTCCATGCCGGGAATGACATCGAGGGAAACCAGTGCCACGCGGGTATAGCCCTCTGCCTTGAGCTTGGCCAGTGCCTCCTCCGGGGTCGGATAGGAAATGCCCTCGTTCTTCTTGATGCGGTCAATGATGATGTGAGAAGTGAAAGCCGTCACCACTTTCACGCCGGGATGAGCCGCCTGGATATCCGACACAGTGGCCTCAATGGTCTTCTCCCGTGTTTCCTTGTAGGTCGTGCCAAAACTCATGACCACAATGGCATCCTTGTTTTCCAGATTCCTCATCTCCGGATTCTCGTACGTCAGCACGCCGATCTGCGCCGCCGAAACGAGAGCGGGCGTTGCCGTCCTTACTTCCGGGTTGAGCTGGTAGGCCGCATCGGCTGACGGAGCGGAAACCCCCAGCATGGCAGAGCAGGCCAGAGATGCCACCAAAAACTTTTTCCAATTCCTCATCGTACATCTTCCTCCTTAGATATATTAAGATACTATCAAAAAAATGAACTTTCCCAAAAGAAAGTTCATTCCATACATCTTAACGGGCATTGCCCAAATTCCTATGAAATCCCCTTCCCATCGCTCGCAGGTAATCGGAACTGCCATCACTTGGCATTTCCTTGCGGTGATTGTCAAACAGGCAGTTCTCCTGGCTTGGATCATCGCTCTCCCACGCCTTCCCAGGCTTCCCCAGTGGCATTCTTGTGGGTTCGCTCCCCTTACAGTGGCGGGACCGCGCCGGATTTGAACCGGTCTTCCCTATTGAGTCTCGACGACACCTGTTCCCTATTCAATTTTATCCGATACTGACGAGGAGTCAGGGCATATCATCTGCATCGCACAGATTCCGGTTGATAGAAGAAAGCCCCCGATAGACTGTGCTGATGTCGATATCGTCCCCACGGTTGTCCATATACCGCTCCAATTTGCGCTTGACCCGCTGCAATGCATTGTCAATGGACTTCACATGACGATGAAGTTCCCTGGCAATCTCCTGATAGGATTTGCCATCAAGATAGGACATGAGTACCTTCCACTCCAAATCGCTCAGGATCTCCTCCATCTTCCTCTCAATATCGATGAATTCCTCCCGGCTGATGACAAGTTCCTCCGGGTCGGAAACCCTCGCCCCGGACAGGACATCCAGAAGCGTCCGGTCAGAGTCTTCATCATAAATGGGTTTGTTGAGGGAGATATAGGAATTGAGCGGGATATGTTTCTGGCGCGTCGCCGTCTTGATGGCCGTGATGATCTGCCGCGTCACGCAGAGTTCCGCAAACACCCGGAAAGACGAGAGCTTGTCGTTCCGAAAATCGCGGATGGCCTTGTAAAAACCGATCATCCCTTCCTGAATGATATCCTCCCGGTCTGCGCCAATCAAGAAATACGAGCGAGCCTTTGCCCGAACAAAATTCCGATATTTGTTGATCAGATAGTCCAATGCAACACTGTTGCTGTTGTCCTTGATCTCAAGAATGACTTCCTCATCCGTGAGATCCTGGAATTCGTTGAATTCTTCTGCCTTTTTTCCTGCGTTTGCTTCTGCTCCCATTGCGATATCCCCCGTTGCTTCGAAAAAGTGCTTGTTCCCCTATCACAAGGAAAATTATACTCCACGAAGACGGGAAACGTCAAGAGGAAATGGGATTCCTGTTTCCGTGTCCGGGATGCGGCAGGATTCCGGACAGGCTCCGGCGAATAAGAAAAAACATCACCATACCGAAGGAGGAATGAATCATGTCATTGCCAAAGGAATTCCTGTGGGGCGGCGCCGTAGCTGCCCATCAGCTGGAAGGCGGATGGGATGCGGACGGCAGAGGGCCGAGTGTCAGCGATGTAATGACCGGAGGCTCAAACAAAGCTCCCCGCCGCATTACAGACGGCATTGTGGACGGGGAACGCTACCCGAACCACACGGGAATCGACTTCTTCCATACCTACAAGGAGGACATCAAGCTCTTTGCCGAGATGGGCTTCCAATGTTTTCGTACCTCGATTTCCTGGAGCCGAATCTTCCCTCGCGGGGACGAGGATACCCCCAACGAGAAGGGGCTCCTTTTCTATGACAGCCTCTTAGACGAGCTTCATTCCTACGGCATCGAGCCAGTCATCACCCTCTCGCATTTCGAGATGCCCTACTGTCTCGCCAAGGAATACGGCGGCTGGACCAACCGCAAGCTCATCGACTTTTTCGTCCGCTATGCAACGGTTGTCATGGAACGCTACAAAGACAAGGTCACATACTGGATGACCTTCAACGAAATCAACAACCAGACAAATCTGGACACGGACATATTCGGCTGGACGAATTCCGGCATCCGATATTCCCGTTTGGAAAACCCGAAACAAGCCATGTACCAGGCAGCGCACCACGAGCTCGTCGCCTCCGCGCTTGTCGTGAAAAAGGGACACGAAATCCGGCCCGATTTCAGGATCGGCTGCATGTGCGGCTTCGTCCCCTTCTACCCGTACTCCTGCCATCCCGATGATGTCATGACCGCCCTGGAATCCATGCACGAACGCTTTCTTTTCGTGGATGTCCATGCACGTGGGCACTACGGGAACTATGCCAAAAAAGAATGGGAAAGAACCGGGAACGGGCCGAGAATGGAACCGGGGGACGAGGAAATCCTTTCCCAGGGCAAGGTGGACTATATCGGATTCAGCTACTATATGTCCAACACAGTCAAGGGAGATGCCAACGAAAGCGGGAACAACACCGTAGGCGGGAATTCCCACTCCGTAAAAAACCCCTATGTCAGGGTTTCCGACTGGGGGTGGGCCATTGACCCCGTCGGTCTGCGCTATTCCCTCAATCTCCTGTACGAGCGCTACGAACTTCCCCTCTTCATCGTGGAAAACGGGTTTGGAGCCTTTGACAAACTCGAGCAAGACCATACTTGCGATGACAGCTACCGCATCGAGTATCTCCGGGCACATATCACGGAGATGAAAAAAGCTGTGGAACTGGATGGCGTACAGCTCATGGGCTACACCCCTTGGGGCTGCATCGACGTGGTATCCTTCACCACGGGGGAACTGGCAAAACGCTATGGCTTTATCTACGTAGATCTCAACGACGATGGGACAGGCACAGGCAACCGCTACAAGAAAAAATCCTTCGACTGGTACCGGAACGTCATTGCCTCCAACGGGGAGAACCTCTGATTCCTTGGGATTTCCATGGACGATATTGCCGCAAATACAGCCCAGCCCCCTGATAAGAGAGCTGCTCCTGCCGGAGGGGGTCTTTGGTGCAAAGGAAATGCCATATCTTCCCCTGTTTCCCGGCGATGCTGTCGCCGGAAAAACTCCGGGACTTCCCAGAAACCACGAAAAAACTGGCACAGCCATCGGCCGTGCCAGTTTTCTTTTTTCCCATGCTGCCTGTTCTTACATATAATCCGTAGGACGCTTGGGGCGTTCCTGCTTGACCATTCCCAGCTTTGCCGCAATCCACTCCGTAATGACGAAGAAGACCGGAATCAGGAAAATTCCCAGGGATGTCGCGAAAAGCATGCCGCCGACAACGGCAACACCCATGCCGTTTCTGGCAGCCGCACCCGCGCCTGTGGCAATGGCGAGCGGCAAGCAGCCAATGATGAATGCAAAGGATGTCATGAGGATCGGGCGCAGGCGAAGCCCCGCCGCCTCAATGGCAGCCTTCACAGGCTCCATGCCCCTGTCCACGCGCACCTTGGCGAACTCGACAATGAGGATGGCGTTCTTTGCCGCAAGACCGATGATCATGATGATACCGATCTGCATGTAGACGCTGTCCTGCAAGCCCGAATTCGGGTGGCCGGAGATTGCCTCAAGCATGCTGAGACCATACTCCGAGACCACCGCACCGAAAATGCCCGTAGGCACAGTCAGGAGCACCGCATAAGGAACGCTCCAGCTCTCGTAGAGTGCTGCCAGGCAGAGGAACACAAAGACCAAGGCCAGTGCAAGAACCTTGCCCGTGGAGCTCGATGCCTTCTTCTCTTCGCGGCTCTGGCCGGACCACTCGATATTGAATCCGGAAGGCGCGACCTCGTGCACAACCTCCTCTGCCGCCTGCAATGCCTGGCCGGAGCTATATCCTTCTCCCTGGCTTCCCTGAATCTGGACTGCCCGTGTGGCGTTGAAGCGGGAAATAATGGAAGCGCCTGTGCTGAGGGCGGGTTTCAGCAAGGTATCCAGAGGAACCATCGTGCCCGACCCGCTCTTGACAAAAATGAACCTCGCAGCCTCTGCCTCCGTCCGGTACATGGTATCCGACTGAAGCATGACCTTATAGGAACGTCCGAACTGGTTGAAATCGTTGACCTGATAACCGCCGAAATTGACCTGAAGAGCCGTAAAGACATCCGCAAGATTCACGTTAAGCGTCTTGACCTTCTCCCTGTCAATCTCGAAATCATACACAGGAGAATTGATTTTATAGGTGGTGCGGACTCCCTGAAGCTCCGGCCTCTGATTCATGGCCGCTACAATCTTGTTTGTGATATCATTGAGCTCCTCGTCCGTATGCCCGGACATGTCCTGAAGCTGCATGCTCCAGCCGCCCACCATGCCAAGGCCAGGAAGCGCCGGCGGATTGAAAGCTATGACCTGCGCCTCCGGCGCAACCATCGCACCAATGCCAAAGACCTTCCCAATGATGGCATTGATGCTCATATCGTCCCCCGTGCGCCTGTCCCATGCCTCAAGGCCGACGAACAGCGTCGCCGCGCTGGACTTCGATCCAAAAGACAAGATATCAAAACCGTTGACAAACATCGTATTGTCGATGCCCGGAAGCTTCATGACCTCTGCAGCCACCCGATCCAAAGTTTCCTGCGTGCGATTGGTGGACGTACCTTCCGGCAGGCTGACAGAAACAACGAAGTATCCCTGATCCTCCTCGGGAACAAAGGTAGACGGCAGCTTCGAGTACACCAGCCCTGTCAGACCAACCACAATAAGCATGAAAACAACGGCAAGGCCGGACTTCCGGATAAGTTTTGCCACAATCCCCAGATAGCCGCTCTTCGTGCGTTCAAACCAGTTGTTGAATGCGTCGAAGAAGCGATCCAGGAAACCCGTGCGCTCCTCTCCCCCATGGGGCTTCAGGATCATGGCACAAAGAGCCGGGGTCAGTGTCAGTGCCACAAAGGCAGAAAGCGCCATCGAAATGGCAATCGTCAGGGCGAACTGCCTGTAGAGAACACCCATCATACCGCCAAGGAAGGCAACAGGAACAAACACTGCCGCCAGCACAAAAGCAATCGCAACCACCGGCCCCTGCACCTCGTCCATGGCGCGCTCCGTGGCATCCACAGGGGTCAGTCCGCTCTCCATGTGATGCTCGACATTCTCAATCACAACAATGGCATCATCGACCACAAGGCCGATGGCGAGCACCATGGCAAACAGCGTCAGCGTGTTGATGGAAAAATCCAGAACAATAAATGCGCCGAACGTGCCGATCAGGGATACCGGGACGGCGAGAAGCGGGATAATCGTAGCACGGAAGTTCTGGAGAAAAAGAAAGATGACCAGAACCACCAGCAGGAGTGCCTCTACGAAGGTCTCCACCACTTCCTCGATGGAAGCCCGGATGTAATCCGTGCTGTCCACGATGGTGTTCATCTTGAGATCCGGCGGGAAATCCTTCTCCGCTTCGTCCAGAATCTCCTGGACAGCCTTGACGGTCTGCATGGCATTGGCATCGCTGGTCAGCTGGATGCCGAAGCCTATCGCCGGATCGCCGTTGGCCTTGGAAACGATATTGTTCGTCTTCTGTCCCGTCTCGATGCGGGCCACATCCTTCATGCGGACGAAATTGCCCTTTCCATCGGAATGGATGATGATATCGCCGAACTGCTCCGGTGTCACAAGACGGCCATTCACTTTGCCGGTGTACTGCTTCTCCTGTGCCTCCGGCACCGGCATGGCTCCGATGGTTCCCGCCGGAGCCTGGACATTCTGTTCCTTGATGGCATCAGTGACATTGGCTATGGTAAGGCCAAGCTCCGCCAGCCGATCCGGGTTCAGCCAGATGCGCATGGAATAGTCCGCACCGAAGACCTGCACATCGCCCACGCCTGCCACACGCTTGATCTTGTCCAGCAGATAGATGGTAGCGTAGTTCTTCATGAAGGCGCGGTCATAATTCCCCTTGGGAGAATAGAGAGAAACCATGAGCGCCATATCATTGGAAGATTTCTTGGTGGTAACGCCGATCTTCTGGACATCCGCCGGAAGACTCGCATTGGCAATCGCCACATTGTTCTGCACCTTGACGGAGTCCATGTCGCCGTCCGTTCCCACATTGAACGTCACGGTCAGGCTGTAGCGCCCCGTGTCATCGGAATTGGAACTCATGTAGTCCATGCCCTGGGTTCCGTTGACCTGCTCCTCGATGATCTGCGCCACGGTCTCATTGACAACGCTGGCACTGGCTCCCGTATAAGTCGTGCCGACAGAAATCGTCGGCGGGGAGATCTGAGGATATTGCGCAATCGGCAGCTGTACAGCGGACAGCAATCCGACAATCACGATGATCAGCGCAATAACGATAGCAAAAATCGGTCGATGAATGAAAAATTTTGACAAGACAACGCCCCCTTAAGAGTTCGATGCCTTTTTGCCAGCATCCGCATCAAACATCGTCATGTCCGAAAAGAATGAGAACCCCATATCCTCCGGAGTGACCATGGTGATATCCAGTTCCTTGCCCTCCTGGAGGTTCGTGAGTCCCTCCACAACGACCCTGTCCTCAACGCCAATGCCGCTCTTTACGATATAGAAGCTGCCCACAAGATCCCCAAGCTCCACCGTGCGGGCCTCCGACTTGTTGCCGTCGCCCACCACCATGACAAAGGACTTGCCGAGAAGCTGCTGCACAGCACGCTGAGGCACCAGAAGTGCTCCCGGGATTACCCTGCCGGAAAGCTGCACCCGCGCAAACATCCCGGGAAGGAGCATCCCTTCCGGATTCGGGAAGATAGCCTTTACCGTCAAAGCTCCCGTATTCTGGGTAAGTGCGCGGTCTGTCTCCACGAGACTGCCCTGATAAGGATAAGAAGAGCCATCGGAAAGCGTCAGAGACACCTCAATGGCCTGAGGTTCCACATCCTGCTGCAGCTGCTGGATATTCATAAATTTCATGTATTCCGTTTCGGAAATGCTGAACTGGGCATAGATGGGATTTGATGAGCCAATGGTCACCAGTGTCGTGGAGCCGGGAGACGCATAGGTTCCCACCGCCACATCATCAATGGAAAGCTGACCCGTCATAGGCGCGTAGATCACGGTATCATCCAAATCTTCCTGCGCCTTCCGAAGAAGAGCCGACATGGAAGCCGCCGCCGCATAATAAGCATCTACCTTTGCCTGTTGGTTTGTCAGGCTCTGCTCCGAAATAGCATCAGACTCATAAAGCTTCTGGTAGCGTTCCAGATCCTGGGCGGCATCCGTGTAATTTGCCTCTGCCTGGGCCAGGTTCGCCCGCGCCTGCAAGACTGCCGACTCATACTGGCGGGAATCGATCTTGTAAAGAGGCTGTCCTTCCTGGACAAACTGCCCGCCTCTCACATACTTCTCCACAATCTTTCCGCTGACCTTGGACTGGACCTTTACCTCGTCCTTGCCCACAATCTGCCCGGCAAACACCGATGTCAACGGCGTATCTTTCTTGATGACCTGCATGACCTTCACGCGGGATGCACTGCTCATAGCAGCGCTCTGAGGCTGGCCGCCTTCATCCCCGCAGCCGCCCAAAAGCAGCGCAGCGGCCATGGTTGCCGCTACGAGCACCCCGGCCTTCCTGTTTTTTGCAAGAAACAAAAAATAACCCCCTTTGGAAACAATGCTTCGAAAAAATACTGCCATCCATATCCACTAATCTTATAAAAAATCTGCTCAAAAATCAAGAGAAAGCCTCTACAATGCAAGGGTTTCCAAATCCTCGGGAACAAAAACATTTCCGCTGAAATACTCCTTCGCCTCAGCGCTGTAATTCTCCTTCCGATGCACCATGTCCTTGTCCTCCGTATGATAGAGAATGAGGTTTCTCGCACCGAGCCTCTCAGCAACTTCCCCGGCCTCCTTCACGGTGCTGTGGTTCTTCTCATAGGGTTTGAAGATTTCCCTGTCCTTGTATTGGCAGAATGCCTCCGAAAGAAGCCAATCCACACCCTTCGCATATTTCTCCGCATGCTCGTTGTATGGCTCATCTCCCAGACAGCAAAGACGAAGGCCGTCAGAAAACACCAGTTCATAGCCGAACTGCTTTGCCTTGGTGGAGAGAATGTCAAATGCCGTAAGCCTGGCGCCAAGGAACTCCACCTGCTCCCCATCCTTCATCTCATGAATGAGAATCCCTTTCCCCAGCTGAGCGAGATCTTTCTTCTTGAAGGTGAGCCCTGTCATGACCTCCAGCATCTCCTTCACTGCATCATGACAGTAGATATGGAACTGCCCTTCATACTTCCCCTGATTGAGCATCGTCGCGATTTTTCTCATGACCCAGATAACACCGAGAACATGATCTGTGTGCCCATGGGTCACAAACATGTAATGGAGCCGTCTCCAGTCCACACCCGCAAGTTCCAGCTGGCGCAGGATGGTATTCCCTCCTCCTGCATCCGTGAGAAAACACTCCCCATCCTCCATCTGAATCACAAAACAGGTGTTGAAGCAGTTCGTCACCATAGCTGACCCTGTTCCCAACATCGTAAGCTCACGCATAGCCATCCCTCCCATATTCCCAAAAAGCCCTGCCGCGGCCTCACCACAGCAGGGCTTTTCAAGAGCATGTCATGTTCTTATTCTTTTCTCATCCGTGCCAATGCTTCCCTGGCAGCATGCTGCTCTGCTTCCTTCTTGCTTCGCCCATGCCCCTGGCCGTAGACCTCGCCATTGATCCTGACAGCGAAAAAGAACTCCTTGTCATGATCCGGGCCCTTGGCACCCATGAGCTCGTAGAGCACCTGGTTCCCGGCATGCCGCTGGACAAGCTCCTGCAGAACCGTCTTGTAATCCTGCATGGCTCCTCCCTGCTCCACCTTGCGGAACTCTTCCACAAGTTGGCGAAACACATAAGCTCTTGCAGTTTCCCATCCCTGATCGAGATACACCGCCCCAATCACAGCCTCAAAGGCATCTTCGAGATTGGATGTACGGGTACGTCCTCCGCCCTGTTCCTCTCCATGCCCCAAAAGCAGGCAATCACCGAGCCCCAGTCCCCGAGCCAGTCTTGCCAATGTCGTCGAGCAGACAATGCTCGCCCTCGTCTTGGTGAGCTCGCCTTCACTCAGGTTTGGGAAATGCTCATATAGATAGGTGCTGGAAGCAAGTTCAAGAACCGCATCCCCCAAAAATTCCATGCGCTCATTATGGCCTATGTGTTTCCTTGCCTCATTGGCATAGGATGTATGCGTCAATGCCGTATCCAGCAACCCAATATCGCGGAACTGTACCTGCATGCGGCAAGAAAGTTGCAGCAAGCGATTCCTGCGTTCCTCGGATATTTTCCTTCCCATCCGGCTCACTTCACATATTTCTTCAACAGCAGACAGGCATTATGCCCGCCAAATCCAAAGGAATTCGACATGGCTGCCCGAACTGTTTTTGCCTTTGAATGATTCGGCACATAATCGAGATCCATTCCTTCCTCCGGGGTCTCGTAATTGATGGTGGGAGGAAGCATATCATGCTCCACAGCCAGTGCCGTCGCGATGCATTCCACACCACCGGCAGCTCCCAGGAGATGCCCTGTCATGGACTTGATGGAAGACACGGACACAGCCGTTGCCGCATCGCCCCATACTGCCTTGATGGCCTCCGTCTCCCCCTTGTCATTCATGCTGGTTGACGTGCCATGGGCGTTGATGTAGTCCACATCCGCTGCTTTCATTCCCGCATCATCCAGGGCAAGCTGCATGCACTTCGCCTGGTATTCCCCATGAGGTGCCGGGCTCGTCATATGATAGGCATCGGAATTCGATCCATAGCCAACCAGTTCCGCATAGATATGGGCGCCTCGTGCCTCTGCATGCTCCAGGCTCTCAAGAACCACCAAGCCTGCGCCTTCCCCCATGATAAAGCCGCTGCGATTCTTGTCAAACGGTCGGGAGGCATGCTCCGGATCATCGTTATGATCCGTGCAGAGCGCTTTCATCGCGGAAAAACCCGCTACCGGCGCTTGGGAAATAGCTGCTTCTGTCCCCCCGGCAATCATGACATCCGCATCACCGCGCTGAATGACCCGGAAAGCATCCCCAATGCAATTCGTCCCCGTCGCGCATGCTGTTGCCATGCAGCTGGACGGGCCATGCAGGTTATAGACGATGGATACCTGCCCTGCAGGCATGTTGGGAATCATCATAGGAACAAAAAACGGGCTGATACGGGAAGGCCCTTTCGCAAAAAACTTCTCATACTGGGAGTGCATGGTTTCCATGCCGCCAATCCCCGTGCCCACAAAAGTCCCTATGCGGTCGTGGTTCTCCTTCTCAAGATCCAGTCCTGCATCTTCCATGGCAAGCCTTGCGGCAGCCACTGCAAACTGCGTGCAGCGGTCCATGCGCTTGGATTCCTTTTTGTCGATATAAGCCGTAGGCTCAAAATCCTTGACTTCGCCGGCAATTTGTGCATCGAACCCATCCGCATCGAACCGGGTAATCTTCCGGATGCCGTTACGTCCTTCCAGAAGCCCCTTCCAGAATTCCTCTTTTCCCGTACCGATCGGCGCAATCACACCCAAACCTGTAATCACTACCCGAGTCCCCAAAACCCCATCTCCTCTCTCAGACGGCACAAGCCGCCTCCGCCTTGAGCTTGGCAAATATTTCTTTCACTGACAGTATTTTGTCAATCCGCGGCATATACTCCCCGGTAAAGACCAAGCCTGTCTCCACATCTCCCTGCTGCGCCCGTATAAGGGAGCGGATGATACAGAAATTGTGCTTGCATGCCTTGAGACAGGCATCACATGTCTTCGGTGGCACCGGCCCCTCCATCACCCGCTGGGAAAAAGGAGTGCGCACAGCCCGTCCCGGAAGTCCGACAGGACTGTGAATGACTACGATGTCCTCCGGTTTCGACTTCAGGTAGTATTCCTTCAATGCCGGAGCCGCATTCGATTCCACGCTGGAAGCAAAGCGCGACCCCATCTGGACGCCGTTTGCTCCCATCTTTATAAAATCAACGATGTCCTGGCCTGTAAGAACGCCCCCTGCTGCAACAATCGGGAGCTTTACCGCAGCCCGCACCTCCGGAATGATCTTCCTGATGGAAGTGTCCGTACCGAGATGCCCGCCTGCTTCCTTTCCCTCGACAATCACTGCCGAGGCCCCAAGACGTTCGGATATTTTCGCTAATTTAGCCGTTGACACAATGGGCACAATAGGGGTTCCGGATTCCTTCCCCAAACCGAACATGTCACGGGAAAATCCCGCACCTGCCACGACAAGGTCAATCCCTTCGCTGATTGCCGTCTTGACAACCTCAGCAAAGTCCCTTGCTGCCACCATGATGTTGATCCCAATAACACCAGACGTGAGAGAGCGGGCGAGGCGGATTTCATAGCGAAGCTCGTCATGGGACATGCCCGATGCGGCAATGAGCCCGATACCGCCTTCACTGGCCACTGCAGCTGCAAGTCTGGCCGTAGAGAGACGGATTGCCATTCCGCCCTGAATGATTGGCACCTTCGCAATCTTCGCCCCAATTTTCAGTTCTGGAAGCTTCAAAAATAACTCCTCCCATCCATCCTGCTCTGGAATCCTTGACGATTCCTTCCTAGAAAATCCCGCGAAGCAACCTTCACGGGATTTTCTAGGGAAACACTGATGCAACGAATCGACCAGTGTTTCCTTTAAAGGCAAGACGCTCAAACTTTCAAACTCATTTGTTCTGGTCTATATAGTTCACAACATCCTGAACGGTCTTGATCTTCTCTGCGGCCTCATCGGGAATTTCAATATTGAATTCCTCCTCGAAAGCCATGATGAGTTCAACGATATCCAGAGAATCTGCTCCAAGATCATCGATGAACGTGGATTCGATCTGCACCTCATCAGCTTCAACGCCCAACTGCTCCACTACGATATCCCTGACTTTATCAAAAGTCGCCATGTCCGACTCACCTCCCTCCAATAATCTATACTCGCGAAGGAAAAACTGTTCCTGTTCGTTCATGCCGTTCGCGGTATATGCAGAGAACGTAAGAGCTTTTCCTGCGGAAAATTCTAACGTTCTAAATAGTATAATCTATAGATTCTTCCTGCTCTGCTAAAATCCTTCCCTGCCCCTCTTGCAACAGCCGGGGTCACATGACCATGCCGCCATCCACATTGAGCACCTGGCCCGTAATATAAGAGGCCTGGCCGGAAACGAGGAAGAGCACTGCATTTGCCACATCTTCCGGTTTTCCTGCACGCTTCAGGGGAATGCCTGCCTCCATCGCTTCTTTTACCTTGTCGCTGAGAACAGCCGTCATATCCGTCTCGATGAAACCGGGAGCAACACTGTTCACCGTGATGCCGCGACCGGCAAGCTCCTTCGCCACAGACTTCGTAAATCCAATCACACCGGCCTTGGCTGCGCCATAGTTTGCCTGGCTTGCGTTCCCTGTAAGGCCAACCACGGAAGCCATATTGACAATGGCGCCGCTCCTCTGCTTCATCATGGGTTTGGTCACTGCTTTCGTGCAATGGAAAACACCCTTGAGATTCGTATTGATCACGGCATCAAAATCCTCTTCCTTCATGCGCGCCAAAAGGCCATCCCTGGTAATGCCCGCATTGTTCACGAGAATATCAATGGCACCGAAGGCATCCAGAACATCCTTTACCATGGCTTCTGCGGCAGCACTGTCAGAAACATCTGCCTGAAGGAGAATCGCAGTTCCTCCCTTTGCCTCGATCAGAGACTTGACTTCCTCTGCCGCCTTCGCATTGCCTGCGTAATTGATGGCAACTTTGGCGCCTTCCTCGGCCAGCCGCAAGGCAATCGCCCTGCCGATGCCCCTGGAAGCTCCCGTGACAAGCGCAACCTTTCCATCTAAAAGCATATTAACGAACCTCCTGAAAATAGTCAAGAGTTTTTTTCAAACTGTCCATATTTTCCACATGCAAGCTTTCAATCCCCCGGTCAATGCGCTTGTTGAACCCGCAGAGCGTCTTGCCGGGACCTGCTTCCACAAAAGCCTTCACACCAAAAGCATTCATGGCCTTCACGCAGTCAATCCAAAGGACAGGACTTGCGGCCTGGGCAACAAGATTCGCTTTGATCTCGTCAGCCTTTTCCTCCAGCTTGCCATTGACATTCGCCACCACAGGAAATTTCGCGTCGCGAATCCGAACCTTGTCAAGTTCCGCCGCCAGTTTCTCTGCCGCCGGCTTCATGAGGCTGCTGTGGAAGGGAGCACTAACGGGCAGGATGACTGCCTTCTTCGCTCCGGCAGAGCGAAGAGCCTCTGCAGCCGCCTCGACGCCTTTCATCGTCCCTGCAATCACCGTCTGGCCGGGACAGTTGAAATTCACCGCCTGGACCTCTCCAGCCTCCTTCGACACCTTCCCGCATACCTCAACAATCATCTCATCGGAAAGGCCGATGATGGCAGCCATGCCGCCCTCGCCAACCGGAACAGCTTCCTGCATGAACTGCCCGCGCTTATGGACGAGAAGAACCGCATCCCGGAAATCCAGGACATCCGCCGCAACCAGGGCAGAATACTCCCCAAGGCTGTGCCCGCCCGCAATCGCCGGTGTGATGCCATGCTCCTTAAGGATCTCGCTGGCAATGACGCTCACAGTAAGAATGGCCGGCTGCGTATTGGCCGTAAGCTTCAAATCCTCTGCCGGGCCTTCGAAGCACATCTTTTGGATGGAATAGCCAAGAGCTTCATCCGCTTCCTTAAAAAGCTTCTTTGCAACTTCATACTTCTCGCAGAAATCCTTGCCCATACCGACGGCCTGAGCTCCCTGTCCGGGAAATACAAATGCAAGTTTGTCCAATTCCTTTACCTCATTTCAGTCGAGATTTGCCTCAATCTTCTTGAACGTATCCGGCAAGCCATTCACAATATCCTCGATGATGGCCTTCACAGGCTTGATATCCCTGAGCATGCCGGAAATTTCCCCAATCATGACCGTACCGTTCTCCACATCGCCTTCATGGGTAGCGCGATGCAAGCTCCCTGCGCCGAGCTTCTCCAGCTCTTCCGCTGACGCGCCGGCGGCCTCCATCTCCTCGTATTTGCGCGAGAGCTTGTTTGCAACCGCACGGACAGGATGCCCGAGAGATCTTCCTGTCACCACGGTGGAACGGTCCTTCGCCTTGAGAACGGCTTCCTTATAGTTGGGATGGGCGATACACTCCTCGCTCATCACGAACCGTGAACCCATCTGCACGGCATGTGCTCCAAGCGCAAATGCCGCTGCCATGCCGCGCGAATCCGCAATGCCGCCGGCAGCAATGACGGGAACATTCACTGCATCGACGACCTGCGGCACCAGAGCCATCGTAGTGATCTCGCCGATATGGCCGCCGGATTCCATGCCCTCCGCAATGACTGCATCCGCACCGCTGCGCACAAGACGCTTGGCCAGAGCCACAGATGCCACCACGGGAATGACCTTCGTGCCGATTTCCTTAAGCCCCGGGACATACTCCCCCGGATTGCCCGCGCCGGTTGTCACCACCGGAACCTTTTCCTCCAGGACAACCTGCATGACCTCTTTCACAAACGGACTCATGAGCATGACATTCACGCCAAAGGGCTTGTCCGTCCACCCTTTTGCCTTCCTGATCTCCGCCCGCAGGGCTTCCGGCGGCATATGCCCTGCACCAATAATGCCAAGCCCCCCTGCATTGGATACCGCCGATGCCAGTTCGGATGTGCCAATCCAAGCCATTCCCCCCTGCAGGACCGGGTACTTTATATTGAGCAACTTACAAATCACATTGTTTTCAAACATATAAAATAAATCCTCCTCAGCCCCCTAATATATTGGCTCATTGTTCTTCCGGCAATCGAGCGGCCGCACCTGCACAAAAACCATTCCCGGAACATCAACGGGCCAGTACACTAGTGTAGTGTAGCATTGAAATCCATACAAAATCACATCGTAGAGTTATAGGCCAGCACTTTTGTAGTATGGATGCTATTCGTATAAATATCTTTGAGACACTACACCAGAACCTATCGTATACTCGAGTTTGACACTCCCCATCGCTAAAGCTAGGGGATTCTTTACGGAAAGTTTGTTTCTGTAGAGGCCAGTCCTTATTCGCTGACTTGCAACCTTATTTCCGAAGGCGGTGCCAATTTCCTCTACACGGTCACCTGAAGGCTTCCGCTTACTTGTGATTCTCTCGCACTTCTTTTCTGCCCGTCATAGTTCACTTAGTCCGGAAAGTTTCTAGATGCTACGCTGCGGCAAGGGGGAGTGCTCCTCCGAAACGGTTCTATGGCCGTTGGTTAGAAAATACCTTTGATAAAATAATACAGGGTCAACGTTATTCTCTGTCATGGACATCACTTGATTCTGCCAGCTTCTCCTCCTTCGCCAGCGCATCGCGGATATGCCCCAGGACATTGCTCCTGACATAGTCATTCGCCACGCCGATGGCGCTGCAGATAGACTTCGCATTGGATGAGCCATGGCTGATAATGCAGCAGCCGTTCACGCCCAGGAGCGGTGCCCCGCCGTATTCCGTAACATCCAGGCGCTTGCCCAGCTTTTTCAATGTGGGCATCAGCAAAAATGCACCGATCTTGGCAAAAATCCCACCATCTTTGATAGCTTCCTTGATAAGCTTAAGAATGGTTTTTGCAAGCCCCTCTGCAAATTTTAACACAACATTGCCAACAAATCCATCACAAATTACGACATCAAAATTTCCCTTGGGAACATCCCGCCCCTCCGCATTGCCAATGAAATGGATGGTACTCATATTCGCCAGAAGGGGATAGGTCGCCTTGGCCTGCTCGTTCCCTTTCGTTTCCTCTTCCCCAATATTCAAAAGCCCTACACGGGGATGCTCCTTGCCAAAGACATGCTCGGCATAGAGAGAACCCATCATGCCGCTCTGGACAAGATGCTCCGGCTTGCTGTCCACATTGGCGCCCGAATCCACCAGCAGCGTGACCCCCTTCGGCGTCGGCATAGGGGTCGCAATCGTCGGCCTCCCGATGCCCCGGATCCGTTTCAGTATGAGCTGTGCCGCCGTCACAGCGGCGCCGGTGCTGCCTGCGGAGAGAACAGCGTCACATTCTCCTTCTTTCACGAGCTGGGTAGCTACAACAATCGAGGAATCCTTCTTCGTCCGCACAGCGTCAGCGGGATGCTCCCCCATCCCGATGACCTCGCTGGCATGATGAATCGAAATCCCAAGCTGTTCCCAGCCCTTCTCATGCTTCAGAACCTCGCGTATCGCTGCCTCATCGCCTACCAGCACAATCTCGCATTGATACTTTTTCGCCGCCCGCACTGCCCCGAAGACGATCTGCTCTGGCGCAAAATCACCGCCCATGGCATCTACCGCGATTTTCACTGAACGTTCCCCTGCCCTTCTCCCGATACCAGGATGAATTTCGCCCGAAATACCTCCTGTGCATCATTGCGGGTCTTCACCCGGACAAAATATTTATTTCCCCGCACACGGACGACCTCCGCCCTGGCGACAAGATTTTCCCCCGGATGCACCGGTATTTTGTATTTTACATTCGCCACGCCAACAGCAGCCTTGGGCGCATCCACAACCGCCCGTGCCAGGGAATTGGCCTGGGAGAAGATATGATAATCCTCTGCGACCTGAGTTCCCTCAAAAACCATATTCTCCGTAATATGCAAAAGAGATGTGCCGGAATGCCCCAATTCAAGATCCGTAATCTCACAGGAAGGCTCTCCCGCATTCTCCCTGACGCTTTCCGCCGCTTCACGCACACGGCTCCTGAGCTCCGGAATCCCCAGTTCCAGCCGATCCAGGCGAATTGTCTGGACACTGACGGAAAGCTCCGCAGCCAACGCCTCATCTGTCTGGAACGGCTTTTCCTTTATCCTGTCCAGCAGCATCTGCTGCCGCTCTTTCTTCTTGACCTTCACCACGCATGCATCACCCTGGTTTAGTACCTGCTCGTAATAATAAATTCCATTATAGCGACTTTGAAAAGGAAAATCAAGCAAGGCAAAGAAAACGAGCAGGATTTACATCCTGCTCATGAATTATTTTCATTCAGCTTCCTGGATGACCTGCTTGCCGTCATAATAACCGCACTCGGGGCATACATGATGGGGCATCCTCGGCTCATGGCACTGCGGGCAGGCCGTAAAACCGGGAGTTTCCAGTTTCCAATTGGCACGGCGCTTGTCACGACGAGCCTTTGACATTTTACGCTTAGGTACTGCCATCTCGACACACCTCCTTACTCAAAATCCTTCTTCCATTGCTGCAACGCTGCAAGCCTGGGATCCGGAACAAATCTCTCGCAACCGCAATCGCCGTGGTTGAGATTCGCGCCGCAAACGGGGCAGAGCCCCTTGCAATCCGGCTTGCAGATATTGCTGAGCGGCTGTGCCGCCAGAAGTGTATCACGAACCATGCCCGTGATATCGACTGTGTCCCCCTCGAACACATTCGCATCCTCCGAGCCACCATCGCCTGAGCGACGGAAGTCCTCCGAGAATTCCACCGTCTGTTCTTCCGTGCATGGCTCAAGGCACCGGTCACAGGCAAAGGATTTCCTGCATGCAATGATTCCCTCCAAGCGATAGCATACCCCTGTATTCGTGGCCTTCCCCCTGACGACAATCGGCGCCTCGAAGGTACAGCCTTCCGAAACAGCATCCATAGCTTCCGCAGAAGCCTCAAATGCAAAAGAAACTTCCTTCCCTATGCCAGTATTCAATTCAGCAATATTCACCATCATCAGCATCAACCTCAATCCATTATAGCGACCGTGTTCCCTTTTGTCAAGAAACCTATAGTGCAAGCGATATCAAGTTTATTTGAAAGATTATTTGCATATCTGAATGATATGTTTTGACTTATCCTCCATGATGAGTTTCCACTGCTTCCCCATCTCTGCCTGGAAACTTGATGTTTACCGACATCCGAGCCATTCATCCAAACATATATTTCCTTGATTGGCCGACAATAAATTTACCCAGTATACGGATTTATGATACTGCCCAAGTGAATAAAAGTACCAAGCTAACATATCATAAACCTCTGTCTTTTTCTTTTGGTCAATATACTTGTCAACAACAAACCTAATATCTGCAACATCAACATCAGATAAAATATCTTTCTCGATTTGCATACTGCTTTGCATGACAGAAAGTGCCAAACGAATGTTTTCTTCTTTCATAGCAAGATAATTAAGACGCCAAAGCTCCTTTCTCTCATTCATTGCTTTGTATACAGCAGGATGAACAACATCTAAAACTGGAAAAGATTTCTGTTGCGATGTATCAATGCACAGCCTTTTTCCAGCAGCAATAAACCATACCATATTTTGCCGATACCAAGTTTCAATTTTTTCATTATTCCATATTTTAGGACGAATGGAGTCTACTAAATAATATCCATGTTTCTTAAACAGTTTTTCCCAATATGAAATATATTGCTCATTATAATGACCAACACCACCTTGCCCGGGAATAGCCGCTGAAAAAAGTATGGCCTTACCATGACGACATAATGTCTCTACAAAATTAGCTGCATGTGATTCCGATAAATGTTCTGCAACCTCTAAACTGATCACTAAATCGTATTGTCGCCCCAGATAAAAAGTAACCGTCATATCTTGTTTCATGAACTGGTCACGAGAAATAACAAGCTGTTCCGCATTTTCACCAAAATCTACACCCTGAATATCATCAATACCCATTTCATTCAAAACTTTTAACCAAGTTCCTGCGCCACACCCAAAATCAACAGCACTTTGTACTGTTAACTGATCAAGAACGATTGGAAGTACATTACGAGCAGAGCGATAACTCCCATCATAAATCATTTTGTAAAATTCTGTATTGTACATCGAATTATCCATATTATGAGTCCCCTTGCTCTCTATCCAGTCCTTTCATGAACATGTCATACTGTTCCCATAGCAACGCATCTGTCTCAGTTCTCTTATCTATGGCAAATGAGTAATTCTTACGAAAAGACTCAATAGCATTTTCATAATATTCCATCGATAGTAATTCTTTATCCTCACGCAAAAGATATCCCCATTCAATTTGATGCCAAAGCCAATCGGTCATGCGAATCCTTTTGGATGGCGGATTCATGTAATCCGCCTGCAGAATAGCCATCTTCGGGGATACTTCAGGAACAGGCGCATTCAGCAGAATGCGAAACATAGACAAAAACAATGGCTGCCCTCCGGCAAAGCCTTCCCGAAGCCAATGCCTCTCATCCATAAGGGAACGCCGGACAAGCATGGCTGCAATGCCGCCGGAAAAATACTTCCCCACCCTCAAAAAATCCTTCCACATCTCCCGGCAAGCAGTTTTCAAGGTTGCTGCCCGATTGATATGCAAAACATCCATGTATGGCATCCAATCCGCGAATTCCGTTTCCCCGTTTACGACAGCCAATGGGCATCGAAATTCCTGTGCCTCCATAAATGCTACCATCTTCATGACCTTGTCCGGCCTCATCCCATCTCCCGGGAAAATCCATTGGACATAGTCTCCCTTCGCCTTTCGCTCCAATTGGGAAAATACATCCTCGCCGTCCGAATCCGACAGGAACTCCACTGACATCTCCTTTGCACGAAATTGCTTGGCACGCTCCGAAGGAGCTCTCTGCAAACAAATGACAAAAACTTCCTTGTATGGATAAGTCTGTGCCTGAACTTCGTTCATCGCATCGCGCAATGCCTCCTCAGTGCCGCAATATGGCAAAACGAAGGTCACCACACGTTTTTTCAGGAGAACTTTGCCTTCCAGATATGCCTCAGCAATCTGCTCGCCCGTCAGCAGGAAGTTCCTCCGAACATCCTCCATCGTCAATCCTTTCGTATACTGCAGCACGCAGGATGCAACATACGGACTCAAATCGAAAACTTCCGGTTCCTGAATGGTTCCACTATCCACAATGTTTATCGGATGCCCCTCGGCCGCTTGATGATAGCCGTTTTTCCAATGCCATCCCATCTGAGTATTTACTGAATATTTTGTTACAACATGCAACCACCCCAGCAGGCACTTGGAGGTCATCTGCTCTTCGCCACGCCATTGATAATGTGCAAGATGAAGCAGGGGATGTGCCTCCATGGGAATCGCCTGCCCATCCTTCGTAAAACCGACAGAGGATTCCCTCATCACATAATGATTCCCCTGCGCCACTCTCAAAGACTCTTTTCCGCATAGTCCGGCACCAACAATAATCTTGCTTGATTTTGTAAAATCGCGTTCCCTCCGGCAAGGCCGCAACAGCAGGAATATATCCTGCTGTCCCTGCGGGGCAAGGAGCTCATACGTGCGAGTACGAAGCTGATATACCCGCTCACTGTCAAGATTCTGCAAGAGCTCTCGGCAGGATTGCCTCGTTTCTGTATTCACTAGGAACTCATCCGCATCTAAGGGCAGAACAATATCCGCTCCATAGGTAACCACAGCCTGATACAGGAGATCTGTCATGATGCCGGATTGAGCATATTCCACCCGATAGCATGACCGCAGGATCAAAGGCAATCCTTCCTCCTGCAATTTTTTCAATATGGAATATGTCTCATCCGTACTCATATGATCCAGAATCAGCATTTCATCTGCAAAACTCAAAGAATGACGCACAAAGCTCTCGATGATATCCGATTCATTTTTTACCATGGAAACCGTCATTATTTTTTTTCGCATGATGGAAGCTCCTATATATCAGCTTACTCTCCCAAACGCCCTGCCAAAACCCTCAAGGCTTCCTGCTGGACCTGCTTCAAGGGAACCTTCTCGCGGGCTGCGATTTCCCTGCAGTCCTCGTATTCCGGGGACACCGATACGATATGCCCCCGATAGGCACTGATCTTGCAGTCCACATTCCCATATTTCGTCTGCACCTTGGCAATGCGGCGCACTGCTTCGATCCGTTGCCCTACGGGAAGCACACGCAACCCGATACTCGTCGTCTCCCGGAAAACAATATCCGCACATGCATCCTGATGCGCTTCATCCACAAGAACCGAAAGCTGCTGAGCCGGACGGTTCTTCTTCATGTAGATGCCCGTCGTCCAAACGTCCATTGCTCCCGCTTCCAAAAGACATTCATAGAGGTATCCGTAAATCTGCGGGTTCATATCATCGATATTCGTCTCCAAAAGAAGGCACTTGCTCTCATGCGCCCCCTGATACTCCCCCAAATACATCCGGAGGACATTCGGGATCTCAAGTTCCCAAGTGCCGGCGCCGTAGACAATGCGCTCCACCGTAAACGCTTCTGGCAGATTTTCCTCGTATTCTGCCATAGCCTTTACCACCGCTGCTCCTGTCGGAGTCGTAAGCTCCTTCTCCACGCCCCTGTGATAGGAAGGGAGTTCCTTCAAAAGCTCTGCCACCGCAGGCGCGGGAACGGGCATGAGCCCATGGGCGCACTGCACAAAACCGCTGCCCGTATTGAGCTTGGAAACAAAGACTTTCCCAATATCCAGATACTCCATGCAGATAGCTGTCCCCACAATATCCACAATAGAATCCACGGCTCCCACCTCATGGAACGCCACATCATCCTTTGGCTTCCCATGCACCTTCCCCTCTGCCTCCGCCAAAACCTCAAAAACAGCAAGGCTCTTCTGCTTCACGCCGGATTCCAGCGCCGATGTTTCCAGCATAGCACGAATCGATGCCATGGTTCTATGGTGATGGTGCTCCTCGCCATGATGGTGTTCGTGATGATGCTCCTCGCCATGATGGTGCGTTGCATGCTCTGCCACAGAAACCATATGGCGTCCCGTGAGTTCCACATCCACGTGAACTGCCTGAATGCCATTCCTGGCCACAGAATCCACATGCAGTATGTACTCATCCTCCACGGGCAGTTTCCTGAGTTCCTTTTCTAAGTGCGCCTGCGGGACTCCCGCTTGCAAAAAAGCTCCGAGCAGCATATTGCCGCTGATGCCGGAAAAACAATCCAGATAGATTGCCTTCATGTTCTCACCTCATCTTATTGATCTTGCTGGCCAGCACACCGGCGCCAAAGCCGTTGTCGATATTCACGACAGACACGCCGGAAGCACAGCTGTTGAGCATGGACAAAAGTGCCGAAAGCCCATGGAAGGATGCGCCATAACCGATACTCGTAGGCACAGCAATCACCGGCTTGTCCACAAGCCCGCCGACAACGCTTGCCAGCGCCCCTTCCATGCCGGCAATCACGATGATGACATTGGCCGATCGAATCTCTTCCATATGGGAAAACAGCCGATGAATCCCCGCTACGCCGCAATCGTAGCATGTCCTTACCTCATTTCCCCATAGCCATGCCGTAAGCCGGGCCTCCTCTGCCACAGGCATGTCACTGGTTCCGGCCGTCACCACAAGAATGTATCTCTCTTTGTCCCGTTCAACAGACGTATCCCTCTCAAAGTAAATCATGCGTGCAGCTTCATGGTATCTCGCTTCGGGAAGCTGCGCCTTCACATACTCATACTTCTCCCTGCTCGCCCGGGTTGCCATGAGATTTCCCTCGCTGTGCGCATAAAGGGACTGCAGGATAGAAAGGACCTGCTCCTTCGTTTTCCCCTCAGCGTAGATCACCTCCGGAAACCCCTGGCGCATCTCCCTGTGATGATCGACCTCGGCAAAGCCCATATCCTCAAAAGGGATGCTGCACACCCGCTGCACAGCAGATTCCTCGGAAATATTCCCTTCCTTGTATTCACGCAGCAACGCCCGGACATCCTCTTCTTTCAAAACCATTCCTCCCTCTCAAAAACAAAGCCCTTCCCGAATCGGAAGAGCTTCATGGCTTCACGAATCACTGTGGCGGCACCTGGGAAGGATGCTGCGGCATCGGAGCGTTCTGCTGCTGTGCAGCACGATTCATCTGTTCCTTGGCCTGCATGAGAACATCACGAGCCTGATGGAGTCCCTGTTCCGCCTGCTGGACCCCCTGAAAAGTATTCGTCACATGCATGATCAGCTGATCAAACACCTGATTCGCATACCGGTCGGCATCATCTCGAAGCTGCTGCGAGTTCTGCCTGGTTCTCTCCATGATCTCGCGCTCCTGCTCCCTGGTCTGCTGCAGGATGGAATTCTCTTTTTCCTTCGCCTGACGCACAATCGTGTTCTCATCCGTGAGTTTCCTGGCGTATTTCTTCGCCTCGTTCACGATGTGTTCCGCTTCCTTCTGCGCCTCGCCCAGAATCTTCTCACGATCCTTCATGATCTGGTTCGCCTGGGACAGCTCGTTCGGCAAATCGTTCCGAAGCTCTTCCACGAGATGCACCAGATCATTTTCATCAATCATGCATTTGCCGGACAGGGGAACATGGGATGCCCCTGCTACCAGATTCTCAATTTGATCCAATATATCACGTACAGACATGTCCTCACTACTTTCTTTAATGTAATCAGTGATCCAACTCTTATACTCGCGAGCAATGAAATTTTCATCTCGCTACAAATCGTCCGCGGTATATGCAGATAGCGTAAGAGCTTTCCCTTCGGGAAATTCTAACGCTCTCTAGTATAACTCATCTGTTTTCCCCGGCCATGCGATGCACCACCGCCCGCTCCACACAATCCGGCACCAACCCATGGACACTGGCTCCGAAAGCCGCCAGCTCCCGGATGCCGGAAGAACTCACAAAAGAATATCTGGGGCTGGTAAGAAGGAACACCGTCTCCACATCCGGCGCCAGATGGGCAATCATCCTCGCCTCGTTCTGCTCGTATTCCAAATCCGCTACGGAACGGACCCCGCGCACGATAGTAGTCGCCTCGTGCGCCCGCATATAATCCGTCAGGAGCCCGGAAAAGGAATCCACCCGCAAGCCGGGAATATGGGCAGCAGCCTCCCTTATGAGCTCCACCCTCTGCTCCACCGGAAAAAAGGACTGCTTCTTGATATTATGGAACACACAGACAATGATCTCATCAAAGATACGGCTGGCCCGTTCAAAAATATCAATATGGCCGATCGTCACCGGATCGAAACTTCCCGAACAAACTGCCCTCCTCAATTTCCATCTCCCCTTACATAGCATTGACGCTGAAAAAAACTGATCTGTGTCGTGTGCCCGTAGCGCTCCGCACGCACACGAACCAGGTTCCCGAGTGCGGGTATCCGGCCTTCCTCATCCAGACCATGCTCCACCACGAGGATGCCATCCTCCGACAGAAGCTCCGATGCATCGAGAAAGAGAAGCGCCCTTTCCCAAAGCCCTTTATGGTAAGGAGGATCGCAAAACACAAGGCCGAAGGTCTTTCCCATCCCCGCCAGCCTTGCCAATGAGGAAAAAACATCGCTTTTCAAAATATCTGCCTTCCCATCCAAACGGGTGTGCAAGGCATTCTCCCGTATCAAGGGAGCCGTGGCACGATCCACAAAGACCGCATGGGCAGCACCGCGGGAAAGCGCCTCCAGCCCGAGGTTTCCCGTGCCGGCAAAAAGATCCAGCACATGCCTTCCATGAACTTTCGTTCCCAGAATATTGAACAGGGATTCCTTGATGCGGTCTGCCGTCGGGCGGGTACCCTGCCCCTTCGGGGCTTTCAGGCGGCACCCCTTCGCCGTTCCCGTAATGATTCGCATGGATTTTCCACCCCAAACAACAATCTCAGCACCCTCATTCTATCATATTTTTCCCTTTTCGTGAACCTGTCATGTTATAATGATATGAATTGATCATCCAAACGGAGGAAGTCCTTTGAAAAAAAGATGCATGATCCTGCTTCTCCTCGTTCTGCTCATGGCAGTCTCCTATCCATTCCTGCTTCATCCTGCCGATCCGTTCCGGCCTGCAGCCCCGCAGCCCTCCCCCATGAAAAAAATCCTGCTGGTTCCCTTGGACGGGCGCCCGCCCTGCCGCCAGTTTGTCATGGATGCAGGGCACATTGCAGACTACGAGGTCATCGCCCCTCCGTCGCAGATCCAGGACTATTACTCCCTGCCGGGCGATACCGCAGCCCTGAAGCCATGGCTGCTCGAAAACATGAAAGGCTCCCACGCCCTCATCCTTTCCATCGACCAGCTTCTTTACGGGGGACTTCTGGCCGCGCGGGAAAAAGAAGCCTCCCCACAGGAAATCGCTTCCATGCTCGGATTCCTCAAGGAACTTCACACCCTGTACCCGGAAGTTCCCATCTACGCCTTCAGCATCCTCCCCCGTCTCACTCCTCAGGATACCATTGACGGCTATTACGAAAGACGCTGGCTCATGGACTATTCCCGCCTGATAGGAAAAAAAGCCTGCGGGCTTCCCGTGGACGATAGCGCCATCAGGGAACTGGAAGAAAAGATCCCGCCGGAAAGCATGGAAAAATATCTCTCACATTTCCATGAAAACACGGCTCTCAACAAATCTCTGATTGACCTGGCCTCTGCCGGCATATTCCAACGCCTTGTTCTTGGACAGGACGACGGGGAAGCCTACAGCATCCCCAACATCGAAAAAGAAGCCCTGCGGCGCTATCTGGAAGAAAAAAACATCTCCGAGGAACAGGTATTCCTGACGCATGGAGCCGACGAAATTGCCCTGACCCTTCTGGCCGAACGCAGAAACGAGGACTCCGGCTTGCAGCCCCGCATTTTTTTTGCATACAATGACAGCGAAAGCCCGAACCTCATCATGCCTTACATGGCTGTCACCACCGGGGAAACCGTCCTGGAAAAAATCCGCATGCTCCATGCCCTTCCCGTTTCCTCACCCGAAGAGGCCGATTTCACCCTCTTTGTTTCCACAAATGACAGCGACAAAGATACCCTTGGCAGCCGGTTGGAATCCGCTCGCTGCCTCAGCCGGCTGCATCAGCAAGGCCATCCCGTCGCGCTCGTGGATCTCAGCAAGCATTTCCAGTGGTCAGAAATCCTGCTGCCCCAGCTCATCCGGACAAACTATCCCATCAATGCCCTCATCGCATACTCCGGATGGAACACCACCAGCAATTCCATCGGAACGGCCTTGGCACAGGCATGCCTCTTCACAGCGCAAAAAAAGCAGATACGGACCGGAGAGGAAACTCTCCGGCTCTATGCGGCCAACCTCACCTTCCTGCAAAACCGCATACTGGAAGATGCCTTCTACCTGAAAGATGTCATCGACCTTGTAAACGCCTCCCTCATCAAGGAAGGCTACACCAACACCTCTGACTTGGACCTGGAGCGCAATGCACGCTGGGCCAATGGCATGCTGCAGCATGCCATGAAGAAGCGCATCGCTGTCTACAAAGAAACAGGCTCTTTCCGCCAACCAATTTCTGTAACCATTCCCGAAGGAAGAATGGCTCTGCGGATCAACGACCTGTCTGCCGACATGAGCTACCCCTGGCCCCGCACCTTCGAGATCCATCTGCAAAGCACCATTTCCCTGGGCGTTGCCGATTCCGCAGATCCTTGAATATTGCAAAAGGCCATCCGCACAATACGGATGGCCTGCTTTCTCAAAAAAAGTCCGGCATCATGCCTCGTCCTTCTGTTCCGGCACCCCATCAAACAAATACCCATACCTCTGCCTGAACTCCTCCGGCTCCATCCGGAAGGCATTTGCAAGACCGGGATCCTCCATGTCACCCTTTTCGAGGCGCATCATGAAGCCACGAGCGATTTTGTACTGGACAGAACCGATATTGACCTTGCGGACCTTGGTCTTGCCCGTTTCCGGATCCCGAATGTCCTCAAAGCGCATGGGCACGGCCTGGTTATCCTGAATAGTGATGAGCGCGCCGCTGTCGCCCCGCAAGAGGAACTGCATCGCCTCATACCCAAGATTGCGCGCATAGTCGATGTCATAAGCAATCGGTGCCGTGCAGCGAAGTTCGTAGCCGATTTCCTTGTCCACGATGGCAATCTTGATGCCGAGTTTCTCGACCTCCGTAAGGACCGCCTGCTTCAAGATCTCGCCGAAGTCCAGCTCGCTGTAACGGATATGGCCATGCTCATCCAGCACGACCTCCCCGAGAGCCTTGAAGTCCTCTTCGGCAATCTTCTCGATGACGCCCTCCGCAATGACCGCTACGCCGTAATTCTTTCCCGTCAGGCGGCGCTTGACAATGGAACCCGTGATGATGTCCACCACCTGCTGCAGGCGGATGTGATCCTGGGGAAACTCCTCCGGGATGATGGTAAGAGGCGCGCCGGCAGAACGCCCCATGCCAAGAGCCAGATGACCCGCCGTGCGCCCCATGGCGATGGTGAAATACCAGCGGTTATTCGTGGTGCGGGCATCCTCCATGAGGTTCTGTATCTCTGTAGTGGCAAAGGCGCGCGCTGTCTCGAACCCAAACGTCGGTACGCCTTCGGGAAGAGGCAGGTCATTGTCGATGGTCTTCGGCACATGGACGACATTGATGATGCGGCCCATCTTCCTTGCGTATTCGGAAACCGCCGTAGAACTGTACGCCGTATCATCCCCGCCGATGGTAACAAGATGTGTCACACCCAGTTCTGTGAGTGTCTCCACCACCGTGCGCAAATCGGATTCCTTCTTCGTCGGATTGAATCGCGACATTTTCAGGATGCAGCCGCCCGTGAGATGGATGCGGGTCACATTGCTGAAATCCAGGCGGATGTAATTCTTCTCGCCACGCGCCAAGCGCGAAAAACCGTCATACATCCCAAGCACATCCCAGCCATGGCGGGTCGCCTCCCCCGTAACGGCAGAAATAACGGCGTTGATGCCGGGAGCCGGGCCTCCACCACAAACAATAGCGACAACATTCTTGATACCTATCATGTATAGTCCTCCTCGTAAAATCATGATCTAAGCACATTCGAACCAAAGACTGGTTTTTTTCCACAATATCCTCTATTCGTGCTAATTCTCAAAAATCCTTTTTTATTTTTCCATGCCGCAGAGAAGGCTTTTGCCTGCGGCTGCGAGGATTGCGTCCCTTGTGCGATGCCCCTTTGCGATTGGCATATTTGCTCAGGGGAACCGCTTTTTTCTCCTGTTCCTTCTTCTTATCCTGCAATGCCTTCTTGCGGTAATCCTCCCGCTTTTTCGCGCGTTCGCGGCTGCGTTCGGACACATCCTTGTCGATGCGTGCCTTGATGCCGGCCTCAATCTTCCGGAGCAATGCATACTGGCGCGCATTCACGAACGTCACGGCCATTCCCTGCCGGCCCGCACGTCCCGTGCGGCCGATCCTGTGGATATAGCTTTCCACATCATTGGGAATATCATAATTATAGACATGGGTAACGCCTTCGATATCCAGCCCCCGCGCAGCGATATCCGTCGCCACGAGAATCTGCAGCTGCGCCGCACGGAACCTCTTCAGAACCAAAGCCCTCTGCGCCTGTGTCATCTCCCCTTGAAGCTCATCCACGAGATATCCCCGCTTCGCCAGCTCCAGTGTCACCCTGCTCACCCTCTGGCGCGTATGGCAGAACACCATCGCCAGATATGGCTGCTGGGAATTGATGAGCTCGCAGAGTTTATCAAGCTTCGTTTCCTCCGAAGTATCCACAATGAGCTGCCGGATGGTATCCAAGGTGACATTCCCGGATTTCACAAGGATTTCCCTCGGATTTCTCATGTATTGCCGGGCAAGGCCGCGAACCCGGTCGGGAATCGTCGCGGAAAAAAGCATGAACTGCCGGTCGCCGGCAACCTCTGCCAGCAAGGTTTCCACATCTTCCAGAAAGCCCCGGCGCATCATTTCATCCGCCTCATCCAGCACAACCCTGTTCACTCTGGAAAGATCCAGCGTATGGCGGCGCACATGATCAAGAAGCCGCCCCGGAGTGCCAATGACAAGCTGGGGATGTCGATGCAGTTTCTGCTTCTGGCGCTCGATATCCTGCCCGCCATAGATGACAAGGGACTCCAGTCCCATAGTTTCCCCGATCAGGGAAGCCACCTTCGCGATCTGGATGGCAAGCTCTCTGGTAGGCGCCACGACCAGAGCCTGCGTCACGGGAACCTTCTTCAGCTTCTCAAAGACAGGAAGCAGGAAGGCCAGCGTCTTTCCCGTTCCCGTCTGGGCCTGCACAACAACATCCTGCCCGCTGCGCACGGCGGGAATCGCCTGCTCCTGCACGGGAGTCAGTTCCGTAATGCCCTGATAGCGCAAAAGCTCGCATACAGACAGTTCCAAATTCAATTCTCGAAATGTAGTCATACGCCATCCTTTCAGCTGGAGAGGATTTCCGTTCCCGTTTCCGTAATGAGGACCGTCTTCTCCCATTGCGCAGAAAGCTTGCCGTCCGCCGTCCGGACGGTCCAGTTGTCCCCTGAATCCACGGTGACCTTCTTTGTCCCCTGGTTGATCATGGGTTCCACGGTAAGGACCATGCCGGGGACCAGAAGCATGCCCGTGCCCGGTTTCCCGATATGGGCAACAAACGGTTCCAGATGGAACTTCTTCCCCACTCCATGACCGCCTAAATCCGTAACCACGGAATATCCATTCTCATGCGCATGCCTGCCGCAGGCAGCCCCGATATCGCCGAGCCATCCCCATGGCCTGATCGCCTGGATCCCAAGCTCCATGCATTCCCTGGTCACGTCCACGAGGCGCTGTGCCTCCGGTGTCGTCTTGCCGCCTACGACGAACATACGGGAGGCATCCGAAAAATAACCGTCCAGAATCGTAGTGACATCGATGTTCACAATGTCCCCTTCCTTCAGTATGGTTTTCTTGGACGGGATTCCATGACATACCACATTGTTGATCGAAATGCAGGTGCTCTTCGGGAAGCCCTCATAGTCCAGGCAAGCGGGAATACCGCCGTGGCTTTCGATGTATTCCCTTGCCGCATCATCCAGGGATGCCGTATCGATGCCGGGCCGCACCATCGTTGCCATGAGATCCAGCACCCCGTCATTGACGACTCCGCTCCTGCGGATTCCCTCGATATCCGCCCGGTTGTTGATGATCTTCTTCGGCGGACGCACCTGCCCCTTGAATACATCAAATTTCATCTCGCTGATACGATCATCGAAATCCTTATGGCACTTCTTGTACTTCTTCCCGCTGCCGCACCAGCACAGATCGTTTCTTGCCATCCCCATAATATATGCCAATACCTCTTTTCCGTACCGATAAATGCTCATATTGCCTGTATCATCCCCCACCCGGAAAGGCCGGAGGACATCTTCTCATCATTCCCCGTCAAATTCCATCAGCTGCTCCAGCAGATACCTGTCATTTTTTGCCAAATCCTTCTTTCCGAGTTTCTCATAGGCCGCGATTCTGTTCGCATAGGCCAATTGGAATTTCGGATCCAATGTCACCGCCTTGGTATAATCTTCCACCGCTGCCGCAAACGCCTTCTTGCAAGCATAGGTATATCCCCTGTCATTATAAACGGAAGCATTCCCCGGCTCCATTTCAATCGCCTTCGAAAGATCTGCCAGAGCGGCATTATAGTTCCCCATCCTGCCGCGGCAGATACCTCTTTGATGGTAAGGTTCCATCCTCTCGGGATACAATTCAATCAAACGGGAAAAATCAGCCTCTGCCCCCGGATCGTCATCCTTCTTTATTCTGGCGAAGGCGCGGTGGAAATACGCCGCATAGCTCTCCTTCCCTTCAATGGATGCTGTGAAATGGCGTTCTGCCGCTTCATAGTCCCGCTCACGGAAAGCGATCTGTCCCAGGGCATCCTCTGCCGCTGACCTCTCCTCCCCATCTTTCGCAAGGAACAGCGCCTTCTCCAAGAAGCTCTTCGCCCCCCGGAAATCACCCTTCTGCAACTTCACAAGCCCCATATAATAATTGGGGTGCATGGCATCCGCTGCTGCCGCCAAAGCCCTCCCCAGATCCTTCTCAGCCTCGTCCAACAGCCCCGCCTCGCAGTAGATGGAACCGCGGCAAGCCAGGATCTCGGCATTGTCCGGATCCTTTTCCAAGAGTTCGCTGTAAATGCGCACAGCCACATCTCTGTTGCCTTCCTCTGCCGCCTGTTCGGCCTCCAGCATCCGCTGCTCTGCCGTTGACAGGACCTCCGCAGAAGCGGAAGGAATCCAGCCTGGCAGGACAGCCGCTGCCATCAACATGCTCCCCATCAGGAACCGCCTAATTCTCATCAGATTCCTCACCCAAATTCTCACAAGCGCCCTTTGAAATCCTCATAGCCGAAACGGCGAAGGATCTTCCATCCCCCATTCTCCGCCGCCACAAGGTTCGGCAACGGCATCCCATTGAACGTATTGTTCTTTACCATAGAATAAATTGCCATATCCTCAAAAATCACACGATCTCCAATCTCCAGCGGGGCATCAAAGGAATATTCCCCTATGACATCACCGGCAAGGCATGTGGGACCGCCGAAACGATACGTGAATTCCCTGGCTCCCGCCTCGCCTGCGCCAACCGCCGGCGGCCGGTAAGGCATTTCAATGACATCCGGCATGTGGCAGGCGGCAGACGTATCCAGAATCGCATTTCCCGAGGATTCCTGGATTTCCAGCACCGTGGACACAAGAAAACCGGCATTGAGCGCCACCGCCTCTCCCGGCTCAAGATAGACCTCCAGGCCATACCTGTCCTGCAACCTCGCAATGCAGCGCTTCAGGCGCTCCATCTGATATCCCGGCCGTGTGATATGATGGCCTCCGCCAAGATTGATCCATTTCCTTCCCTTGAAATAAAGTCCGAATTTCTGTTCCAATGCCTTGAGGGTCTCCTCCAGGGCATCCGCATCCTGCTCGCACAGCGTATGAAAATGAAATCCATCCACTTCCCCGAGCATATCATGCCGGAAATCGCGCAGGGGAATTCCCAGGCGGGATCCGGGAGCGCAAGGATCATAAATCGCATGCTCCTGGGTGGAATGCTCCGGATTGAGCCTGAGCCCGCAGGATGCCCCTGCAGAACGCGCCCGCCCGCCGAAGCGCTCCAGCTGCGCGAAGGAATTGAAAATCACATGATCGCAAATCCCCGCAATCTCGTCAAATTCCTCCTCGCGATAGGCCGGGGAAAAAACATGGTTTTCCTTCCCCATCTCCTCATGGGCCAGCCTTGCCTCATACAGCCCGCTGGAAGCCGCCCCCGAAAGATACTCCGCAATCAGCGGATAGAAATGATACATGGAAAAGCACTTCTGTGCCAGCAGCACCTTCGCACCGGTCTCCTCCTGAAGCCCGGCCAGGATTTCCAGATTGTGCTCCAGCAAATCCCTGTGGATGATATAGGATGGAGTCGGAACCTCCATCCATTCCTGCCTGAGCGCCGTCATCAGTCCACAAGCTCCGGGCTGAAGCTTTCCTTCCAGGGAAGTCCCCACCGGTTCAATGCCTCCATGAAAGGATCCGGATCGAATTCCTCGATGTTCTTGACACCGGGACCCTTCCATGTTCCGTTCATGACAAGCATGGCGCCGATCATAGCGGGAACGCCCGTGGTATAGGAAATTGCCTGGGAACCGACTTCCCGGTAGCATTCCTGATGATCGCAGACATTGTAGAGGTAATAGGTCTTGTCCTTGCCCGCCTTCTTTCCCCGGAAAATGCAGCCGATGTTCGTCTTGCCCTTGGTTCTCGGCCCGAGGCTTGCCGGATCCGGCAGGACAGCCTTGAGGAACTGGAGCGGGACAATCTTCTTGCCCTCGAACTCAATGGGTTCGATGGAAGTCATGCCCACATTCTCCAGGCACTTCAAATGCGTCAGATAGCTCTGTCCGAAGGTCATGAAGAAACGGATGCGGCGGATGCCGGGAATGTTGATACCGAGAGACTCCAGCTCCTCATGGTGAAGAAGGTACATATCCTTCGGCCCGATTTCCGGGAAATCATAGACACGCTTGATTTCCATGGGCTCCGTCTCCACCCATTTGCCGTCTTCCCAATAGCTTCCCTTGGCGGAAACCTCGCGGATATTGATCTCCGGATTGAAGTTCGTGGCAAAGGGATATCCATGGTCTCCGGCATTGCAGTCCAAAATATCAATGTAATTGATTTCATCGAAATGATGCTTCAAGGCATAGGCCGAGAAAACCCCCGTAACGCCCGGATCGAACCCCGAGCCAAGGAGCGCCGTGATGCCTGCCTTCTCATAGCGTTCCCTGTAAGCCCACTGCCATTTGTACTCGAATTTTGCCGTATCTTCCGGCTCATAGTTTGCCGTATCAACGTAATGGGTCTTCGTTGCCAGGCAGGCATCCATGATGGTGAGATCCTGATAAGGCAAAGCGAGATTCAGCACCACATCGGGCCGGAACTTCTCAATGAGTGCCACGAGTTCCTCCACCTTGTTGGCATCCACCTGTGCCGTGGAAATCTTCGTCTTTCCCCCGTCCAACTTCGCCTTCAGCGCATCGCATTTGCTCTTCGTGCGCGATGCGATGCAGATTTCCTCAAAAGCCTCGCTGTTCTGGCAGCACTTATGGATGGCGACACTCGCCACACCGCCGCAACCGATAATCAAAGCCTTTCCCATCAGTCATTCCCCCTTATTTATTGGTTTGTTGGTTTTATGCAATGAAAGGTTTTTCCAATCCCAGAAGCATCTCCCGCAGAAGCTTCAAAGCCACCGCCGTGGAAGCCCCGCTTGCATCATAGGGCGGCGAAAGCTCCACCATATCGCAGCCCACGACATGGCATCCCCCGATGACCTTCAAGGCAGCCTCCATCAATGCGGAAAATGTCACCCCGCCGGCCTCCGGTGTTCCCGTCCCGGGAAACACAGAGGGATCCATCACGTCAAGGTCGATGGTGAGATAGACAGGACGCCCCTTCCATGCCGCAATGCTCTCCTCCAGCCCTGCAAAATCAAAGGCATGAAGACAGGTATGCGCCTTCGCCCAGAGGAATTCCGCCCGCTCGCCGCTGCGGATGCCAAACTGGTGGATCCGCCCATCCCCAAGGATCTCCCATGCGCGGCGGATGACCGTAGCATGGGACAGCTTTGCTCCCAAATAGTCCTCCCGCAAGTCCGTATGCGCATCGAAATGGATCAGGCAAAGCCCCGGATATTTCTCAGAAACCGCCTCAATCGCAGGCAAGGACACAAGATGCTCCCCCCCGATGAGAAAGGGAAGCTTGCCATCCTTCAGAATCTCTTTCACAAACGCCTTGATATCTCCCAAGGCCCTTGCCGTATCGCCAAAACAAAGCTCCAGATCCCCTCCGTCGAATACCGCCGCATCTTCCAGATCCAGATCCTGGTAAGGGCTGTATGTCTCCAACCCATAGGACTCCGCCCGCATGGTGCGGCTCGCAAAGCGGGTACCGGGACGATACGATGTCGTCGAGTCAAAGGGCGCCCCATAGAGAACAATACGGGATTCCTCATAAGTTGCCTCACAACCCAGGAAGGTTTCTATATTCTGCTTCATAACTCCTCCCGCCTTTCCACATCCCGAAGCATTTCCTCCACATAATTCGGCAGGGCAAAGGCCCCTGCATGAAGATGGGGATTATAGTACCTTGTCCTGATCCCCAACGCCTTCCATGCCTCCCAGTCCACGCCCTTCACCGGGTGCCGCTTCTTGGAAGCAAAGCCGAACAGCCAGTGCCCGGAAGGATACGTCGGGATATGGAGCTGATAGACCCGGCTGATGGGAAAGGATTCCACAATGCGCTTGTGCGCCCGCTGCATGGCATAAGCATCCTCCTGGTAAAAAGGGCTCTCATGCTGATTCACCATGATGCCGTCTTCGTGCAGGGCCTTGTAGCAGTTGCCATAGAACTCCTTCGTGAAAAGCCCTTCGCCCGGGCCGAAGGGATCCGTGGAATCCACAATCACCAAATCATACCGATCCTCGCAATGGCGGATGAATTTAAGTCCATCCTCATAGTGGATGGAGACCCTGGAATCCCCCAGGCAGCCTGCCGTCTGCGGGAGATGCTCCCGGCATGCCTCCACCACCATTTCATCAATCTCCACCAGGTCAATCGACTTCACCGCATCATACCGCAGGAGCTCCCGCACCGTGCCACCGTCCCCGCCGCCGATGACAAGGACATTCCCGGCATCCGGCTTCACGCACATAGGTACATGGACAATCATCTCATGATAGATGAACTCATCCTTCTCCGTGAGCATCATATAACCATCCAGCGTCAAAAAACGCCCGAACTCCTTGGACTCAAAGATATCAATGCGCTGGAACTCGCTGCGTCCCGTATAGATCTGCCGATCCACCCGGATGGAAAAGCGGACCTCCGGCGTGTGCTGCTCCGTAAACCATAGCTCCATAACACCCTTCGCCTCCCATGGAACGATCTCTCACAGTTCCTGCATAACATTGAGATGCCGTATCGTCATATCCTCCGGGCCGGTCATCTGGCACCCCTTCTTCTTCGCATAACGGATATACGTGAGGATTTCCTCCGTAATGAGCTCCCCCGGCGCCAGAATCGGAATGCCCGGCGGATAGCACATGACAAACTCCCCTGTCACCCGACCGGCCGTCTCTTCCATCGGAAGGGACTCCTTCTCCGCATAAAAGGCCTCCTGCGGAGCGCATTTCACCACAGGGTCGATATACTCCGCCTTGAGCATCTTCGAAGAATCCTTGCGATGATTCCTCCGGATCTCCGCCAATGCCGCAACAAGGCGCTCGATGTCCTTGGGACGATCCCCCACGGAAACATAGGCCAAAAGGTTCGCAATATCCCCAAACTCCGTCTGGATATCGTACTCATCCCGAAGAATATCATAGACCTCAATGCCTGCCAATCCCACGGAACGCGTGAACACCGAGAGCTTCGTGATATCGAAATCGTAGACGGAATCCCCATTGATAAGCTCCTTGCCATAAGCATAGTAATCGCCGATGGTATTGATCTCATCCCTGGCATATTCCACCAGGCCGATCACCTTGTCAAAAATCTCCTTCCCATGGAGAGCCAGATTCCGTCGCGAAATATCCAGGCTCACCATCAAAAGATAAGATCCGCTGGTGGTCTGCGTGAGATTGACAATCTGATGGACGTACCCCTCATTCACCTCAGGCCCGCAAAGAAGCATGGAGCTTTGCGTGAGCGAACCGCCGGACTTGTGCATGCTGATCGCCGCCATATCTGCTCCTGCTTCCATGGCTGACTGCGGAAGGCGGTCATCAAAATAGAAATGGGTCCCATGCGCCTCATCCGCCAATACCTTCATGCCATGGGCATGGGCAAGCTCCACAATGGCCGCAAGATTCGAGCAGATGCCATAATAGGTCGGGTTGTTCACAAGGACGGCTTTGGCATCCGGATGCTTCCGTATAGCCGCCTCCATCTCGTCCACTCTCATGCCAAGGGAAATGCCCAGCGTATGATCCATCTGCGGATTCACATAGACGGGAACAGCGCCGCAGAGAATCAAGGCATTGATGGCGCTGCGATGGACATTCCTGGGCATGATGATCTTGTCGCCCCGCCCGACCGCAGCGAGCACCATAGCCTGAACCGCAGATGTCGTCCCCCCCACCATGAAAAATGCATGGGCCGCACCAAAGGCCTCCGCTGCCAAAATCTCCGCATCCTTGATCACCGAAACAGGATGGCAGAGATTGTCCAGCATCTTCATGGAATTCACATCCACGTCAAGGCACCGGCTCCCCAAAAATTCGGAAAGCTCCCGGTTCCCCCTTCCGCGCTTGTGCCCCGGCACATCAAAGGGAACCAGCCGCGCCGCCTTCATCTTCTCCAGTGCCTCAAGAATCGGCGCCCTGTCCTGTGTCAGATAGTCCATATCCCTCCAGCTCCTCAATAAACGTTCCGCCCGCTGAAAATCTCAATCATCTCCCGCCGCAGGCTGTTGCTGATGGACAGCCTCGTCTTTGGCGGGATTTCATAGATATCCGTATTGAACAGGTAATTCTGAAGCTCCGGCTCCTTGATGAGCATGCGCGTATGAAAGAGATTTGCCTGATAGAGATTGATATCCACCGCATCGTAATCGTTCAATGTATCCTCTGCGATGTACTCCTGGATGGAGGCCATCTTCTGGTCCTGGAAGAGCTTTTTCCCCGAGACATCCCGCGTAAAGCCCCGTACCCGGTAATCCATCGTAATGATATCGGAATCGAATTGGCCGATGAGATAGTCCAGTGTCTTGAGAGGCGTGATTTCCCCGCAGGTAGCCACATCGATATCCACGCGGAACGTCGCAATACTGGTCTCCGGATGGAACTCCGGGTAGGTATGCACAGTCACATGGCTCTTGTCCAGATGCGCCACGACGGTCTCCCGGAGGCATTTGACCTTCTTGGAAGAAGATCCCTCCTTGATCGGCTTCTTCCTGCCCGAGGCCACTGCCGCTTCCTCCGCAATGAGCAGCGTGACACTGGCGCCCTGCGGCTCATAATCCTGCTTGGCAATATTGAGGATGCGGGCGCCGATCATCTCCGTCACCCGTGAAAGAATCTTGGTGAGCCGCTCCGAATTATACTGCTCATCGATATACTTGATATAGTCCTCCTGCTCCCTCTGGGACTTCGCATAACAGATATCATAGATATTGAAGCTCAATGACTTCGTGAGATTGTTAAACCCATACAGCTTCAGCTTTTCTTCCAACTTGCCATACCCTTCCTTTCCCGACATCTCAAGCACGGCAAAAATAAAATGAGACTCAGCCCCCGTCAGCATCGGAGAAACGCCCCCTCGCCCGCAGTGCCTTACAAAAAAGACCGCGGCTCCTGACAAGTCGCGGTCTGCGTCATTCCTAATCTATCATATTTCTCCCTATTTTGCAAGGATGAAAATCACGGCTGCCAAAATCAATCCTTCAGTTTGTCATAAAGAAGCAGGATATTCCTGAAATGCGCGATCTCTGTCTGGCTCAGGATCTTGTTTTCCTGCTCATGCCCCACAATTTCAATTTTCACATTCACGGCCATGGCGATTTCCTGCATGGCATCCTCCATCCCCGCAGAAACCGGGACATCATACCAGGATTCCGTCACGCCGTTCTTTTCCTCCTGCTTCATCGCGCCCAGGGGAAACACCAGCATTTTCTCGCTCTGCCCCCCTTTCACGGCAATCTTCCCGAAATCCAGCCCCGAGTCCCCGCGATACCCGGCAATGAGATGCAACGACGCAGGAGCACCCGGGGTTCCCTTGTGCTCCACAACGTAGGGCCTCAGGAAAACTCCATGCTCCTCCTCGTTGGAATCGTACTCATAGGCAATATCCCCATTGGGAGAGGGAGTCACATACATATCCGATACCAGATGCGCCACATCCTCGCTGACCTCCGCGGATTCCTTCCTCTGCCCCCCCCCATTCTGATCATTCTGCTCATTCTGCGCGCTCCGCGCCTTCTTCTCCTTCTCCAGCCTGGCCTTCTCCCTCTGCCTCGACTGCTCTTTCCACTGTTCCCGCAGCGTCGGTGGTACCTGGGCTCTGGCTTCCTCCTCCTCGGCCTTGTGCTTCTCGTTCTCCGTCCGGATATGCGCCTTCGTATTATGATATTCCACATAGGCAAAAGATCCTGCTGTCACCAAAAGAAGCATACAGACAATCCCTATCAGCACATTTTTTACCACAGTACGCACCCCCGCATTCCATGCAACACGATCTCTCTGTGAGAATATTCTTCACATGGACAAAAATTCCTGCCGGCCAAATCCACAGAACAGGAACCAAAACAAAAAGGACTCCTGTCCTACAGGAATCCTTGAATATTCAATGGTGGAGACAAGGAGGATCGAACTCCTGACCTCTTGCATGCCATGCAAGCGCTCTCCCAGCTGAGCTATGCCCCCGATGTATTGGCTCACATCACCAACAAGAGTTATTATAGCAGATACCTATCTCCATGTCAATGCTTTTCTTTTTACTTTTTATTTTTTTCCTTATCTTCCCCATAGAGCTGCTCATAGAAACGCTTGTACTCCCCGTTGGCGATATGCTCCCACCACTGCCTGTGGTCGAGATACCACTGCACGGTCTGCCTGATGCCGTCCTCAAACCTCGTTGCCGGCTCCCAGCCCAGCTCGTCATGGATCTTCGTTGGATCGATGGCATAACGGCGGTCATGGCCCTTGCGATCCTCCACGTACTCAATGAGGCTCTCCGGCTTCCCAAGCTCCTTGAGGACGGTCCTGACCACATCGATATTGCTGCGCTCATTATGGCCGCCGATATTATACACCTCGCCGACCCTGCCCTTCCGGACCACAAGATCGATCGCCGCGCAATGATCCTCCACATAGAGCCAGTCACGCACATTTTTCCCGTCCCCGTACACGGGGAGCTTCTTGTCATGCAGGGCATTGAGAATCATGAGCGGAATCAGCTTCTCCGGAAAATGATAGGGGCCATAGTTATTCGAGCAGCGGGAAATCGTGACCGGGACTCCGTAGGTACGATGATATGCATGCACCAGAAGATCTGCCGAGGCCTTGGAAGCAGAATACGGGCTGGAAGCATTCAGGTTCGTCTGCTCCGTGAAAAAGAGATCCGGGCGGTCCAGCGGAAGATCTCCGTACACCTCATCCGTGGATACCTGATGAAAACGGGTCACGCCATACTTGCGGCAGGCCTCAAGGAGAACCTGGGTGCCAAAGACATTCGTCCGCAGGAAGATCTCCGGGCTGGTAATCGAGCGGTCCACATGGCTCTCCGCCGCAAAATTCACGACAACATCCGGCTTCTCCGCCTCAAACAAACGATCGACCGATACCCTGCTGGAAATATCGCCGCGGACAAAGCTGAACCTCTCATCCTTCATGGCCTCCGACAAGGTTTCCAGATCCCCTGCATACGTCAGGGCATCATAGCAGACAACCCTGTCCTCGGGATGCTCCCTCAAAAGATAATAAACGAAATTGCTGCCGATGAAACCGGCGCCGCCTGTCACTATAATCTTCATCCTGAACCCTCGCTTCTCACTTGAATTCCACAAACTCGTCAATGCGCGCCCCGCCCTTGGTCATGGGCTCCACGAAACTTCTCCAGACATTCATGACAATGACGCGGGGCTCATCCTCCGCAACCATGGCCTTGCGGAAAGCCTCGGCAAACTCCTCCTGTGTGGAGACCATCTCCGCCGCAATGCCGAAGCTCCTGGCATAGGCCACATAGTCCATATCATAGTCAAACTCACAGGCAATATAGCGCTCCTTGTACATGACCTTCTGGAGCTGGCGGATCATGCCGAGGCTCGTATTGTTCACGATGATCGAGATCACCGGCAGCTTCAGGCGGGCAATGGTATAGTACTCATTGCCCGTCATCTTGATGCCGCCGTCCCCTGCCACATGGACCACGCGGCAGCTCTTCCCGTAATACTTCTGGGCGCCCATGGCCGCAGGAAGGCCGAAGCCCATGGTGCCGTGGCCGCCGGAGGTCAGCCAGGTGCGCGGCTCCTCAATGCGGAGGTGCAAAGCCGCCCACATCTGGTGCTGCCCCACATCCGTCGCAAAGGCAAAGGGTTTCCCTGCCGTCGCCTTTGCCACCTGATTCATCGCCCAGGGAACGGTGAGGCGGTTCACATGGTAGTCATAGTCGTAGGTATCCTCCCAGGAGCGGATCTGCTGCCACCATTCCGCATGGTCACTTCCCGGCTCATGGCGCATGAGAAGTTTCAGGATGGTCTTCATATCCCCTGCCAGCCCGAGGCTGCCCGCAACATTCTTGTCGATCTCCGCCGGGTCGATATCCACATGTATGAATTTCGTGTCCGATGTATACTTGCTCAAAGCCCCCGTCTGCCGATCCCCGAAGCGACTGCCCAGGGCAATGACGAGGTCTGCGGCAGCCACCGCATGGTTCGCCGCCTTCTTGCCATGCATGCCCGCGAACCCCAGGGACTGGGGATGGGAGCGCGGAATGGCGCCAAGTCCCATGAGGGTATGCACCACGGGAAGACGGAACTTCTCCACAAAAGCCGTGACCTCTGCCGAAGCCCCTGCGGAAATGACACCGCCCCCCACAATGACCACGGGGCGCTCCGCCTTTGCAATCTCCTCTGCCGCCTCTGCAGCGCAGATGAGAAAGTCCGCATCTGGCTTCCCGGGCGACTTTGCCTCAAGCTCCATGGGCTCATAGTCCACATCCATGAAAAAGATATTCCTTGGAATGTCAATGAGAACCGGGCCGGGGCGTCCTTTCCGGGCAATATCGAAAGCCTGCCGGATGGTCGGCACGAGCTGCCTGGGATCCTTTACCTTGAAATTGTGTTTCGTGATGGGCATGGTCACATCGAGAATATCCGTCTCCTGGAAGGCATCCCTTCCAAGGAGCGTCGTGTCCACCTGCCCCGTCAAAGCCACCACGGGAATCGAGTCCATGAAGGCAGTGGCAAGCCCTGTCACCAGATTCGTGGCCCCCGGGCCGGAAGTCGCGATGCAGACCCCCACCTTGCCCGATACGCGGGCATAGCCGTCCGCCGCATGCGCTGCATTCTGCTCATGGGTCACTAGAACCTGCTCGATCCGCTTTTCTTCATACAGTGCATCATACAGCGGCAGTATCATGCCCCCCGGATAGCCGAAAAGCACGTCCACGCCCTGCTCAAGAAGGCATTGCACCACAGCCTGGGATCCATTCATCGTTCAGCCACTCCCTCAAATTTCATACTCTTTCACAAATCGCCCGGGTCGCCTCTTCCGTGCCGATCTTCTGGAAGCCTTCCTTCCAGAGATCCGGCGTGCGGAAACCATCCTCCAGCGTCCTGTCCACTGCTTCCTCAATGGCCTTTGCCGCCGCTTCCTCGTGGAGGGAATAGCGGAGAAGCATCGCCGCGGAAAGGACGGTTCCCATAGGATTCGCGATCCCCTTTCCCGCAATATCCGGCGCAGAGCCATGGATGGGCTCATAAAGGCTCGTGCATTCGCCAATGCTCGCCGAGGGCATCATGCCGATGGAACCGCCGACGACAGCCGCCTCATCGCTCAGGATGTCGCCGAAGAGATTCCCCGTGACGATGACATCGAACTGGGTAGGACGAACCGCGAGCTGCATGGCGCAATTATCGACATAGAGGTTCCCAAGTTCCACCTCCGGATAGGACTTTGCAACCTCTGCCACCGTGCGCCGCCAGAGGCGGGATGTGGCGAGGACATTTGCCTTGTCCACGGAAGTCACCTTGCCGCGGCGCAGCTTCGCCGTCTCAAAGGCCAGCTTCGTGATGCGCTCCACCTCGGGCACGGAGTAATTTTCCAGATCCCATGCGCGTTCCGCGCCGTCCTTCATCTCCGACTCGCAACGGTCACCGAAATAAATGCCTCCCACAAGTTCCCGCACGATGACGAGATCCACGCCCCGAACCAGTTCCGGCTTCAGAGGGGAGTATTCCACCAGGGCATCCGCCACCTTCACGGGACGCAGATTCGCGTAGAGCCCCAGTCCCTTCCGAAGCCCCAGGATGGCTTTCTCCGGCCGCAGGGAAGGATCCACGTTGTCCCACTTGTCGCCGCCCACGGCGCCGAAGAGCACCCCATCCGCCGCCTTGCAGGCCGCAAGGGTCTCTTCCGGAAGCGGCGTGCCGAACTTGTCATAGGCCGTGCCTCCCGCATCATGGTACTCGTATTCCAGCCCCAGCCCGAACTTCCCGTCTGCCTTCTTCAGCACCGCAACGGCAGAATCCGTGATCTCCTTGCCAATCCCGTCCCCCGGAATCACTACGATTTTCTTTGCCATATACACACTCCCAAACAAGGAGCCGCCATGGATTCCCCTGCGGCCCCGTTTTCAGTTCTCTTACCTGCTCTTGATATAGTTGATGAGCCCGCCGGCCTGCGCAATCTCCTGCACGAAGCCTGGAAGCGGATGGGCATGGAACACATCCCCCGTCGTGAGGTTCTCGATGGTGCCCGTGGAAGTATCCACACGCAGCTTGTCATCCGCCTTGATCTTCTCCACATCATCGCCGATTTCCAGAAGCGGCAGCCCGATGTTGATGCCGTTGCGATAGAAGATGCGGGCGAAGCTGGCCGCAATGACCACGGGAACCCCCGATGCCTTGATGGCAACCGGCGCATGCTCGCGGGAGGAGCCGCAGCCGAAATTCCTGCCCCCCACCATGATATCGCCTTCCTTCACGTTTTTTGCGAAGGTCTCGTCGATATCCACCATGCAGTGGCTCGCCAACTCCGCAGGATCGAAGGAATTCAGGTACCTTGCGGGAATGATGACATCCGTATCAATATTGTCACCGTAGCGCCAGACTTTTCCTTCCAAATTCATCTCAGTCCACCTCCTCAGGTACCGCAATCCGTCCCAGGATCGCGCTTGCCGCCGCCACATGGGGGCCTGCAAGATAGACTTCGCTGTCCACATGCCCCATGCGCCCGCGGAAATTGCGGTTCGTCGTGGAAACACAGCGCTCCCCTGCAGAAAGAATTCCCATGTAGCCTCCAAGGCACGGCCCGCAGGTCGGGGTGCTCACAACGCATCCGGCATCAATGAAAATATCCAGGTAGCCAAGCTTCATGGCTTCCTTGTAGATCCACTGGCTGCCGGGAATCACGATGCAGCGCACATCCTCATGGACTTTATGTCCCTTGAGGATTCCTGCCGCAATCGCCAGGTCCTCCAGCCGTCCGTTCGTGCAGGAGCCAAGAACCACCTGGTCGATCCGGATGGGCTCCTTGATATCCTCCACGGCCTTCGTGTTGCCCGGAAGATGCGGGAAGGCCACCACGGGGCGAAGCTCCGAAAGATTGATCTCCACCGTTTGGCAATACTTCGCATCGGGATCTGCCGCCACCGGCTCATAGGGCTTCTTCACACGCCCCTCCACATATTCCTTCGTCACTTCATCAAAGGGGAAAATGCCGTTCTTCCCGCCTGCCTCGATGGCCATATTGGCAATGGTCAGCCGATCCGTCATGGAGAGTTCCGCCACGCCGGGACCCGTGAACTCCAGGGACTTGTAGAGGGCGCCGTCCACGCCGATGCGCCCGATGAGAGTCAGGATCACATCCTTGCCGTTGATATTCCCGGGCTTCTTTCCCGTCAGGTGCACCTCGATGGATTCCGGCACCTTGAACCATGCCTCCCCCGTCGCCATGGCCACGGCAAGGTCTGTCGTTCCCACGCCCGTGGAGAAGCCGTTCACCGCGCCATAGGTGCAGGTATGGGAATCCGCGCCGATGGTCAGCATGCCCGGCCCCACAATGCCCATTTCCGGCAGGATCACATGCTCAATCCCCACACGACCCGCCTCGAAATAGTTGACAATGCCATGCTTCCGCGAAAAATCCCGCACGCTCTTCGCGAGATCCGCACTCTTGATATCCTTCGCCGGCTGGAAATGGTCGGGAATCAGCGCGATCTTCTCCTTGTCGAACACAGGCTTCCCGATCTTCTCGAATTCCTTGATGGACGGCGGCGCCGTCACGTCATTTGCCAATACCATGTCCAGCTTGCAGGTGATGAGCTGTCCCGGCTCCACCGAATCCAGCCCCGCATGCCTCGCGAGTATCTTCTCGCTCATATTCATCCCCATACGGAAACCCTCCTAAAAGCCCTCCGAAAAAGCATCCTGAAAAAGCATCCTGCGAAAAATCGGCTTACACCCAAGAGCGCAAGCCGATTTTCGTCAGCTAATTCAATTGATTCGACAATCAGAACTGCAAATCCTTCTTGTCCTTCAGCCAGGACATCATGCTGCGAAGCTGGCTGCCCACCTTCTCAATGGGATGTTCCGCATGGATGCGGCGCTGGGCGAGGAAATTCGCACGGCCTGCGGCGCGGTTCTCCAACAGCCAGTTGCGGGCAAAGGTGCCGTCCTGGATCTCTGCAAGAGCCTGCTTCATGACCTTCTTCGTCTCCGGCGTGATGATCCTGGGGCCCGTCATATAGTCGCCGTACTCTGCCGTATCGCTGATGGAACGGCGCATCTTCGCCATGCCGCCCTCATAGAGGAGATCAACGATGAGCTTCATCTCATGGAAGCACTCGAAATAAGCGATTTCCGGCTGGTAACCGGCCTCCACGAGGGTCTCGAAACCGCTCTGGATGAGGTGGGTCACGCCGCCGCAGAGAACGACCTGCTCGCCGAAGAGATCCGTCTCCGTCTCCTCCTTGAAGGTCGTCTGGATGACGCCGGCACGGGTGCCGCCAATCCCGCGAGCATAAGCGAGGGCAATATCAAAGCACTTGCCCGTGGCATCCTGCTCCACGGCAAACACATCCGGAACGCCGCCGCCTTCCGTATAGGTACGACGCACGAGATGGCCGGGCCCCTTGGGAGCGACCATGAAGACATCCACGTCCTCCGGCGGAACAATCTGCTTGAAATGGATATTGAAGCCATGAGCAAAGGCAAGGGCACTGTTGTGCTTCAGGTTCGGCTGGATCTCGTTCCTGTAGACATCGGCCTGCTTCTCATCGGGAATCAGGATCATCGTGATATCGGCCTGCTTCACAGCCTCCGCAACGGGAAGCACCTTGAGTCCATGGCTCTCGGCAGCGGCCTTGGACTTGCTGCCCTCGTAAAGGCCGACCACGACATTGACGCCGCTTTCCTTGAGATTCAATGCATGGGCATGGCCCTGGCTGCCATAGCCGATAACAGCCACGGTCTTGCCGTTCATGATCTCCCAGTTGACATCCTGATCATAATAAGTTTTTGCCATAATACTCTCTCTCCTCACAGTGTTCATAAATTGTATGCTCGCCGCGTTCCAGCGCAATCAAGCCCGTACGGATCACCTCGATGATCCCGTAGGGCGCGAGCAGACGCATGAAGGCGGTCACCTTCTCATCGTCTCCCGTGATCTCGAAGATCAGCGTTGTCGGGCGCACATCGATGACATGGGCCCGGAAAAGCTCCGCCATTTTCAGCACATCCAGCCGGTTGGTGTCATCTGCTTTGACCTTGATGAGCGTCATGCCGCGGCAGACCGAAACAGACGCATCCAGGCGCTGCACCGCCTTCACCACGGGCATCTTCTCGAGCTGCTTGATCATCTGCTCCACGAGGTATTCGTCCCCATGGACCACGATGGTGATCCGCGAGAATTCTGGGGACTGGGTGACCCCCACCGACAGGCTGTCGATATTGAACTCGCGCCGGGAAAACATGCTCGCAATCCGAACCAGGACACCCGTCTGGTTCTCGACAAATACCGACAACACATGCTTCATGAAATTGTGCCTCCTTCTGTGGAAAAACTTCCAACTTGCTTAGTATACCACGCAATTCCTTCTGTTTCAATGTGTAATCCTGTAAACATCGGAAAAAGCCTCAAAAAAATCCGGAGGCATGCATGCAAGCAGCACATGCCTCCGGATTCCCCTTGCGGGCCAAAAATATGCCTCGGTTGCAGCAAAACGATCTCCTCTCTCGGTACCAAGATCGGCTTCGCCCGTGGTCACGCATCGTGCAATCACGTCCCTGTCATTGCGGACTGCTGGAAGCCATCGATCATCGCGTTTCCCGACGGACCAGTTCCGAACCTACAAACCTATGTTTGTTTATTTATTTCAATCCACGCCAGCATTTTCAGGAGCACGACAAGTCCTATCGCGTGGATTGATCTCCCGCAGGCAGGGGATACCGCTTCGCTCCGCCCCCACCCACGCGATACAGGCTCTTTGCTCCCGCTTTCAGATGCGGGAGACTCATTTAATCATGATGAATCCTCTCACCTTTGTCCCTGGAGAGGAGTCCCTTGCAGCAACCTTTCTTATGGGTCTATTGTATCATAATTTTCAGTCACAGTCAAATCCCTGGAAAAACACTCCCATCCCGCATCTCACCTGCCTTGAAGCCGCATCGCACCCCCGATTCTCCCACAAAAAGTTTCAAAAAAAATGTATACACAGGGACTATAAGCCAATAGCCCGACTCCGGGGGCCTATCTCCCTATCCATATCACGCGAAACCATTGGCAGGATGGCAGGAACTATGATATACTGAAAGGAATCATTGTTCAGCGCAGTATGAAGGAAGTGTATTTCTTGGATAGTCCCTCTCCCGGCCTGTTGTTCGGTCTCATCACATGCCCCATATTGGCAAACGCCTTCTTCTCCCTTGCGGAAACCGCATTGACGAAGAGCCACAAAGGCCCCCTGGAAAAAATGGCAGAAGACGGCAATCCGGATGCCCGGGCTGCCCTCGACCTCCTGGAAAACCCGGACGAAACCCAGTCCGTCGTGCAGATCGGCATCACGCTCATGGGCATCCTCTCGGGCCTCTGCACCGGCCTGCTGGCAGCCCCCATCCTCTCGGGCCTGTTCCCCTTCCTGCCCCATGCCTACACCATATCCATGTTCCTGGGCGTCCTCGCCGTCACCTGCCTCCTGCTGCTTCTCGGGGAATTCCTCCCAAAGAAGATTGCCCTGCAGTACCCGGAAAACATCCTCCTCAAGCATCATCGTGCCCTCAGCCTCCTGACCCGGCTCGCGCACCCTATCGTCTCCTTCCTGTCCGGCTCCGCCAACACGATCCTTCTCATCTTCGGAATGAACCCGCAGATCGAGGAGACCGTCACAGAGGACGAGGTAAAGGACCTCATCGAGCAGGGAACGGAGGACGGCACCTTCGAGAAAACGGAACAGGACATGGTGGACCGCATCTTCCGCCTCGGCGACCAGACCGCCTATGCCCTCATGACCCCCCGCACCCAGATGCTCTGGCTG
>CACYDT010000182.1 GCA_902773295.1 uncultured Veillonellaceae bacterium | reverse complement strand
GTAAACGGGTTAATGCTCTGAAAACGAGGCTTTTGTGGAGTTTTACCAAGATATATTGGTTCAAATGTGCTTAGACAAACACTTCTGAACATATTTGACCATATTTTTAGAAGGAGAGATGAAAAGATGAAAGTAATGATGGTGAACGGATCGCCCCATGTGAACGGCAATACTTTTGTGGCTCTGGATGAAATGAGGAAGGTGTTCCAGGCTGAAGGAATCGAGACGGAGCTGGTGCATATCGGCAACAAGGCCATTCGCGGCTGCTTGGCTTGTCGTTCTTGCGCCAAGACGGGAAAATGCGTCTTTGACGATGTGGTGAACGAAACGGCTCCTATCTTTGAGGAAAGCGACGGACTGGTGGTGGGGACGCCCGTCTACTATGGCTCGGCCAATGCAACGACGATTGCCTATCTCGACCGGCTTTTTTTCAGCACGTCCTTTGACAAGTCCATGAAGGTAGGGGCTGCCGTGGTGATTTCCCGGCGTGGGGGAAGCTCTTCCACCTTTGACGAGATGAACAAGTATTTCTCCATTTCTTCCATGCCCATCGCCACCAGCCAATACTGGAACATGGCCTATGGGCTGAACCCGGGCGAAGCCGCCCAGGATGCGGAGGGGATGCAGACCATGCGGACACTGGCGAGGAACATGGCCTTCCTCATGCGCAGCATTGCTCTCGGCAAGGAAAAGTACGGCCTGCCGAAAAAAGAAGAATGGATACCTACGCATTTCATCCGCTGAATGCTGACGGAATCGCTGTATCCCGGAGAATGACATAGATTTCCGGATTTCATGGAAAGGATCAGGAAAGAAAATGGATCATCATGAAGTCCAAGAGCAGGTAATTACATGAAGAAAATACGGATAACTGTGATGCGGAAGGCTTGCTACCCGGATTTGATGGCAAAGTACGAAAACCCCATCGAGCATGCCTGCGATATCGAGGAGGGGCAGGTGTTCATCGCCAACGGCTGGCAGAAGCCGGAGGGATTGTGCGATAGCGCATGGGAATCCATGTCTCCCTTCGTCATGGGCCTTGCCCACGGAGCGGAGAATTTTTACGAGGGCTGGATGAAGAATCCCCGCTCGGCGATGATTTCCTGCAACGATGGATTTCGTCCGGTCAGCTTTTTGGTGGAAACGATGGATGAGGATGCGTAATATCGGAAAAGTGGTTTTTCGCTACAGTTCCTAACGGGGAAAATTCGACTGAATATCGCGAGTTACATCAAGACCCCCCCCGGAACAAATGTAAAGATTTGTTCTTTCTTCTTTTTATTTTTACATTTGTTCTAAAGATTAGATATTGAAAAAGTGAAAACTCTGTGCTATACTGAAGTCAATCAAGGGTAGTCATCAGGAACTTCTAAGGGGGAAATCAAAATATGTTGAACATGGACATGAAACTCGCGAAGCGCGAGGAGGAAGGCAAGATCATCCGCACGGGTATTGTCGGCGCAGGCCAGATGGGGCGCGGTATGGTCACGCAGATGGTGCTCATGAAGGGCATTATGCCGGCCATCGTCTCCGACATCAAATTCGAGAATGTCATCAATGCTTTCCATTATGCTGGCGTGAAGGATGAGGATATCGCGAAGGCCAATACCTTGGAAGAAGCAAACAAATACATGGAGATGGGCAAGTACGTTGCCACGGAGAACTCGGATCTCATTTCCCATGCGAATCTTGTGGAGTGTGCCATTGACGTGACGGGCGTTCCCGAGGTCGGCGTGAAGATTGCCACGGATGCTATGAAGAACCACAAGCATGTGGTCATGATGGACGTGGAGACGGACGTGGTCATCGGCTCCTGGCTCAAGAAGCTGGGCGACGAGAATGGTGTGATCTATACGGGCTCTGCGGGTGACGAGCCGGGGGCCGTTATGGAGCTTTATTCCTTCGCGCGCGCTATGGGCATGCAGGTCAAGGTCATGGGCAAGGGCAAGAACAACAAGCTGGACTATGACTGCAATCCCGATACGGTGCTGGAGGAGGCAACCCGCCGCAAGATGAGCCCGCGCATGCTGTGTTCCTTCAAGGACGGCACGAAGACCATGGTGGAGATGACGGCCATGTCGAATGCTACGGGTCTCATCCCCGATGTGATTGGCGGTCATGGCCCCTCGGCTTCCCCTGCGGATCGCTGCAAGGATCTCAATGAGATTTTCCGTCTCAAGAAGGACGGCGGCATTCTCGATAAGCATGGTGTTGTGGAGTATGTCAACGGCATTGCTCCCGGCGTTTTCGTGACGGTTGCCACGGAGAATGAGGAGATTGCCTATCAGATGCAGTACCACAGCATGGGCCCAGGCCCCCTCTGGACGCTCTATCGTCCTTATCATCTCTGCAATCTTGAGACTCCGCTGACCGTTGCCAAGGCAGTCATTGACGGAGAGCCGACGATCATCCCGATTGCAGGCCCCGTCAGCGAGTGCATCACGGTGGCGAAGAAGGACCTCAAGGCCGGCGAGACCATCGACGGCATCGGCGGCTATACGACGTATGGTTCCATTGCCACGGCAAAGGAGACCTATGAGAAGGGCTATGTGGTCTATGGCCTCATCAACAAGAAGGCGAAGATGCTCAAGGATGCCAAGAAGGGCCAGCTCCTGACCCTCGACATGGTGGAGCTCGACACCTCGACCCAGCTCTACCAGACCCGCAAGGAGCAGGACAAGATGTACAACAACGGCTACAAGCTGAAGTAAGATAGAAAGAAACGCGCAAAAAAGCGGCGGATATCCCGGCCTATGGGACATCCGCCGCTTTTTTTGCAGCGGCAAAAGAAGAATGCGGAAGAAGTTTTTGCTTTGGGGTAGGAT
>CACYDT010000181.1 GCA_902773295.1 uncultured Veillonellaceae bacterium | reverse complement strand
TTTCAAAAACGAGCGCTACCCCAGCATCGTGGTGACGGTGGATCTCCTCACCACGGGCATTGATGTGCCGGAAATCACGGCGCTGGTGTTCCTGCGGCGGGTGAAGTCCCGCATCCTCTACGAGCAGATGCTGGGGAGGGCCACCCGCCTGTGCCCTGCCATCTGCAAGACCCATTTTGAAATCTACGACCCGGTGGGGCTGTACGAATCCCTGGAGCCTGTGACCTCCATGAAGCCTGTGGTGGTGAATCCGGCAGTGAGCCTGACAGAGCTTTTGGAGGATCTTGCACATATAGAGGAAGAAGCTGCCCTGTGGCGGCAGATTGACCAGATAGCCGCCAGAGTCCAGCGGAAAAACAAGCGGCTTCCGCAGGAAACCCGTGAGCACTTTCAGAGTTTGGCAGGGGGCAAGACACCCGCTGAGGTGCTGGAGGAAATCCGCCGGGCAGTCCCCGGGGAAGCCAGAGCAAGGCTCCTTTCCTACGGGGAAGCCTTGGGGCTTTTGGATAGCGCCGCCTACGGCAGCCACCGTCCCCTGGTCATTTCCGCTCATGAGAACAAGCTCCTGTCCCACACCAGAGGCTACGGCAGCGGCAGCCGCCCGGAGGACTATCTGGAGTCCTTTGCCGCCTTTATCCGGGAGAACATGGATAAAATCGCGGCTCTGACCCTTGTGTGTACCCGCCCCAGAGAGCTGACCCGGGAGAGCCTGAAGCATCTGCGGCTGGCACTGGACAGGGCAGGCTTCACGGATATGCGGCTCAATACGGCTCTTGCGGAAATGACCAGCGAGGACATAGCCGCCGATATCATCACCCTCATCCGCCGCTACGCCCTAGGCTCGGCCCTGCTGTCCCACGAGGAGCGCATCAAGGGGGCAGTGGCCCGGCTGAAAAAGGCTCACAGTTTTTCCGCCCAGGAGCTGTCCTGGCTGAAGCGCATGGAAAAGTACCTGCTGGAAGAATCGGTGCTCACCGTGACCGTCTTTGACGAGGACAGCCGCTTCCGCGCCCAGGGCGGCTTTGCCCGCATCGACAAGGTCTTTGCAGGGCAGCTGGAGGCCATCGTCAGGGAGCTGAACGAATACCTCTACGACGACGGCGGCAGCGCGGCGTAGCCGCATTCATAATGAAAAAAAACAAGCAATTTCCCCATGAGGCAGGATTTCCCTTGCATATGGTAGAATTTCAGATACAGAAGAAAGTATGGCTTCGATGTGGGGCGCATGACCGAGGCGAGCTGCGTGGCGGAGCTGATGCGGATATACCAAGAATTGTTGTCGACTTTTGGGAAGGAGGAGTTTTGTGCGGAAAATCCTCATTTTGGCAATTCTGGTTCTCATGGCGGTCATCGCGGGAATCCTGCTGATCAGAGATGATTGGCAGAATCCGGATTTGACCCGTAAGACAACCAAAGTCGGGCTGCTTCTGAACGGTTCCCGCTCAGACCGCAGCTTTAGCCAAACCCATTATGATGCGCTGGAATCCCTGCGGGACGAGCTGAATCTGGAAATCGTCTGCCGGGAGAATGTGTCAGCCGACTGTTACAAAGATATCGAAAGCCTCATCCGGGACAAGGGTTGCGAAATCATCGTAGGGGTGTCCTTTGGATTCGGCGAATCCATGAAAAAGGCTGCGGAGGAATACCCCGATGTGTATTTCCTCCATGCTACGGGCACAGGGCACAGCAACAACCTGTCTTCCTTCTTCGGCAGGATGTATCAGGCACGATATCTTTCGGGCATCGTAGCAGGGATGCGGACGGCGACGGGGGCAATCGGCTATGTGGCGGCCTTCCCGATCCCGGAGGTAATCCGGGGCATCAATGCCTTTGCGTTGGGAGTGCGGAGCATCCGCCCGGATGCGAAGGTCTATGTACGCTACTGCAATTCCTGGACGGAGGACCATGCGGCCGGAGAAGCATTCCACAATCTGATGGACAGCCATCCGGGCATCGACACCATTGCCCTGCATACGGACTCCCTCCAGCCACACCGGGAAGCGGAGAAGCGGGGTGTGTGGTCCATCGGCTACCATCTGGACAACAGCGTTGAATTTCCCAAGACCTATCTTACTGCCTGCATCTGGAAATGGGATGTATGCTATCGCAAAAAAATCCTGAGTTGCCTGCAAGGAAAATTCTATGGAAGCCATGAATGGATGAATTTGGAGGACGGCATTGTCTCGCTTTCGAAGTTCACCGAAAATGTAAAGCCGGAAACAAAGAAGGAAGTGCTGGCGGCCAATATAAAGATGCGGAGCCGGAAATTCGATGTTTTTTATGGACCGATTAC
>CACYDT010000180.1 GCA_902773295.1 uncultured Veillonellaceae bacterium | reverse complement strand
TTGTTGGAGGAGATTGCTGTCCTGTATGCCTCTCGCCGTGCCATTAACTCATTCATCCGCTGATAGCAAGCATCGTATTCCTCCGTGTATGATGTTTTAGCAAATTGGTATTCCTCCGCATCCAAAATGCCTTTCACATAATCCTCATAGAGTTTGGAACGTTTTCTTTGGAGGCTGTCCAATTTTTTCATTTCCTCGTGAACGGCGGCATTGTGTTTACGACGATTGGCCATATCTTCCGCACTGCCTTGGAATCTGTCGATAAGGCTCTTATAATCCAGAGCGATTTTGACGTGGACCTGGACTACGGCCAGAACCTTTTCCTCAAGTTTCCTTTGGTTGATGTAATGGCTGGTACACCTATGCTCTATGTACCGATCCTGATAATTTTTGCAAAGATATCGACCGTACCAGCTGACGCAATCCTTCAGATTGTGGCGGTGGCGGCTGTAGTACATGGGCTGTCCGCAATCGCCGCAGAAGATTTTCCCCTCAAAGAGATTATGCATTTTTGAGCGATTCGCAGCGGTTTCCCTCATGCTGTCATGCCGTTTTCTGGCATCTTCATCCATGATGGACTGCACCTTGTCGAATAACTCCCGTGAAATCAGCGGCTCATGAGAATCGTAGAAAATATGCCAAGCCTCCGGCGGGGTTTTCTCCTTTTTTATTCCCTTGTAGAGCGCACGATGACTCTTGCCGAGGATGCGGATGCCGATATAGACAGGATTTCGCAGGATGACCCTGATTGCCTGAATACACCATGGTTTTCCCTGGCTATATGAAACATCGGCCTTGGGCGCATTGGCCTTATTCAAACGCCGGGCAATCTCGTTGCTGGTCTGCCCCTCTGCCTTCCACTCAAAGATTTTCCGTAATACATCTGCCCGAAGCTCATCCGGCACGATACTGGTATGCTCAGCATTCTTTTTGTATCCGTAGGGAACGGAAACCCACCTAAGCGTTCCTTCCCTCATTCGCACGGCATAGGCCGCCCCAACTTTTCGGGAAATATCCTTGGCGTAGAGGTCGTTGATCAGGTTCTGAAGCGGAACAACGAGGGACTCCGCAGCGTCCTTTGCCACAAGGGTGTCAAGCTGCTCCCTTACGGAAATGAAGCGCACGCCCAAATCCGGGAAAATCTTTTCCAGATAGGTGCCGGCCTCGATGTAGTTTCGAGCAAAACGGGACAAGTCTCGCACCACAATGGCCTTGATAACGCCGTCCTTCACATCTTCCATCAGTTCTTCAAAAGCAGGACGGCGCATGACTGTCCCAGACCAGCCATTGTCCTCATAAACTCTGACCAGTTTAAGGTCGGGGCAACCCTTGATATATTCCCGGCAAATTTCCGCTTGGTTGGCAATGGAGGCACCGCCATCATCCCTGCCGAGATTTTCTACAGAAAGGCGCACATAAATGGCCGTGGGATAAACTTTTGCCCTGGTATTCTCGCCGATTGCACCTTCCAATATGTGATTTCTGCGGCTTTTTCTGGCCATGCTTACACCTCCCCTGCCGTATGCTTTGCGGCATATTCCGTTGATTTCCCCAAAAGTTTTGCGTGGGTTTCCACAAACTCGCTCATCCGGCTGTATTCGTCACGGTAGCGGAATACCACTTCCAAGGCGTGTCCTTCGTGAACGAGGATTTTATCCACCAGCGCCATCAGTGCGCGGCGATCGACTTCCTCGATAGTTTCATACTGCCGGAACATGGTCACCCAGACTTTTTCCGTATCGCCATACACCATGGCATTCTTCTGCTCCCGCCGGACTCTTTCCAGGGCATCGCTCTTTTCCCCAAGCATATCCGTGTACTGCCTACGAAAATCGGCATATTCGTCCTTGTCAATGACACCGACCGTCAAATCCTCATAGATACGGAGCTTCATCCTGTGCAAATGCTCCATTTCCCCTTCTAATTTGGCAATCTGAGCCTCAAAGGTAAGCATCAGCCGATTGGATTCCGGCAGCTTGGCGATATACGCAAGGGTATCCGACAAATCAAGGATGCTGGCGATATGCGAGGCAATGGCATTTTTGACCGTCCGCGCAATTTCCCCGGCGTTCATGCTGTGGGCGCTGCACCCTTCATACAGAAGCTCAACGCCGAGCTGGAGGCTATGGGAAAAATCACCTTCAAGGGGAGGATCAACCGCCAGTTCTTTGAAGAGAAGG
>CACYDT010000179.1 GCA_902773295.1 uncultured Veillonellaceae bacterium | reverse complement strand
GCGCAGATTCTTTCCAAGCTGGGGCTTACGAGCATCCGTCTCATGACGAACAATCCCGCCAAGAGAGCCGGGCTGGAAGGATATGGTCTCAGCATCGTGGAGCGCGTTCCTATCATCATCAAGGCGAACAAGTTCGACAAAAAGTACCTGACCATCAAGCGTACGAAGATGGGGCATATTTTTGATAATCAGGAAGAGGCATAAGGATTTGGAGGCTGGCAGACATGGCAAATGTATTGGAAGGTTTTATTACAGGAAAAGGGCTGAAGTTCGGCATCGTGGTGGCTCGTTTCAATGAATTCATCACGAGCAAGTTGCTGGGCGGTGCGTTGGATGCGCTCCACCGCCACGAGACGAGGGATGAAGATATCGATGTTGCCTGGGTGCCCGGATCTTTTGAAATCCCTGTCGTAGCGAAGAAGATGGCGGAGAGCGGGAAGTATGATGCCGTGATTTGCCTGGGGGCGGTCATCCGTGGTTCTACGACTCACTATGACTATGTTTGCAATGAGGTCTCCAAGGGAGTAGCTCAGGTCAACATGACCACAGGTGTTCCGACAATCTTTGCTGTGGTGACGACGGAGAACATCGAGCAGGCTATTGAGCGTGCCGGGACGAAGGCAGGAAACAAGGGTGTGGATGGTGCCATGGCGGCTATGGAAATGGCAAATCTCTTGAAGAAACTCTGATGCATGGGGGAGACGAAAATGAAAGTAGGTATCATCAGCGACACCCATGGGCATGAGAAGCGTTGGGAGCTGGCCTATGAGAAGTTCTTTCGGGATGCGGATCTCATCATCCATTCGGGGGATGTGCTCTACCATGGGCCGCGCAATCCCATGTTGGCGGATTACAATCCCGCAGGGCTGGCGGAACGCATCAACAACTGCCCGGTGCCTGTCATCATCGCCAAGGGCAACTGCGATTCCGAGGTGGATGCCATGGTATTGGAAGGCCCGGTGCAGGCACCCTATGCCTATGTGATGGTGGATGGATTCCGCATTGTTGCAACTCATGGACATACCGTGGAAACGGATGCGGAGAAGGATGCCATGGCGAAGCATCTGAAGGCAGATCTTTTTATCAGCGGCCACATCCATACGACGGTATTGGAAAAGCGTGGTGAAACGATTTTTCTGAATCCAGGATCGCCGTCGCTTTCGAAGAGGGAGGACAAGCGTTCTACCGTGGCGGTGCTGACGGACGAGAAGATTGAAATCTTTGATATCGATACGGGAGAAGTTCTCATGAGCCTGGGAGTGAAAGGATGAAAGATCATCTTGTAAAAGCCGTGGCGGAAGGCGTCCGTGTGTATGCCGCCGTTACTACGGATTTGGTGAATGAGGGTATTTCACGCCATGACTGTTATCCCGTGGCAGCAGCGGCCTTGGGGCGGACTATGACAGGAGCGCTTCTTTTGGCAGGAAATCTCAAAAACAAAGAGGCTATTACCGTGAAATTCTGCGGTGATGGCCCTTTGGGGGTTGTGACAGCAGATGCGACGCCGGAAGGTGCCGTCCGTGGATATGTGGCGAATCCCCATGTGGATTTGCCGCTGACTTCGCAAGGGAAGCTCGACGTGGGCAAAGGAGTTGGCAGGGGGATTGTTTCCGTGACGCGGTTCACGGGTCTCAAGGAGCCGATGACGGGAAGCTGCGAGATTACGGATGGAGAGATTGCCGATGATCTCACGAAATATCTTTTCGTATCGGAGCAGACTCCTTCCAGCGTGGGGCTTGGAGTTCTGGTGGACAAAGATTTCCGGGCGGCAGCGGCAGGCGGTTTTTTCCTTCAGCCGTTGCCGGATGCTGCAGAAGAAGTCCTCTCCCGGTTGGAGGAAAATCTCTCACAGGTGACATCTGTTTCTCATATGGTTGCCGAGGGCATGGATGCCGGGGCTATCATTGCCAAGCTGCTTCGCGGGTTTGCGGTGGACTATCTGACAACGACAGATCTTTCCTTCCGTTGCCAATGCTCGAAGAAGCGGATTGAAGAAGTGCTTTTGAGTCTCGGGGAGGCAGAGCTTCAATCCCTTGTGGAGGATGGGCATGCGGAGGTCTGCTGTCATTTCTGTGGAGAGAAATACCGGTTCAGCGGGAAAGAACTGGAAGCGCTGTGCAAGTAGAACGGAAAGGATTACGGAGAGCGAACCATAAGAAAGCCCTTTTTTCCGGAGCTACATCATGGATGCATCCACGTCACGCGGGCGGACGGGCTGGAGATCCTTTTCGCCCAGCATCGGCAGGATGCTGCTCACGTAATAGACGTAGTTGCTGTATGTCTTTGGGCGAACCCGTTCCGGTTTTTCTATCATAAATGTAGGCATTAGCAATAACTGATTTGCAGCTTTCGCCAGAGGACTCCACCCTCTACAGGGTGGAGGTGAATGGCGG
>CACYDT010000178.1 GCA_902773295.1 uncultured Veillonellaceae bacterium | reverse complement strand
AGCGAAGCAATCCCGCGCTATAAGAATAGCACGGGAGCCCCTTTAAAATCTCAGCATTTCTTGGCATGTTTGATGAATTTTTCTCTGAACACTTTAAGAGCCTGGCCATGCAGCCTGGTTATATGCGCATATGAATAGTTCATATGGGATGCTATGTCTTGGAAATGCCTGTATTCCACATATCGCAGGTAGAGCACTGTGGCGTATGGCTCTTCCAACATGTCAAGCTTCCGCATTATTTCAGCGCGCTCATCTATAAATGTATCCCACAGCAATCTCACCCTTTTGGCTTCGTCTGAAATTTTGTCGCACTGTTTTTTTAATTCCTCGCTGCTCATCCTTTGCGCATCGCGCACAAGCCTATCGTAATATTTGAGCGCCATGTCAGCCTTGCGGTCAAGATCTCGGATTTTTTTTAGATACTGTTTTGCTGTCACCGTTCGGCCCCTTTCTTCCGCGCCTCTATTTCGCTGATGCTTCCTGGCCGCATGTAATTGTAGTAGTACAGTGGCTGATTCCATTTTGCCACTCTAAGTTTTTTGCCCAGCATAGCCCGCGTGAATCCAAGATCCGAAACTGACCATTCGTCTGAGAACCTTGTATCTCCAATTGCCTTTCGATACCAAAGCTTGCTCCACACGTTTGGCCACAAAGACCCATCTTCTCGTTCCGGACCTGTAATGCCCACATGCTTCCAGATAAATCCAAATGCCAATACGTCGAAATCCATAATAAACGTCAACCTGTTCAGCTGGTCCAGGACATATTCATGAAGCCACCAGTCGTCTGAATCCATAAATAGGATCCAGTCCCCCGATGCCATCTCAATTCCTGCATTCCTGCTCAGCCCGTCACGATGATAGCTCACATTTTTTGTGATGGCACCGTATTCTCTGGCAATGGCCTCCGTGTCATCCTCGCAGGAATCACAAATTACAATCAGCTCAAGGTCACAACACTTCAACACCTGCGAACGCACCGATTCGAGCGCTTTCCTAATGTGTCCGGCATCGTTATGTGCCGGGATGATTACGCTGAATTTCTGCATCGTACACCTCCTCGTTTATAATCAGCTGGCCTATGTGCCCGACTTTTATGGAGCTGTCGCAGTACATCTTGTATCCTAACTGTTCGCACTCCAGGCAAAACGTCACATCCTCGCCAAATCCAAGCCTTGGCGAAAACGGGAGTCCAAAACCGTCCCAGCAGGCCCTGAGCAGCGAGACCGACGTCATCACACACCCGAAGCCTGATCCGGCAATCTCAAAAATCTTGTCTTTGGGATACGGCTCATATGCGACCATTGTCGGCGTGTCTTTCACCACCCCAATCTGGCTGTAGATTACCGGCTTGTGCGGTGCCTTGCGGCGAAATGCCAGGGCCGCCACGAAGTCCCGCCCTTCGTCAAGCCGTGCGGATAGCCGTTTGAGCGTTTCTGGCGCAAATACCATGTCAGAATCAATCCACAATACTCTGTCGAAGTTGCCCTCGATTGCATTCCGTGCTATCGTATTCCTCGCATCGTATGTAAGGCTGCCCTCTACGAACATCATCTGGATTGATGCTCCTGGAAATGGATTGATTATCATTCCGAACAGGCTCTCCACATAGTCCTTGTCAAGCTTTGCCCCGCAGGGCGTTGCCACCATAATTTTCATTTGGATTCTCCTTTTTGCCTTGCTGCCCGCAACTTCTTTATCTTCGTTACATACCAATCTGGATAATGAGGCTCTGGCGGCCCATCATCGTAAATGGCATCAATCGCATCTTTTCGCCTGATTAAATCATCAAGCGTTTCAAGCGCCTTATTGTCGGCAGTTCCTGATCCCCACAATGGGCAATTGTACCTCACCGTCTCTCCTGGTCTTGGGCAATATTGGCATGATTTCTGTATTCCGCAGTTGTTGCACGAATGCGTTTCTTTGATTCTTAATGCAAACATCAACAAATCAGCTAAACGGTAAATCTCGCCTGCCATGTCTTTGTCGCTCATGCTGTCAAACCTCCTCCAGCTCAAATTCCCTTCCAATCGCCACCCCATAATGCAGCTTATATGCATCTAAGTCCCTGTCGAATTCACTAATGAATCTCCCGTTCCAGTCAATCGCCGATTGCACTATTTTTTCAATCGCATCCGCTCCCCACTGAGGGAACTTGTCCCGCAGCGCCAATGCGAAGCTTATGCAGAATATGCTCTGGCTGTCCATATCAAAACTGCTTATGCCTTCTTTGTAGGCCTCGGTATAAACCTGCTCATAATATTTTTGACCGAGTTCTCTATCAATCTTTTTAGCAAGCATCCTTGCTCTGACTGCATTGCTGATTTCCTGCCGTTTCTCTTCCTCCTTCATCATAGCCGCCACATCCGATTGGGTCACGTTGCCCTTCCGTACAACTTTCCTGGCCTCCCTTTCTATCCGTCTCCGTTCCGCCCGTGTCATTTTTCCCTCCTATCTATTTTTAAACAGGCTTAGCTGCCCTGCGATCTGCCCTCCCGAATTCCCTGCCTTCTTCCTTGATTCTATTACCGGGATT
>CACYDT010000177.1 GCA_902773295.1 uncultured Veillonellaceae bacterium | reverse complement strand
CTTCGGACTTGCTTCGCCAAGTGCACCTCGCATACATGAAAATTGCCAATCAGTCTGCGCCTGCGGCTTGACTTCTTGGATTTTCATGGTAAGCAGAAATGAATTGACACAAAAAAGAGGCTGTTGCAGATGCGGCAGCCTCTTTTTTTTGAGCTTCATTACAGTCCGGCAAAATAGGAAATCTTTAACATTTCGGGGCAGGGGAAATTACGCGTTCTATTTTTTACGTCTCAGATAAACGAGTCAATCTAAATTCGTCATTGATACCAATTCAGCATCGCTTTTTTCTAAGAAATCTTGAACACTCCAAGGCGGAGCAACAGGAATTTTCTTCACGTCAAAAGCAAACACTTCAGCCTCTTGAGCCTTGCTTTTGACTTCTTTTACTGCCTTGGCGTAAATCTTACTCCAACTGTTATCCAGCTGGTTTTTGATATTGGTATTGCCCTTTGGCCGTACTGTTGTAACACCGATGCTAACCGAGAAACAATGCCGGAAATTATTGATTTCGTGCCTCCAATGCCGTATGGCAACGTTATCGGGCGAAACAGCAACATACAGAAGGTGTTCCATTAACCTCAACGCCATAGATTCAGCCGAGGAAAGCCTCAGTTCGGCCATTTCCGTCAAAAGCATAACAACGCCGTCAACGTCAATATACTCGTTGTCACCGTCAATGTATTTCCTTATAGATTCAGCTTGTTTTTGACACCACTCCGGGGAAGTTCTTTCCAACCCTTGCCAATTTTCGCTTAAAATATAAGACACGATAATTCCTCCTTGAAATCAAACAACTCCCCTGCCCTTGGAAATTATACGGTCGCTGCATTGCATTGTCAATAGGAATTAATTAGAATTTTTTGATTTTTACAACTCGTTATAGATACTCGTTGAACAAAAACGGTTCCTGCTTTCTTCTTGATGCTATTGTTTGAAATGAGCGGAGCATGCAAGAGCTCTTCCTGCAGAAAATTCTACCGGGATCTAGTAGTATATGCGTAAAATGAATGTTATAATGAAAAGGAAGTTTGCGGAAAAGAGGTTTTTCTGATGCAGGAGAAATACATATTGGCTCTGGATTCGGGAACTGTGAAGAATCGGGCCGTGATTTTCAATCGAAACGGTGATATTGTTTCCTATGCGGAGCGAAGAATCGGTGTCAGCCGTCCGCATAGCGGCTGGGTAGAGCAGGATCCCGATGAGATCTGGTCCACCCAGTTCTGGACGGCGAAGGAGGCCATCCGTCTGGCGAAGCTTTCCAATAGCGACATTGCCGCGATTGGGATCACGAACCAAAGAGAAACCACGGTCGTATGGGATCGCTTCACAGGACGTCCCATCTATCCGGCCATCAGCTGGAAATCCCGCCAGACGGACAAGATCTGCGAGGAACTGAGACGGCGCGGGCTTCAGGAGGAAATCCGGCAGAAGACTTCCTTGGTCATCAATCCGTATTTTTCGGCAACGAAGCTTTGCTGGATTTTGGAGCATGTGCCGGAAGCAGGCAATCTGGCGAAAAAGGGAGATCTGATTTTTGGCACGATCGACACATGGCTGATGTGGAAGCTCAGCGGAGGAACGGTTTTTGCCACGGATTACTCCAATGCCTCACGCACGATGATGTTTCATCTGCGCCATCTGGAGTGGGATGCGGATATCCTGGAATATCTGGGGATACCGGAACCTATGCTTCCCAAGGTTTTTCCTTCCAGCCATGTATATGGCATGACGGATGCCAAGCTTCTTGGCTCGGAGATTCCCATTGCCAGCTGCATCGGCAACCAGCAGGCGGATCTCTTTGGGGAGGCATGTTTCCGCAAGGGGATGGTCAAGAACACGTATGGGGATGGCTCGTTCTTCCTGATGAATGCAGGGAAGGAATACCGGCGCTCGCAAAACGGCCTGATTACTACGATTGCGTGGGGCATTGGGGATGAGGTTACCTATGCGATGGAGGGGAGCATCTTTGTGTCCGGGTCTGCTCTGGAATGGCTGAAGGATGGTCTGGCTCTTTTCCAGTCCATGGCAGATTCGGAATGGGTGGCAAAACAGGTGCCGGACTCCGGAGGCGTTTACTTCGTCCCGGCCTTTCGGGGGCTTTCTGCTCCCTATTGGGATACCCAGACCAACGGCATGATCATCGGGCTCAAGGAGGATACGACCCGTTCCCATATCGTGCGCGCCGCCTTGGAATCCCTTGCCTATCAGGTACGGGATGTGTATGAGGCGATGGTTTCCGATACGGATATGGAGATTACGGACATCCGCGTGGATGGCGGCGCAAGCCAGAACGGCCTTCTCATGCAGTTCCAGGCGGATATCCTGGATCTCCCGGTGATACGCCCCTATATCACGGAAACGACGGCTCTCGGAGCCGCCTATCTTGCCGGGCTGGCCGTGGGGCTTTGGAAGGACGTGGAAGAACTGCAGTCCCTTTGGCGTGAGGGACTGCGCTTCCAGCCCGCCATGCCGGACGAGCAGAGGTCAAGGCTCTACGATGGCTGGCAGAATGCCGTGTCCCAGGTGCTGGGCTGGGGGAAATGAAGGGGATAGCAAGTTTTTTTCTTTGCTTTGACGTTCACAAGAGGATTTTGTGAAGGATTCGCGAATTAGGTGATTCATGGGGATTTCCATGGAAGAAAGAGGTGGGGCATCTGCCTGTGTGGAGTGTCCCGGAATTGTTATGACAAAGGAGTGCAATTTTATGAAAACAATGAAGAAGAGCCTTGCCTTGGCCGGAACGCTCATGTCCCTGTATGCAGGGACGGCATTTTTTGCAGGGAGCGAGTCCTGCACGGAATCCTGGCTTCCGGTTGCCTGTGCGGAGACGCAGGAAGTATGGCGGGGGGATATCAATGAAGCCACCCGTGATGATACAATGGCCTTCAATGTTTATATCGGAAAGCCGATACAGGCTTGTATCGAGGACTTCCAGAAAAACGGCTGGGAGCATGCGCCGAACGAGTCGGGGGTTTTCTACACGATACAGAAAAATGATTATATATATGGCATAGCCATTCGTCCTCATAAAGCAAACAGTAGTCTTGTAGGAAATTACAGCGTCAGGTTCTATGCAAAGACACGAGAGATGGCAGATGAGATGTACATGCAGGCAGAGAAGAACTTTGCCTATAACTTCGGGCGTCCCAACGTCAAGCACGGGACAACGAACGCGACATGGTTCCTGAATGATTCCTTTTCCGTTACGGTGGAATACAATGAATATGATGCAAGGATGCCCCTGGTCGAGCATTTTTACCCTTACGAAGTGGTTATCAAGCGGGAGATGGGGGATTACAGGAAATTTTTCGTGCCCACGAAATAAGGAACTGCGCGGAAAGAATTGAGGCTTGCAAAAAAACAGATGAGAGTTTGAGGGGATAATATGCCAGAAAAAGAGTATCAGATCTCCGTGATTACACCTTTTCACAATGTAGACATCAAGATGTTCCGCTATGCGTATGAGTCGCTTCGGAAGCAGACGCTGGGCTTCCGGAACATCGAGTGGATTGTGGTGCTGCATAATACAGATGGAGAATACAGAAAAGCCGTCCACGAAATGCTGGATTCTCACGAAAACGTCATTGTCAAGGACCTCGACAACGATGTGCATACGCCGTCGAGTCCCAGGAACTTTGGCATGAAATTTGCAACTGCCCCCTATCTGGGCTTTTTGGATGGGGATGACGGCTATACTCCCGAGTGCCTGCAGACAGCTCTTCATCATTTGATAAAAACGCAGTCCGACATTGTCGTTTTCCGTCGGGAATACGAAATGGAGAAAGAAGGGCTCATGCCTGCGACCGAGATTGTCCTTTGGGATCAGACCCGGGAAGAAATCGTCATGGATCGGGATCATTGGGAAGATGAGAAGATGTTTGGCGGGCTTTTTTGGGGGATGGTAACGTCCAGGCTTTACAGCAGGGAATTTCTTGTCCGCTATGGCTTTGCCTTTGACGAGACGGTGCCTTTCACCGAGGACGTGCTATTCCTCGTCGAGCTTTACGGAAAGGCTCAGCGCGTCTGTTATTTGCCGCAGCTGATCGGATACCATTATTTTATCAACAGCGGCTCCTTGGTGCAGAGTATGGTGGAGAGATCCGGGGAAACCCTGGTATCCTATGCCGTCGGCTTCAAGAAGATCTTTGATACGGCCTTCCGGAACGGCATCTATATTGATGAATTGATGGCAATGCTTCTGGCAACCTTCTCTGTGGTCATGATCCGGTCGAAAAACTTATCGGTATCCCAACGCCGGGAAATCAAGGAGATTCTGGAGCCCTATGTCCATCAGATCCGCATGCTTCCCGTAAGCAAGCTGATATCTGCCGAAGAGGCAAAAACCAATTATTCCCTTCCCAGGGAGGTCATTCTGCATCCGGAGAATTTTGACAAGGGCGGCGCGGTGAGAGAACTCTGTGACGGTCAGGAGATACTTATGGATATTCTGGAAAAAAACCGGGATACGGACTATGGACGGCGGTATCGGTTTGTCAACCTTCGCAGCAAGGAGGGATATCAGGCGAGGGTTCCCATCGCCCATTACGATATCTATGCCCCGCTCGTAAAGCTCCAGACCCAGATCGGCGAGAGTGGTATCTTCACGGCCAACCACATTCCCTGCTATCTCCTGACTTCAGGCACTTCGGGAGAGCCTCGGCTCATTCCTTCCACGCGGGCGCATCTGAAGCCCTTTTGCGAAGAATTCTCTTCTTTCGTGCGGGGCAAGATGACATTCCTCCTGGGGGAAAGCTTGCCGCAGGAACGGAAATACAACGACCAGGCTGCATTGAACTCGCTCTTCGGATGGGTCGTGACAGATTTTTTCCATCAGGAGCAATTAGGGCTTGGAACCAACAAGGCGCATTTCACGGCACCGGCAGAGCTCATTTTTCCCCCTGCCGCCATGGATACGATGTATCTCCGCCTCTTGTTTGCCCTTCGTGAAAGGGAGGTGGAGCAGATTCTTTCCCCCTTCACATGGGGTGTTCTGGAAGCATTCTTTTTCCTCGAAAGGCATTGGAAAATCTTGTGCCATGACATTGAGCGCGGGGAAATCAGTTTTTCTTTGGATGTGCCGGAAGACTTCCTGTCTTGCATGCAGAGCCGTTTGAGCCCGGATCCCCAAAGAGCGCGGGAGCTTTTTGAGATCTTCGGGCAGGGCTTTGAAAAGCCTGTGGCGACACGCATCTGGCCGAAGCTGGAACGCCTTGTTGCTGCCGGTACCGGAAGTTTTGCCGTCTATACGAGGGCGCTTTCGAGGTACATCGGGGATCTGCCTCATGACCACGGCCTTTTTGCTTCGTCTGAGGCGCTTGTGGGAAAGGCCGTGGCCGGGAGCGATACTTACGAGCTGATGACAGGGCAGAATTTCTATGAGTTCCGACCCTTGAAGGCAGGGAAAGACGAGAAGCCCTGTTTTATCAGCGGACTGCAGGAAGGCGAAAGCTATGAGATCATACTCACCAATCGTGCGGGGCTTTACCGTTATGCCACGGAGGATATCATCAAGGCAGAGGAATGCAGGGAAGGAAGAGTATGGTTCCGTTATGTGGGGCGGCTGGGCGAGGCTCTGCATCTGGCGGATGGTCTTGTCTGGGAGCAGGAAATTTATCGTGCCATCCAGGCTGTCGTTTCGGAAACGCAGGCCGTACTCTTGGATTTTTCCTATTTTCTGCAGGAAGATGATAGCGCTTCCCGGCTGAAAATCCTGCTGGAAATCGGAGGCGAAGCAAAGGAATTGGCCGAAGGCATAGACAAGAAGCTCTGTGCAGCCAGCAAGGCTTATGCAGCTGCCAGGGAAAGAGGTCTTTCTCCGTGCACGGTAGGCCGTCTGGCACCGGAAAGCCACTTGCTTTACCGTGATGTGCAGCGCTTCCGGTACAAGACAGCGCCGGATCAGATCAAGCCGACGCATTTCCTGGATACCCCGGCTAAGGTAAAATTTTTCCTCGGTGTCGAAGAAACTGTGTAAACGTTGGTGCTCTAAACGAAAATATGGATGTTTTTATAGAGAAATCTTCTGTCTATTGGCAGGAGATTTCTTTTGCATGGAGAAGTCTTTATATAGAGGACATTTTGTGCGAATTGTTTTTGCTTGGAAGATATGGAGGTGAAAAGGATGCCGATGTACCGGAAATCCCTCATGGTGCTGCTTCTGCTCCTTCTGGCGGCAGCGGGCGGAACTTTGTACGGGTATTATGGGGAGGACAGGACCGTGGAGCTGGCGGCAGCAGAGAAGCCATCGGAGGCGCCGGAGGAGAGAATCGTGGTCTATGTCGTGGGGGCGGTGAACCGGCCCGGCGTGGTGACGGTAAAGGCAGAGGCCAGAGTCGCTGATGCGGTGAATGCCTGTGGAGGGGTGCTGCCGACAGCGGATATGGAGCATGTGAACATGGCGCAGTCCCTCAAGGATGGGCAGCAGGTCCGGATTCCCGAGAAGGCGGGGGAAGAGCGTCCTGCTCAGGGGAAATCCGCCGGATCAGGGAAATCGGGGGGGAAGCTTCCCGATGGCAGGATTAATATCAATACGGCGGATGAGAAGGCATTGGATGAATTGCCGGGCGTCGGCCCTGCCATGGCGAAGCGTATCATCGAGTATCGCGAGACACAGGGGAGGTTCCAGTCACCGGAGGATCTCAAGAAGGTGCGGGGCATCGGCGAGGCGAAGTTCGAGAAGATGAAGGACAGGGTAACGATATGATGGGGGTCAGGGAGCGACAGGGAGATTTTCTCGTGGCGGCATTGGCTATGATGTCGGCAGGCATTTTTCTCGGAAGCAAAGCGGATGTGCCGATATGGGGGGCTGCCGTGTGCTTTTTCGTCCTGTTTGCCCTTGCAGCGGTCCTGGCGTGGAGGAAGCATGAAAAGACTTGGGCAGTGCTGCTTGTCCTTTGCTTTGCTGCAGGATTCCTGCGTTTCACTGCGGCAAACACGCTGCCCCGGGATGATATTTCCCGCTATGCCGGAAAAACGGCGGTGGTGGAAGGAATCCTCATGGAGGAGCCGCATGTCACGGAAACGGCGGAGGGCGCCGTGAAGGTCCGCTATGCGGTGGAAGTTCGCAGGATCAAGGAAGAAGGGCAGGAGAAATCCGCCTGCGGAGGGATGTATGTCCACGCTCGCTGGAAGGGAATGTCCCAGGTTCCGGAGGCCGGGATCGGCGATGCCATCCGGGCGGCGGGGGGCATCCGCCTTCCCCATGGCTATGGGAACCCCGGGCAGATCGATACCGTGATGCTGCTTCGGAGCCAGGGCATCACAGCCTGGCTGGCGGCAGGAAAACAGGGCGTTGCCGTGGAGCCGGGGGAGGACAGGATGTTTCTGCGGCACATGGCAGGCATCCGCAAAGCTTATCGGGAGAACATGGAGTCGGTCATGCCAAAGGCGGATGCCGCAGCGATTTTTGCGATGCTTTTCGGAGGGTATGAGGGAATGAAGCCGGAACTTGTGGAGGCTTTCACAATCACGGGCATTGTCCATATCCTTTCCGTGTCAGGCTCCCATGTGAGCCTGATTGCGGCAACCATGGCATGGCTGGGGATGCTTTTGCGCCTGCCGAAACTGGCGCAGTCCGTCCTGGTGGTGGCGGCGATTGCCGTGTATTGCGTTTTGGCGGGATGCGTGCCCCCTGTGATCCGTTCCGGCATCATGGGCGGGCTGGCCTTCCTCGCCATTGCCCTGGAACGGGAGAATGATGCGAGGCGCATTCTCCTTCTCACGGGTCTGGGAATGCTTCTTGCATGGCCTCTTCTGCTCTTCCATATCAGCTTCCAGCTTTCCTTTGCGGCGACCGCAGGGCTGCTTTTTGTCGCACCGCCCCTGCATCGATGGATGAGGGCGCGGCGCTTCCCGGAATTCCTGGCAGGCAGCCTTTCCATTACCATAGCGGCGCAGGCGTTCACCCTGCCGTTTCTGGCATGGTATTTCAACCAGCTCTCCCTGTCCTCCCTGCTTTCGAATCTCGTGGTGGTTCCCATCGTCGAAGGGATGATTGTCCTGGGGCTTTTTGCGGGGATGGCGGCATGGATTCTGCCCCTTCTCGGAAAGGTGCTGTTCCTGGCGGACAGCCTGCTTTTGGGAGTGGTCTATGAGCTGACTCGCTGGATGGCGCATCTTCCCGGCAGCCAGGTCTATGTTCCGTCCATGAATCCATGGGTGGGCGCCCTGTTCTATGGGTTCCTGCTCTACGCCATTCAGGCAGGGGAACGAAGGGAACGGGTTCGCGCCTGGATGGTCCTGCATCGGGGGAAATTGCTGCCGGCTTTTCTGGCAGGGGCGGTCTTTTTCGTCGGCTGGCAATGGTCGCGCCCTTCCGAGCTCATGGTGGCCTTTATCGACGTGGGGCAGGGAGATGCGATGATGGTGCGGACGCCTCACGGGCATGGGCTGATGTTCGACACCGGAGGCACGCGGGACGGGGATTTCGATGTGGGAAGCCGCGTGGATGTGCCATATCTTCTGCATTATGGTGTGACAAGCTTGGACTATGTGTTCCTGAGCCATGCACATGAGGACCATGCGGCAGGGGCGGGCGGCATCCTGCGGCACATGCCGGTAGGGGCTGTTATTATCGCCAGCGAGGGCAGGGAGGAGTACAGGAAAAGCATGAAGCTATCCCCCGCGGAAATGAGCAGAACGACATTTGCCGAGGCGAGGGAAGGGGAGGTTTTCGATGTGGACGGGGTGAGGGTTGAGGTTCTCTATGCGCCTGTGCCAGAGAAGAAAGGCACGGGCAACGAGGTGTCCAATGTCTACCGGGTGACCTACGGCAATGCCGCTTTCCTGGTGACGGGGGATCTCGTCAAGGAGGAGGAAGCAAAGCTTCTGAAAAAGCACCCGGATCTTCGTTGCACCGTGCTCAAATGCGGCCACCACGGTTCCCGCACATCGACTTCGGATGAGTTCCTCAAGGCGGCATCCCCCAAGTGGGCGGTGTTCTGCGTGGGCAAGGACAATACCTTCGGCCATCCCCACAAGGAAACCGTGGAAAAGGTAGAGAAGGCCGGCATAGAGATCTGCAGGACAGACGAGGACGGGGCGATTGCATTCTACACGGATGGGAAGAGGATGCGCGTGGAGAAGTACAGGGAGTAGACGAAGGGAGATTCCCTGCAGTTCATCTTGCCACTTGCCATTGCTTCCTGTTGGAACGGGGCGAGAACTGTGCTATACTGGAAGCAGGAAAAGATGCTTGGGAGGTGATTCAAATGCAGGAAAGGAAACGTCCCATGCCCGTGGGTATCGAGGATTTCAAGGAACTCGTCCAAAATGAGTATTGCTTTGTTGACAAGACCCGCTTCATCAGAGAATTGCTGGATTCCAAAGGGAAAATCACGCTCATCACCCGTCCCCGCCGCTTCGGCAAGACCCTGGCCCTCTCTATGCTCCAATACTTCTTCAACATGGAGAATGCAGAGGAAAACCGGACGCTGTTCGAAGGGCTGGATATCGAACGGGCGGGGGCCCAGTACATGAGGGAGCAGGGAACGCGTCCCGTGGTGTTCCTCACGCTCAAGGATATCCGGAGCGAGAATTGGGAAGGGGAGCTTGAGAAAATAGCACTGAACTTATCCCATCTGTATGAAAATTATCTGTTCCTCTTGGAATCTTCTGCATTGACAGAGGTGAATCGTGATTTTTTCCGTAGAATATGGAAAAGAACTGCCGGTCGTGCGGATATGGAGGATGGCATAAGGAATCTTTGCCGCATGCTGGAACTGCATTGCCGTAAGAAGCCTGTCCTCCTTCTGGACGAGTACGATGCCCCCATCCTCTCCGCATGGGAAAAAGGCTATTATGACGAATGCATCGATTTCATGCGGGTCTTCCTGGGCTCTGCCCTCAAGACGAATTCCGCTCTGCATCTTGCTGTCCTGACGGGGGTGACGAGGGTATCGAAGGAAAGCATCTTTTCGGGGCTGAACAATCTGGATGTTTGCGGAGTCTTGTCGGACACTTATTCCGATGCCTTTGGCTTCACCACGGAAGAGGCGGCAAGGCTCATGGAGGAATGCGGGGCAGCGGACAAATTGCTGGATCTTCGACAGTGGTATGACGGCTACCGGTTCGGTCAAACGGAAGTCTACAATCCCTGGTCGGTCATCAATTTCATCAAGAATGGGTGCAGGTTCCAGCCCTATTGGCTCAATGTCTCCGGCAACAGCATCCTGCATGTCCTTCTGGAAGAGGTGGACGAGGATCGCCGG
>CACYDT010000176.1 GCA_902773295.1 uncultured Veillonellaceae bacterium | reverse complement strand
TGATACCACACGAAGAAAACGAATCCTAGACGAGTGACAAAGTTTTGTGCTTTTCGCGGGCATCGAACCCGCTCAAAGCACCCGCCTGATATCCCCAGACCTAAAGGACGGGGTTTTACGGCGGTCTGGATAAATTCTTTGCAAAGAAAGGGAGGGATTTGGCAGATGAAAGTAGAAAGAATACTATTTATAGGGTTTGTGCCAAGGTTGGTGCCGGTGAACTTCCGGACTGAAGCGAGGGATGATATTTGGTAGATTCGAATCGTTTTTCTGCAGGACAGAAAATTGCCATCACGGCTCTTGTATATGCTGTCATGCTGGTGATTGTCCAGTACATCATGAACGTAGGTCTTCGGGAAATCCGTCTTGCTGCATTCCTGCCTCCATTGGCAGGCATGGTGTGGGGTGTGCCAGGAGCCATTGGTGCAGCTTTGGGCAATATGGCGAGGGATGTCATTGTGGGCGAGCCTCTGGCAGTCATTCCCATAGGAGCGGCAACGAATTTCATTTTCGCCTACGTACCCTATCGCTTATGGCTGGCTACGAATCTTGAGAATTCCGACGATGAGTATTTCGCTCCCACGACGAAATGCCTGTTGCGCTATTTCCTGCTCCTGGTTGTCAGCGTAGGGATAGGTACCGTATGTCTTCTCTGCGGTCTTGTCATGATTGGTTATGAAATACCGGAATACTTTGCTTATCAGGTATTCATCACCAATTTTGACTTCCCGCTCGTCGTCACTACGCCGCTGTTCATCATCCTGGCAGGGCGGGGCTGGGTTTTTCCGCAGTGTGGCGGTGCAACGCTCAGGGAGGAGCAGCCGGAAGATGTCGCAAGACGTCCGCTTTCCTATTCCATCACCCTTTGGGTCATGATGTCCTGTGTGCTGTTCATTTCCCTGTTCAGCGCCTTTGCCATCATCCAGAAAATGATGGAAGGGGAAACAGACATCATTTTCCTGTTCAATTATCTGTATTCATCACAGTTCCTGATGGTCCACCTGTTTTTCTTTGGGTCGCTCATTTTCCTTCGGCGGGCGGAGAAACATCTTTCCGAGCCGCTGTCGGCCATCACGAAGAGCATCCGCGCTTTTGCGCGGCAAAGCGGGAAACTTTCTGCGGTGAGCTTGCCGACCGTGGAAAGCGCGAACGAGCTGGGGATGCTCAAGGACTCTGTCGGGCAGATGATGGATGACATTGTGGAATATACAAAAAAACTGCACGATGTGACCAAGGAGCAGGAGCGGATACGGGCAGAGCTTTCCATTGCCCACGAAATCCAGGCAAGCATGCTTCCGAAAATTTTCCCGGCGTATCCCGGGAAAAAGGAGATTGACTTGTATGCCACGATGCAGCCGGCCAAGGAAGTGGGTGGAGATTTCTATGATTTCTATCTTTTGGACGAGAGGCATTTGGTGATTGTCGTTGCCGATGTGGCGGGAAAGGGCGTGTCAGCCTCTCTTTTCATGGTCATTGCCAAAACAATCCTGAAGAATTTCCTGTTGACAGCCATCGGGGAGGATGACCTGGCGGCTGCTGTGGCCTGCACCAACGACCAGCTGTGCCAAAACAACGAGGCATTGATGTTCGTGACGGCCTTTATAGGGATGCTGGATATCAAGACCGGGCGTTTTGTCTATGTGAATGCGGGGCATAATCCGCCGGTTCTCTACCGGGCGGCAGAGGATGCATGCCAATATATCAAAACGAAGACAACGTTCGTGTTAGGTGTCATGGAGGGAAGAGAGTATGTTCGCCAGGAATGCGTGTTTTTTCCCGGTGACCGACTGTTTCTCTATACAGACGGGGTGACGGAAGCCTTGAACGAGTCAAACGATATGTACGGGGAGGACAGGCTTCTTGCATGTCTGAGCCAATCCTGCGCGGGAAGCAAGAGTTGCCATGAGCTGGTTCTTGCCGTCCGGGATTCCCTTGCTGCTTATGTCGGAGGCGCCGATCAATCCGATGACATTACGATGATGGCTCTGATGTATCGCGGGAAAGGAGGTGATTGACATGGAAAAGAAGGAGGAAATTGTCCTTGCGGCGGATATCTGCAACCTTTCTGCACTCAACGAATGGATTGATGCTCTTGTGGCCGGGGCAGACATTTCGCCGAGGGTGCAGATGAAGATCAGCCTGGCAGTGGAAGAGATTTTTGCCAATATTGCCAGTTATGCTTATGCGCCCCAAAAGGGAGATGTGACAATCATTGGGACAGTCACGGACGTTCCCGCAGAGCTCGAACTGGTGTTCATGGACGAGGGCAAGCCTTTTGATCCGCTGGCAAGGGATGACCCTCCAACGGATGCTGCCATGGAGGAACGGGGCATCGGCGGCCTCGGTATTTTCCTGGTGAAGGAAAGCATGGACAAGGTGACTTATCGGTATGAGCAAGGGAAAAATATCCTCACAATCTGCAAGAGGATTGCATCATGAAAAAAAGAAGATGACTTTTGAAAGGGGTTATTTATCATGGAAATCAAGAAGGAACAAAACGGGACTGCGCTGATACTTTCTCTGGCAGGAAGATTGGATGCTATGACAGCGCCGGAGCTGGAGAGGGTGGTAAAAAGCGAGCTGTCCGGCATCACAGATCTCACGCTTGACTTCGCATCACTGGATTACATTGCTTCGGCAGGGCTTCGGGTTCTCCTGGCGACACAGAAGACCATGAAGAAGCAGGGGCAAATGAAGCTCGTGCATGTGAACCCGGATGTGAAGGAAGTATTGGAAATGACAGGGTTCATCCAGTTCCTGACGGTGGAGGAATAGAGAGCGCATCCGTTTCTTCTTTCTTAAACGGAAATGCTTCGGTATTTCTTAGAAGCCCCCACTTCTTAGGTGGGGGAGGTTCACGCAAGACCTGCACTGCGGCACAGGGGGTCAGAGGTACCATGGGACAAGGAATGAAGATGCTTTGAACAACAGGAAAAGAACAATAGCGGGGATGATCCTTCTCTTGCTGTTTGCCATAAATGTGTGCATGGCAAAGCCCATGGTCACCGAAGACAGCCTTGCTCACGGGCGCATCGCGGCATGGCCGGGCTCGATGGCAGAAAAATACGTGAAGGAACGCATGCCGGGGGCAAGAATGGTCTATCTTGATACTCTCGCTGACATGGCGCAGAACCTGAGGCAGAACAAAATCGATGCGTTTGCCATGAACCGCCTGCTCGCTGATGAGGCAATGGAGAGCGGGCAATATGGCTTGGAGGTTCTCGGTGGTTCCATGGGGAAAACGAGTTTCGCTTTTGCCTTCGCTCCCGGGGAAAAAGGAGAACAGCTGTGCAGGGAATTCAATGAATTCCTGGGAGACTGCAGGGAAAACGGGAAGCTTGCCATGCTGCAGGAAAAGTGGCTGAATGGGAGCAAGGAAGATCGCGTGCCGGAGGAATTTCAGCTCTCCGCAGAAAACGGTACCTTGTCCGTTGTCATGAATCCGCTGTTCCCTCCTCTCCTGTATATTCAGAACAATGAGATTGTCGGTTATGAGGCAGAGCTTTTCCGGCATTTTTGTGCAATGCAGGGGTATGGTTGCAAGATTTCCGTAGCTTCCTTTGAAACCGCTATGGCAGGAGTGGCCACGGGGCAATTTGATGTGGGAGTCAGTGCCATAGAGTATCTGGAGGAGAGAGACGGGAAATTCCTCTTTTCTGACAGGACCTGCGAGGCGGATTGTGTTTTGGTGGTCCGCTCCGATGAACTGTCGGAAGCGGGGCTGCTGGCAACCGTCAAGAAAAGAATCGAGGACACGTTCCTCGTGGAAGACCGATGGAAGATGTTCCTGCGCGGCATGGCAATCACGTTGGTCATCGCCTTTTCCGCTGCGGGCATAGGGACGGCGCTTGGATTCCTGCTCTGCCTGCTGTATCAGGAAAGAAATAACCGCCTGAACTGCCTGCTTGATATTCTTTCCCGTCTTTTCCAGGGAATGCCTGTGGTTGTGCTCTTGATGATTTTTTATTACATTGTTTTCGGCAAATGGGACATCAACGGCGTGTTGGTGGCGATTGTTGCTTTTTCGCTGCTTTTCGGCCTTTCTGTATTCGATATGCTGAAAAATGCTGCCACAGCCATATCATGCGGGCAGATGGAGGGAGCATTGGCCTTGGGATTCCCGGAACGGCAGGCCTTTTTGAAGTTCATCCTGCCCCAGGCTGTCCGCCAGGCGTTTCCTACCTATCAGGGAGCGCTTGTGGAGCTTTTGAAAGCAACTTCCATTGTAGGCTATATTGCTGTGCAGGATCTGACCAAGATGGCTGACATCGTCAGGGCGACGATCTTTGATGCATTTACGCCTCTGGTTGCCATTACGGCTCTGTATCTCGTGCTTGTCTGGCTCATTCAGAACATCACGGATCGGATCCGGAAAAAGCTGGATCCCAAACAGCGGACGAAAGAGGACATACTCCGGGGGATAACACCATGAGCGATGTGCTGCTCAGAATCGAGCATTTGAAAAAATCCTATGGCAGGGCAACTCCCCTGGTGGACGTGAATCTTACGGTATATGCCGGTGAGAGAATCTCGATCATCGGCCCGTCAGGGACGGGAAAATCCACGTTGCTGCGCATGATCAACCGCATGGAGGAGGCAACGGCGGGAAAAATCTTTCTGGAAGGGGAGGAAATCACGTCGCCTGCCTGCAATCTGGCGCATCTGCGCCAGAATATCGGCATGATCTTCCAGTCGTTTCATCTGTTTCCGCACCTTACAGTCATAGAAAACATCATGGCGGCACCCATGTCCCTGAAAAAACTGTCCCGGCAGGAGGCCTATGACAAGGCGAAAGAGCTTCTTGCCAAAGTCGGGTTGTCCGACAGGGCGTTTGGCTATCCCGAGGAGCTTTCCGGCGGGCAGCAGCAGCGGGTAGCGATCGTGCGGGCATTGGCCATGGAGCCGCAGCTCCTGCTTTTGGATGAGCCGACTTCTGCCCTTGATCCCACGATGACGAGAGAGGTGGAGGCCGTCATCCGCAAGGTGGCGGAATCCGGCGTCACGATGATGATGGTGACCCACAGTATGGAGCTTGCCAGACGAGCCTCCACCCGCATCCTCTACATGGACGGGGGCGGCATTTATGAGGACGGGACGCCCCGGGAGATGTTCTCTTCACCGAAAAGAGAACGCACGAGGCAATTCATTCACCAGCTGAAAGTGCTGGAAATACGCATAGATTCGCCCGGCTTCGATTTTTATGGATGCAATGCCAGGATTGAGACCTTCTGCCATGAGAACGATATTGCCCACAGTACGATGGGCGCTCTTCTGCTGCTTTTTGAGGAACTGTGCATCCAGCTCCTCCTTCCTCGTCTGGCCGAGCCGGATATCCGGTGGACGGCGGAATATTCGGCAGAGAACGAGCAGGTAACGCTATGGATCGATTATAATGGTGCGCCGTTCAATATCATGGACAGCGACAACGAGATTGCCATGAAAATCATCCATGGCATGGCGGAGAATGCAGAATACCGGGTGAGAGAGGGGGAGAGCATGGTGAATCGTCTTTTCCTCACGGTCAGGAAACGATGAGACTTGATGGGAAAGCAAAAGAGATTGCCGCAGAACGCGGCAATCTCTTTTGCTTTTCCTGTGAATCAACCTATGGCCTTTTCGGCGGCATCCCATCCGATTTGCAGAGCCTTCATGTTCTGCTCCACAGTGTGAGGAGGGACGCGGTGGGAGACGGAGTCCTTGATGGTCTCGAAGTTCACCGTGCCTGCGATGCGGACGAGTGCGCCCAAGGCGACGATGTTGGCGAAGAGGGACTTCCCGACTTCTTCGATGGCCAGCTTGGTGATGGGGATTCGGATGGTATGGGGGAACTTCGGCGGGTTTGGCACCAAATCTTCATCCAGCACCAGGAGCCCGTCCTCCTTGAGGTCGCCGTAGTACTTGTCGGCTGCCTTCTGGGTCATGGCCAGCACCAGATCGGGCGCTCCCACATGGGGATGATAGATGGGCTCATCGTCGATGATGACTTCGGATTTGGAGGCGCCGCCGCGAGCCTCCGGTCCGTAGGACTGAGACTGCACAACCTCTTTGCCTTCCTGCACGGCGGCCTCCGCGAAGATGATGGCTGCTGTGATGACGCCCTGCCCGCCGGAGCCGGATAACCGCATCTCTTTTCTCATTTCTTGGCACCTCCTGCTATCTCGATGACCTTCTCATAGGCGACATCATAGGTCACGCCTTCCTCTTGCTTGAAGAGGCCGATGGGGAACTTCTCGCCGTGTTTCTCCTCCTCAGGGAGCTTGTCCCAGGCGGCTTTCATGACGGCATTGTCCCGCATCCATGCCATCATCCTGGCGGGATCCCCCATCTTGTTCTTGCGGCCGTAGGCGGTGGGGCACTGGACGATTGCTTCGATGAAGGAGAAGCCTTTGTTCCGGATGCCGCCCGCGATCATGTCGGCGAGGTGCTTCACGTGGAAGGCCGTGGAGCGGGCTACGTAAGTCGCTCCCGCTGCGCCTGCCAGGTCGCAGGCGTTGAAGGGACGGTCAACGGCTCCGTAGGGTGCCGTGGTGGCCTTCTTTCCCGTGGGGGTCATAGGGGAGGCCTGACCTCCCGTCATGCCGTAGATGTTGTTGTCGAAGAGCACCACGGTGAGATCCACGTTCCTGCGGCATCCATGGATGAAATGGTTGCCGCCGATGGCGGTGCAGTCGCCGTCGCCCGTGATGACGATGACATTGAGTTCGGGGTTGGCGAGTTTCACTCCCGTGGCGAAGGGAATGGCGCGGCCATGGGCCGTGTGCAGGGTGTCGAAGTCCATATAGCCGGAGGCGCGGGAGGAGCAGCCGATGCCGGACACGATGACGGTGTTGTCCTGAGTGAGCCCTTCCTTTTCAATCGCCTGGACGATGGCTTTCATGGCGATGCCGTTGCCGCAGCCCGGGCACCAAAGGTGCGGCAAGCGGTTCTGGCGAAAATAAGTTTCGAAACTTCTTTCCATTATTTGTTCCCTCCCGCGATGAGCACGTCAATGCCTTTCTCGATTTCCTGCGGCTCGAAGATTTCCATGTTGTACTTGGCGCAAAGCTCTACAGGGCAAGCACCCGCAACTGCACGTTCTACCTCGTATACAATCTGGCCGTAATTGAGCTCGGTCACGAGGATACCCTTGACCCTGGAGGCGACGGCCTGGATGGCTTTGTCTGCAAAGGGCCAGATGGTCATGAGGCGGAGCATGCCGACCTTCTGCCCCCTGGCACGGGCGTTCTTCACTGCCTCGTAAGCGGTGCGGGCCGTCCCTCCAAAGGCGATGACGGCATACTCGGCATCTTCCATGAAGAATTCCTCCGTATGGGTGATTTCGTCGCGCACGCGCTCGATTTTCTCGTGCAGGCGGCGGATGGCCTCTTCCGTGATCTTCGGGTTGCCCACGGGGAAGCCCGTTTCATCGTGGATGAGTCCGGTGACGTGGATATGGAAGCCTTCGCCGAAGTTGGCGATATTCGGCACGAGATCCTCGTCCGGCGCATAGGGCTGGTAGCCTTCGGCACGGGTCTTCTTGGGCTTGCGGCGCGGGTAGACCTCGACGCTGCCCGGTTCCGGCAGGACGACATTCTCCCGGAGATGCCCTACAATCTCGTCCATGAGCAGGATGACCGGAGTGCGGAACCGCTCGGAGTAGTTCACGGCCATGACGGCGGCATCGAAAGCCTCGCGGACGGTCCAGGGGGAGAGGGCGATCATGGGATGGTCGCCATGGGTGCCCCAGCGGGCCTGCATGACATCTCCCTGGGAGGGAGCCGTGGGTTGCCCCGTGGAGGGACCTACTCGCTGGACATTCACGATGACGACGGGAATCTCAGCGCAGGCGGCATAGCCGATGAGCTCCTGCTTCAGGGAGATGCCCGGCCCGGAGGAGGCTGTCAGCGCCTTCTTCCCGGCCAGGGAAGCGCCTAGGACCACGCCCATGCTGGCAATCTCGTCCTCCATCTGGATGAATGTTCCACCGTATTTCGGCAGGAGCTGCGCCATGCCCTCGGCGATTTCTGTGGATGGGGTGATGGGGTAGCCGCCAAAGAAGCGGACTCCGGCTGCAATCGCGCCTTCGACGCAGGCATCATTGCCTTGCATAAGTCTTGCTGCTGTCATGCTCCTACTCCTCCTTGTCTACAAATATAGCATAGTCAGGGCAACGCATTTCGCATTGCCCGCACGCGATGCATGCTTCTGGGTTCTGGACGAAGATCTTGCTCAGCTCGCTGACGGCCAGAACCTTTTTGGGGCAGAAGGCCGCACATATCCCGCAGCCCTTGCAGCGTGGTTCCTTGATGGTAATTACGCCTTTCATCTTCTCTCCTCCGTTTTACATAGCTCATGGAATCTTCTTGTTCATCTGTTGCTTAGGAACTCTTGTCTAGGTTATTTCGCTGCAGTTCCTTAGTGCAGACAGTTTCCATCCGGGGCAGGATTGCCTCGGACGGAAAAAAACACCCCGGCTATGCCGGGGTAGTTTTGGCATTTTAATAATACATGTCCATCAGGCGCCCGCTGTTGCCTCTCAATGTGGAAGCAATCCGGCTGTTCTGCGCATACATGCCCTTGTGGGAATCGTTTTCCTGCCCGAGAGCTTCATTGATGGATGGGAACATGCGGCCCGACTGGTAATCCGAGGCCGCTGTGGATTTGTCAATCTTGCCCGCAAGACCCTCGGCTCCGAGAGCCTGCTCAACGGAATCCGGTTTTTCCTGGAGCGCTTTTGTCAGTGCCTGGGTATCTACGCTCAGCGTGCCCGTGGGCTCCACGTTGACACCGATATCTTCCATGGAACGCATGAGATTGTCTGTGTTGTTGAAGGATGCTGCAAAGTAATCGAACTGGCTCGACATGCCAATCTTTGATTGCAGGTAATCGACGGTGTCATTGTATTGGTTGATGAGTCCGGAAAGCTCCTGTACGGTATCGGAGGAACTGGGGAAGGGTGGTGTTTTCGTCGCTTCATTGGCAGGGACAGCAGATCCGAGGTCATCTTCCGGATTCTCTTTCGGAACAGTGTTTGCTTTTCTGTCCTCGTCATATTCCTCTGTCTGGCCGGCTGCATTCTTGTTTTGGATGTTCGTGGTATTCGCAGGCCCCGACAGGTTGTCCTGATTGCCCAAGGCGCTGAGAAGACGGCTCGGACTGTTGTCCGGCTTGGCCTTCACCGCTGCGTCCTTGCCGCGATAGTCCACGTTTTTGAGAGCCTCTCCCGTTTTTCTGGCATCGCCCATTGCTTGCTTGAATTCCGATTGGAAAGACGATTTCTCTGCGTCGTATTTCGACACGATGCTGCCCAGCGTATGGTTGTTCAGCATGGAGTTGAAGTACGTGGATGCGTAATTGATGCCTGTGCTCTTCCCCGAATTGCTCAAGAAGGTCGGAATGGATGGATGGTTGATGGTCTGCCCGGTGCCGATTCCCCTGGAAGCAAGACTCGTAATCCCCATGAAATTGCCGACCGATGCATTGATCGTTGCCATGAAAAACACCTCCTTCCTTGTATGATGCATTTTCCTTGATCGCTTCTATTATATCATATCTTCTTCTATTTCCATAGAAAAATTTTCAATAAATTGTAATATTCTTTTCCCTTGACCGCTCCTTGGAACGAGCTGGAAAAAACCTGCGATACGGGAAGAATGAGGTTTGTCCTGTCCGATTTGATGGGAGGGGCACCGGCTCAAAGCATGTTCAGCGCCCCGAGCAGTGTGAGCGCGTTCTGCGAGGTGGCGAGCCGGAATCCATCATTTGCACTGAGGATGGCATGGGAGAGAAGCCCCGTGGATGACTTGTCCATGCCCATGAGTGAGAGGCTTTGGAGCTGGGAGATATTCGAGGCGAGCTGCTGGATGGCGGCTCGGTTCCGCTGCTGCATTTTCTTGCAGGCAATGCGGAAAAGGAGATTGCCGGATCCGCCCAAACTGCTGGTGTTCAGGAGTTCGGACGCCAGATAGTCCTTGATGCTGCCGGGGTAGTCCTTGCCCCATTGGTCGCAGGAATACTGTTCCATGGTATCCCCGAAACGATAGATGCTGCAGCTGCTGCTTCCTACGCTCTCCCAGGGATCCTGGCCGGCAAAGTCGGAGGCTACCGTGCCCAGTACCCATTGCTCATAGGAAGGGTCTGATCTCATTCTCTCCCATCCGGCATGGGAAATGATGACAGCGCTCGTGCTGTCGGAGCGCGAAGAATGCATGGGGAGGGAATTCAGCTTGCCTGTGATGTATTCCTTGTACTCGTCCATCGTCAGGGAAGCTGTGCCCCCGGATTCTTCTGTTTCCTGCAGCTCCTGCAGGGAGGACAGGATTTCCGGATAGGATGCGCTGCTTTTGGAAGCCGTGGCGGCAGCAGTTTTGGCATTGGAATGGAATGCTTTCATAATGGGACTGATGAAGATGCTGTTGCCCATAAAAATCACCTCTGGATATGCTGTATTTATAATTAAACTTAACAAACAATGTTAAATATTTTTATAAATTTTGTTGTTCGTTAACTACTCACGACAAGCCGAGTATTGGGCGAACCCTCA
>CACYDT010000175.1 GCA_902773295.1 uncultured Veillonellaceae bacterium | reverse complement strand
TTTTCCACCTCCTTGATTCTATAGTATCATAGATGGTGATAAAGTCAAGAACATATATTCTGGCGATGTGATGCAAGCATTTAATATTTTATAGCTTTTATTAATTTATCTTGAACTGTTAAAAGCCTCCTAAAGTTGAGTAGATTTCGGTTCAAGAATAGGATCATTATAACATGTTCCTTCCAATGTTCAAGGTTGGATTTTCATTGAATTTTCAAGGCAGTTATTGACAATATATGTTACAATAGTCTTTGATGTTCTATAGGATGGAGTGGGGCGTTTCATGGAAGGGCTTTTGGGAACCGTTCCCCGAAAGGGCGGGGCAGGTCGGGAGATTCTGGCCGGGCTTGCCAATGCATTGACGCTTCTTTCCGGGCTTGTAGCGGTTCCGTCTCTGCTTTTTCAATCGGGAATGGATTTCACAGGTGCCTATACGGCCTGCATGCTCATGTCCATAGTGGGGACATTGCTGATGGGACGGCTTACGGGGCAGCCTTTGGTGCTTGCGCCGGGGATTGCCATGGCCGGCTGGCTGGTCTACGGGGAAATCATTTCCCATGGGATCCGATGGCAGTCCGTTCTGGGAGCTTCTTTTTGGGCCTCGGTTTTGGGGTGCCTTCTCATGCTGTCTCCTTTGCGCAAGATTGTTGCGGGGGCTGTTCCAAAGCCGCTCCGTCGGGCAATGATTGCCGGCTTGGGACTTATGCTGATTCTGCAGGGAATGATTCAGGGGCGGCTGCTGGTCGGTTCCCCTTTTTCCGTGACCATGCTGGGGAATTTGTCAGATCCCGTGGCATATCTTTCCCTGACAGGGATTTTTGTCACAGCAGTTTTGCTGGCGAATGGCGTTTCCGGCGCGCTTGCCGTTGGCACATTGGCAACGGCGGCGATTGCATGGGTCCAGGGATTCTGGGTCATTCCATCAGCTCCCTTCCTGTTGCCGGAGGGCATGGATCTGGTCGCATTGCAGATGGATATGGAGGACGGAGCCTCCCTGCCCGGGGTTGTTTTGTCGATTCTTCTGGTGGTGCTGATGGAGTCCTTGGGAACCCTTCAGGCAATGCATGGCGCCTATCCGGAACGAGTGCAGGCATCCGGCAAGGCACTCTTCTGCCTCATGGGAGCAGGTGCTGCAGGAGCGCTTCTTGGAAGCCTGCCGCCCCGGCCGGCTCCGGAATCGGTGGCAGGCATGACGGCAGGAGGACGAAGGGAATGGACTTCTTATGCCACGGCGTTTTTCCTGTTTTTGCTGCTGTTTTGCGCGCCGGTACTGAAAGAGATGGCATCCTTTGGCGCGATTTCCGTACCGGCGATGGCAGGCGCAGGGATCAGCCTGCTTCGTCCTGCGAGGAATTTTCTGGACGGGGATGCGGCAGATCGCGCAGCGTCTTTGTGCCTGGCTTTTTTGATGCCGCTGTCCCATGATATTGTTGTGAGCATGGGGATCGCGCTTCTGGCTCATGTGGCGCTGAAAGCGTTTTGCGGAAACTTTTCTGCGCTTTTCAGCGCGGAAGGGTGCGCGGCGGCATGTTTTGGCCTGTATTTCCTGGCATGAAAGTGCAGGCCGTTGGTTTGGAAGGAGTGTATGTTTGGTGAGGAATACATGGAAAAATTATGGGAAGATGTTTATGGTGTGCTCTCTGTGCGGTGCATTTCTTGTTTCGCTTTCATCGGATGTTGCGGCAAAGCGCACGCATGATCCCCGGGTGGGAACGAAAGTGGAAATGGTCCAGTCGATAGCGGGAGGAACGACAGCGGCAGGGATGCAGCGTCTTCCCATTGAGGATCGCATCAATGCCATCCTGCATCCGCCCGTGGTGGAGACCGAGCAGGCGGAGCCTCTCGCTCCTCCGCATGTTCAGGTTTCCGTGACGAAGTCGGCCTATGATGACTCCATCGAGGGAACGCCGTTGGCAAGCCAGCAGCAGTGCGTGAAGTATCTTTTGAGTGTCAACCCGCGTCCGAACATCTCTGTTTCGCCGGAGGAGCTTGTTTCCTATTACTATGAGGAAGGCGAGCGGGAAGGGATCCGCCCCGATGTGGCCTTTGCACAGGCTTTGAAGGAAACGGGATTTTTCAGCTATGGCGGCACGGTGACACCGGATCAGAATAATTATTGCGGGCTCGGCACAACGAGCGCGACAGTGAAGGGCGCGTATTTTCCTTCTTCGAAGATCGGCGTAAGGGCGCATATCCAGCATCTTTTGGCATATACCTCTACGCGCAGGCCGTCAGAGCCGGTGGTGGATCCCCGGTATTCCTTGGTGCGTTCCAGATACGGCGACCAGACATTGGGTACCTGGGGCGATTTGAACGGCCGTTGGGCAGTTCCCGGATACAGCTATGGGCAGAGCATCATGTCGATGTTCCGTGCAATCCTGAATGAGTGATACAAATTACAGAGGAAGTGAGGATACGATAACATGATCAGCACGAATAACCTGAGTCTTCAATTCGGCAAGCGGGTTCTTTACAAGGATGTCAACCTGAAATTCACGCCGGGGAATTGCTATGGCATCATCGGTGCCAATGGGGCAGGAAAATCCACCTTCCTGCGCCTGCTGTCCGGTGAGATTGAGCCGACCGGCGGCGTGGTGGAAGTGACGCCGGGAGAGCGGATGGCAGTCTTGAAGCAGGATCACTATGCCTTTGACGAATATGAGGTGTTGCGTACGGTTATCATGGGGCATCAGCGTCTCATAGAGATCATGGATGAGAAGGAAGCCCTCTACGCCAAGCCGGATTTTTCCGATGAGGACGGTATGCGTGCATCGGAGCTGGAAGCGGAATTTTCCGAACTGAATGGATGGGATGCGGAATCCGAGGCATCGCGCTTGCTGAATGGCCTTGGCATCGCCGAGGAGCGCCATGCTCTCCGCATGGCAGATCTTACGGCTACGGAGAAGGTTCGCGTGCTGCTGGCGCAGGCATTGTTCGGCAGCCCGGATATTCTTCTTCTGGATGAGCCGACGAACCATCTGGATGTGGAATCCATCCATTGGCTGGAAAATTTCCTTTCGGATTTCCCCAATACGGTGATTGTCGTTTCCCATGACCGTCATTTCCTCAATCAGGTCTGCACCTATATCTGTGACGTGGATTTCGGGAGCATCCAGCTCTATGCGGGCAATTATGATTTCTGGTACCAGTCCAGCCAGCTGGCGCTCCAGATGGCAAAGGACGCGAACAAGAAGAAGGAAGAGAAGATCAAGGAATTGCAGAACTTCATTTCCCGATTTGCCGCCAATGCCGCGAAATCCAAGCAGGCGACTTCCCGCAAGAAGATGCTCGAAAAGATTACGCTGGATGATATCAAGCCTTCGACGAGGCGGTATCCTTATATTGCCTTCCAGCCGGAACGGGAAGCCGGCGACCAGCTCCTGACGGTGGAAAACATTTCAAAAATCGTGGATGGGGAACCTGTCCTGCGGAATGTGAGCTTCACCTTGAAAAAAGGTGACAAGGTGGCTTTTGTTGGGCCGAACAGCATAGGGAAAACGATGCTGTTCAAGATCCTCATGGGAGAGGAAGAGGCTGACGAGGGCTCCTTCAAGTGGGGTGTGACGACGAGCCAGGCCTATCTGCCATCCGACAATTCCGGTTATTTCGATGGGGTCAAGCTGAATCTTGTGGATTGGCTTCGCCAGTACTCCCCGGATCCGGATGAGACCTTTGTCCGCGGCTTCCTGGGTCGGATGCTTTTTTCCGGCGAGGAGAGCCAGAAGGAAGCGGGAGTTCTTTCCGGTGGGGAAAGAGTGCGCTGCATGCTTTCCCGTATGATGCTTTCGGGTGCGAATGTGCTGCTTCTGGACGAGCCGACCAATCATCTCGATCTTGAATCCATCACGGCTCTCAACAATGGTCTGATTGCGTTTGCAGGTACGGCGCTCTTCGTGTCCCATGATTTCGAGTTCGTCCAGACTATCGCCAACCGCATCATCGACATCACTCCGGATGGGGTGGTTGACCGCATGTCTACCTATGAGGAGTTTCTTTCCAATGAGACGGTGAAGCAGCAATTGGCGGAGAAATATGGAAAAGCCAAACAATAATTTCCCAAGGGGTTAGGATGATGCTGGACAGGCTGCTGCAGGATATAAAAATTTCATCGGGGGAAGATTCCGGATCGGCAGTCCGCTTGCGGGAAATGGTGGGAGTCCTGCGGAAGCATGATATCGTCCGTGGTGTGACGCCGGAGAAGCTGCGCATGATCCTGGAGGATTTGGGGCCTACCTTCGTGAAGCTCGGCCAGGTCATGAGCATGCGTCCGGATTTCCTTCCTGCCGAATACTGCGAGGAGCTTATGAAGCTCCAGACAGAAGTGGCTCCTTTGCCTTTTTCCACGATTCTGGATGTGTTGGAAAGGGAGTACGGCTGTCATTGGGACAAGATCTTTGATTACATCGATGAGGAAGTTCTCGGCTCCGCATCGATTGCCCAGGTGCATCAGGCTGTGCTGAGAACCGGAGAGAAAGTGGTCATCAAGGTCCAGCGTCCCGGCATCTATGGCATTATGGCGAAGGACATCGTCCTCCTGAAGCGCGCGGCGGGAATCATCAAGGTTCTCAGTCGTTCTCAGGATGTGGTGGATTTCAACATGGTCCTGGACGAGATGTGGACGATTGCGAAGCAGGAAATGGATTTCCTCATTGAAGCGGATCATATTGATGAGTTCCGGCATTTGAACCGGGATTCGGATGTTTCCTGCCCGGAAGTCTATCGTTCTTTCACGACGGCGCATGTCTTGGTCATGGAGTACATTGAAGGCATTCCCATCGATGCTTTCGACAGCATCCGTTCGCGGGGTTATGATATCAATACATTGGGGCGGAAGCTCGGCGAGAACTATGTCAAGCAGATCATTGAGGACGGCTATTTCCATGCGGATCCCCATCCGGGGAATATCTGGATCCGGAATGGGCGCATCGTATGGCTGGATCTCGGCATGATGGGGCGTCTGTCCAACAGGGATCGCACAGCAATCCGCAAGGCGGTATTTGCCCTGGCGAACCATGATACTTTTGAAATGAAGACGGCAGTGCTGTCTCTGGGGATTCCGCAGGGAAAAATCAATCATGCGGCGCTTTACCAGGATATCGATGCATTGATGGCACAGTACAGCAGCATGGATTTTTCCCAGTTGCAGATGGGGAGGCTTACGCATCAGATCATGAACATCCTTCGGGTGCATCATATTGCATGCCCGCAAGGGCTCAGCATGTTTGCGCGGGGAGTCCTCACAGTGGAGGGTGTCATGCGCCTCTGTTGCCCGAAGGTGAGTTTCGTGGAGATTTTTGCCCGGAGCCTGTCGCTGGACTTCAAGCGGAATTTCCATTGGCGGGAAGAGCTGGAAAAAGCAAAGCGGGAGGGATACCTGCTCATGCGGAAATCTATGCAGCTTCCGGAGCAGATATCGGATATCATCAAAATGACCATGAGCGGGCAGACGAAGGTGAATCTTGACGTGACAGGCTCCGAAGAGCCTCTCCGCCAGTTGGACATGATGATCAACAAGGTGATCATTGCCGTGCTTTGCGCTGCGCTCCTGCTGGGATCCAGCACGGTATGCACGACGAATATGACACCGAAAATCATGGAAATTCCCCTGCTGGGGGTTTTCGGCTATTTTGCGGCTCTGGTTCTGAGCCTGCGGCTCATCTGGGACATTCATCGAAAGAAAAAATGAGGGGAGCGCTCATCTATGCGAGGGGTACGCGGGGCAACTACCGTTGACGAAAACACGAAAGAAGCCATTTTCCGGTCGGTGCAGGAATTGGTGACGGCTATGATGGAACGCAATGGTATCGAGCCGGAAGAAATCGGGGCAGCGATTTTCAGCGCAACGGAAGATATCACGGCCGGATTCCCCGCGACAGGGATGCGCAAGCTCCCGGGGATGGATGCTGTGCCCCTGTTCGATGCGCGCCAGATGGATGTGGAGGGGAGCCTTCCCATGTGCATCCGCGTGCTTCTGCTGACAGATCTGGACGTGCCGCAGAAGGATGTCATTCATGTGTATTTGCGCGGGGCGAGATCGCTTCGTCCGGATCTTTGCCGATGACAGCGGCAATCAGTACGACAGGACGGAGATTCAGTCCGGAGAATGTCCGCCTGGCAAAGGTAATGGCGCAGGAATTGGGCATCCCCTATATTGCGCGCAACCGGGAATCCATCGAGGAGCTCAGGGAGCAGCATGGCTGCAGCCTGATCCTTGTGGCGAAACGGGGGCTGCTTGTTCTGGATACCCCTGACGGGGAACTGTTCTTCCATCCCAATATGGCGCACCTCCGTCTGAAGAATCTTCGTCTGGGGGAGGGCGACCACATGGTAACAGCCATGGATCTCCGGGCGGGCATGTCTGTTCTGGATTGCACGATGGGGCTCGGCGCGGATGCGATTGTCGCGAGCTATGCCGTCGGTTCCGGAGGGAAGGTGACGGCGCTTGAGATTCATCCTTTTGTGGCTGCGGTGATCGGCTATGGCCTTGGCCACAGTCTGGGAGACAACTATGATATGCATGAAGCGATGCGGAGAATCCGTGTCCTTTCGGCAGATTATCTGGATTTCCTCTGCAGCCAGCCGGACCGGTCGTTTGATGTGGTCTATTTCGATCCGATGTTCCGCCATCCATTGATGGAAAGTGCGAACCTGAATCCTCTTCGGGGAATTGCGGACCACCGTCCCGTGTCTCCGGAAGCGATTGCCGAGGCACGGCGTGTTGCAAGGCATCGGGTGGTTCTCAAGGAAAACAGCAGGAGTATGGAATTTGAGCGGCTGGGATTCACGGAGATGGTCGGGGGGAAGTACAGCAGGATACGGTATGGCGTTATAAAAGTATAAAGTAATTGAGAATTTTTTATTTTCGTTTGCAATCCCTGTCGTTCAATGCTAAAATATAGCATAACGAGTTGAATGAGCGGGGATTGTTCTTTTTTTGTTTTGATGGTATGTGAGTTTAGATAAATCAATATCAGGAAACACGGATGGAGCGGTTGCTTTTTGTCAGGGCGGACAGGGTTTGTCGCAAAGAGCGGCTGGTTCCTTCATGCTTCCCAAATATGCGGAGGTGCTATTTTTTGGCAAAAACACAAACAAAACTTCAAATCATTCCTCTGGGCGGCTTAGGAGAGATCGGCAAGAATATGACGGTCATCCGAGTGGATGACGAAATCTTGCTGATTGATTCCGGTCTGATGTTCCCGGAGGAGGAAATGCTGGGGGTAGATCTTGTCATCCCGGATATCAGCTATCTGCTGGAGAACAGGAACATGATCAAGGCCATTGTGCTTACCCATGGGCATGAGGATCATATCGGGGCGCTTCCTTATGTGCTGAAGCAGATTGATGTGCCTGTCTATGGAACCCGGCTGACGTTGGGAATTCTGGAAGGAAGGCTCAAGGAAAACGGAGTCGATTCCAGCAAGCTCCATTCCGTCATGCAGGGAGACATCATCAATGTTGGGTGTTTCAGCGTGGGATTCATCCGCGTGAACCACAGCATACCGGATGCTGTGGGGCTCTCCATCAAGACACCGGTGGGAATGATTGTCCATACGGGGGATTTCAAACTCGATTACACGCCGATTGATGGGAAAATGACGGATTTCCGCCGTTTTTCGGATCTTGGGAACAAGGGCGTTCTCGTGATGATGGCGGACAGCACGAACTCGGAACGGGAAGGACATACATTGAGCGAGAGGACAGTGGGCGCAGCCTTTGATAAGGCGTTCCACAATGCCCGGCAACGCATCATTGTGGCAACGTTCTCCTCGAATGTTCATCGCATCCAGCAAGTCATTGACACAGCCGTCCGCTACAAGCGCCGTGTGGCGGTTCTTGGACGAAGCATGGTCAATGTGGTCAATATCTCTCTGGAGCTTGGATATATCAATGCACCGGAGGGAACTATCATTGATATCGATGAAATCAACAATTACCCGATGAACAAGATTGTCATCATCACAACGGGCAGCCAGGGAGAGCCTATGTCTGCGCTTACGCGCATGGCTCTTTCGGATCACCGCAAGGTGGGCATTGTTCCCGATGATACTGTGATCATTTCCGCGACGCCGATTCCCGGGAATGAGAAACTCGTGGCGAAGACGGTGGACAATCTCCTGAAGCTCGGTGCGAATGTCATCTATGGGCGCAATGAAGGGATCCATGTGTCCGGGCATGCCAGCCGGGAAGAGCTGAAGCTCATGCACAATCTCGTGCGCCCGAAGTTCTTCATTCCCGTGCATGGGGAGTACCATCATCTTGTGAAGCATGCACAGCTGGCAAGGGAACTCGGCATGCCGAAGGAGAATATCTTCGTTGCGGAGAACGGCCAGGTGCTCGAATTCACGAAGGACAGGGGAATCGTTTCCGGCAGGGTGACGGCAGGCATGGTCATGGTAGACGGGCTTGGTGTCGGCGATGTGGGAAATATTGTTCTCAGGGATCGGCGGCAGCTTTCCCAGGACGGCATCCTCATTGTGGTCGTTACGATGGACAGAGCCAATGGCCGTGTGGTGGCCGGGCCTGATATTGTCTCCCGCGGTTTCGTGTATGTGCGGGAATCAGAGGCTCTTATGGACGAGGCGAAAGCACGCGTGGAGCAGGCTTTGAGCCGGTGTGAGAATGAAAAGGTCATGGAATGGTCGGTGATCAAGTCCAATGTGCGCGATGCCTTGGGACGGTATCTTTTTGAGAAGACCCGCCGTCGTCCGATGATCCTGCCCATCATTATGGAAATCTGACAGTTTGCCGGAACTCGCGGGAGTTCCGGCTTTTCGTTGAGTCAGGATTGGGAAAGGACTTGCACTTCATGGATGCGAAAAATGTGCTTCTGGCGGTTCTGATCTTTTGCCTTTTTCTCATGGTTGGCGGCGGGGCGACCTATTATGCCGTCCTTCAGCGTCCGGCGGTGGGGACGGAAGACGGAACGGCGGCCAAGGATTTGCCGGGGAAAACAGACGGGGAAGCAGAGGCAAAGAGAACTGCCAGAGAGAAAGAGCGGGCGGATCGGCGGGAAGCAAAGAGGCAGAGGGATAAACAAAAGGAACAGCTGCTTTCCGGGATGAAGGTCGTTCTCCGCAATGAGGCTACCTATTATACCTGCCACAACGATCCGGAGATGTCCGGTATCTATTTGCGGCCTTTCATCGTGGAACGGGAGGGGGAATACCTGCTGAAGAATGACGTGTATTATTGTTCGCTTCTGGAGGATCCGGACTATGGGTGGATCCATGGAGACCGTCTGGATGTCCAGGCGGATGACTTCTGGGCAACCTTTGCCTTCGATGCCTCCAAGCGCCGGGACAAGCTTGGAAAAGGCGCGGAGAGCCTCACGGAGAACTATGTGGTCAATGCGGATGCTGCCACGGTTGAGATGCTGAAAGCCGTGGGAAATGCATCCCATGTGACGTTGCATTTCTACAAGGAGGGGAGCCAAGGGAGCGTCCAGATTCTCGGCAGGGAGGACATCCGCCGCGTCCGGGATATGATGGCGCTGTATGAGATACTGAAGGCAGAGGCAAGGGGAGAATGAGGCATTGTTTTTATCCAGACCGCCGTAAAACCCCGTCCTTTAGGTCTGGGGATATAAGACGGGTGCTTTGAGCGGGTTCGATGCCCGCGAAAAGCACAAAACTTTGTCACTCGTCTAGGATTCGTTTTCTTCGTGTGGTATCATAT
>CACYDT010000174.1 GCA_902773295.1 uncultured Veillonellaceae bacterium | reverse complement strand
TCAGGTCAGTAATTATCTGAATGTACCTGAGGTGTATCTTTTTGTCAACTCCCGCCTACATTTAACAGTATACAGGAAGCTTTCCAAAGCATGGTCAAATATGCTCGAATATATACATCTAAACACATTTAAGCCAATATTTATCTATTCGCCGCCGTATGTCGCTTTTCCTGCCATCAAATCCTACGGCATTTCCTTATCCCCTCTCCATGCAGACCCGCTTCCCATAAAAGGCAATGCCGTATTTCCAGACCTCCTTCACGCCCTGCCGGAAAAACTCCGCGATATATTCCTTTTCCTCGATCTGCCGGAGAGCCGCCTCTGCCTGCTGCTCCAGTTCCTCCTCCGATTTCGCCGATTTCAGTTCCAGAATGATGCCCGTGGTGTTTTCCTTCAAGGGGAAGAAGGCAATGTCGAAGCGGCCGTAACCGGATTCCCGATTGGATTCTACATGATACGCTCCCTCAAGCAGGACACTCAGCCCTAGCATAAGACCATGATAGAACGCCTCCGGTTGGGCAATATCATGATAGCTCACGAAATCGCGCAGAATCTCCGACAGGACTTCCGAAAAACTCTCTACATCGCCGGAGGCCATGAACTTCATCATGTCACGCAGCAGAATCCCCCCTTGACTGGGAACAATATGGTTCAGGATTTCCCTGCGATAGGCCGTGCGAATCTCTACATTGGGAATCTGGAGCTTTGCCCATTCCATGTATTCCTCATCCTGCCAAACCTCGACCGGCTTCAAGTAGCCGGCAGTCATGAGCATCATGAAGAGCATATCCCTGTTGGAATGGATGTCTCCATAAACAAGGTTCTCCAGAACAGGAGCTTCCACGGCTTTTCCCTGCATCAATCCTTCCAGTTCCCGCTTCCTGCGCTCATCCACACGCTCCAGCAAATCCTTCAGGATGCTGTTGCCCGAAGTGTTCAGCCAATAGGGGCGGAACTTGCACCCTTCATCAATGTAGCGGATGACCGACCAGGGATTATAGATGTCCGCCCATCCGAAGCGGTAGCCGTCATACCATTGCCTCAACTCTGGAATCTTGCCCGCCGCCCCGCAGTCCTCCATAAGCCTTGCCGCTTCCTCCTGTGTGAAACCGAAAATATCGCAGTAAGAATCCGACAGCACCGAGCAGACCTTGAGATTGTTTAGCCCGCTGAAGATGCTTTCCTTCGATACCCTGGTCACCCCCGTCAGGACAGCAAAGCTCAGAGAAGGATTCGTCTTGAGAGCTGAGCCGAGGAACCCCCGCATGAAATCGATGCACTCCTTGTAATAGCCATTTTCCCATGCGGAAAGGATGGGAGCATCATACTCGTCCAGAAGGAAAACAGGTTTTCTTCCATGATGCTCTTCCAAATATGCCATGAGATGCTTCAAGGAAACCATCATATCTTCCTCGCTGCCCATTCCTGCAAGAATCCTTCTGGCATATTCTGCCTGCGGTTCATCCGGGATTTTATCGGCCAGCAACTGTCGATGGCGCATATAAAGCTCCTGCAATGTGAGGGAAAGCATTGCCAGCATGGAATCATACGTCGGCCGTCGCACTTCCTTCAATGTAAGGAACACCACGGGGCGAGTCCCCTGCTCCCGCATGTACTTCTCCCCTGACCGCTCAATGTCCAGCCCTTCGAACAGTTTCCGGTTTTCCTCCGCGTTCTCTGAGGTAAAGAAGTATTGGAGCATGGAAAGAGCCAGGGTCTTGCCGAAGCGGCGCGGGCGGGTAATGAGTGTAATCTTCCCCTGGCTGTCCATCAATTCTCGAATGAAACGGGTCTTGTCTACAAAATAATAATTTCTCTGTATGAGTTCCCTGAAATCCTCGATGCCTACGGGCATGAGGCGTTTCCTTTCCTGCATTTCAAGCACCTCCCAAATTGTATTTTTGCTTCCAGTATAGCACAGTTTTCCCCCGTCCTAAAGGGAAACAACATCAAATGCCATGTTTATTTCACAGAAATTTCGGAAGTTTTTGGAATGGGATTGAGACCGGAGAGATACCATCCTGCGAGAATAAAAAGGGTCATGCAAGCCAAATGCTCACATGACCCTTCGCAATATGTATCAGTCATCATCACAGCTGTCGTCGCTTCCGTAATCGTCCGTATCCCCACTATCGTCATAAACGGAATCATCCTCATCGGCATGGCTCTCGTAACTTTCATAGTCTGAATTTTCATCATCTGCATAAATAACGGTGTCGTGGTAGTGTTCCACCGGCTCTGTATGTGTGGAATTCGATGCGGAAGCGGAAGGTGAACCTCCGAAGAGATGCATGAAGAATGCTCCAAGGGCTGTCCCTGCGAAAAACTTCCAGATACCACTGGATGCACTTCCTCGCTGGACAGCACCGGTATTTCGGATGGGCGGTCTGTCGTCAGCCACTACGCATGGTCTTCCGCAGTTGCCGCAGAATCTGGGATTTCCGTCAAGCCTTGCCCCGCAATTTATACAGTATCTCGCCATCTTCGTTCACCTACTTTGTCCTACCGTTACGCCAAATGTTTCGTCCCGTTACTGAAAACTTATAAAAAGCTATAAACTTCTGTTAAAAAGTTAACTTTTACGTTTCATTCCTCATTCATTGCGTCCGCTTTC
>CACYDT010000173.1 GCA_902773295.1 uncultured Veillonellaceae bacterium | reverse complement strand
TCAGGTCAGTAATTATCTGAATGTACCTGAGGTGTATCTTTTTGTCAACTCCCGCCTACATTTAACAGTATACAGGAAGCTTTCCAACACGTTGTTCCAATGCCCGCTGCATTGCGAAAAAGAGTTTTTTCACGCCGCTGTAACCAAAGGGCTGCTGCTCTTCGTTGAAAAGGACATGAGCAGCATCCGGATGGTAGTAGCAGGCATCTGCGCCGAGGGCAAGAGTGATGCCCTTGCCCTCCGGCGTGTAGTGGAGCATGGTCGGCGAGAGATTGCTGTAGACCAATGTTCCGGGACTCAGCTTTGCCAGCCGTTTCAGGTAAAAATAATCATAGGGCGTCGGCGTTGCGTAGATTTCCGAGACAGAGAGTCCATAGCGCACCATGGCAAGGGCAAGCTCAAAGGCATTTGCATTGATCCGGCTGCCGATGGCGAGAACCTCCTTGCTGTGGGCGCGGCAGAACTGGTTGGCAACAGCCTGCGCATCCGTGAACCAGCTCACGTCAACGATGCGGGTTTTGAGGGTCATGGCAAGAAGCTGGTACTGGGTATGGATCTTATCCAACTGGTAGAGCCTCGTGAGCTCTACGGAGGGGATTCCCAGGTTCTGCTCGAACCAGCGGGCAGCGCCCCGGGCTTCAGGGTTCAGGACGAGATTGAAGTTTGCCCGGGAGAGCTCATGGTATTCTTCCATGTTCCGGCATCGGGAAAGCTCGCGGATATTCCGCAGCCCCGCATGATGGAGCAGGGGATAGATCTCGGAGTCTTCCTGCAGGGGAGCGAAAAAGCCCAGAAGGTTTGCGGCATTGGCCTGTTTCTTCCCGGGACGGAGCAGGGAATACACCGTTTCCCGGACGGCGACCATGGGAGGGCGGTGGCTTTCTCTGGTCAGGGCGTACATATAGCACGGCAGCACGGGAAGATGCACAGCCTCCTGTGCCTTGCGGCAAACACGTTCCATGTCCGTGCCGAGGAGGGCATCCACGCAGGTGATGCAGAGCATCACGGCAGTGGGCGGTTTCGGCCTGCTTTCCACGAAGAGCTGGATGGCGGCAGGAATCTTCGCAAGGTGGCGTCCCGTCACGATGTCGTTCTCATCGAGGAGGAGATAGGCGAAACGCTCCCCAAACTTTCCGGGGGCACGAAGCGCAGAGGTATTGCGTCCGCAGCATCCCGGGGAAATCAGGAGCATGATGGAGCCGGGAATGGACAATCCCGCCCGTTTGACGCCAAAGCCCTGCGCCCCCGGGGAATTGAAGTCAAGCGCCGCAGGAGAATTGAAGATGAGATGGGTATCTGTCTGAAGTTCCTCCGGTATATGATCGCGACCTGCGGCATACAGATCGCGGACAGAGATAGAATATGGATTGTTCGTCATAGATTACCTCAAGTATGCAAATAGGATTGGGAAAGGCTCTCTGCCAGTTCCAGGAACCGCTTGCTGATATTGAGGGAAGGATTCCCTTCGATGACGGTCTGTCCTTTCTCCTCATACTCGTTGATGGCATCGCTTCTCGGAATATCGGCGATGATGGAAAGCCCATGGCTTTGGGCGAATTCCTTTACTTTGAGTTCTTCCTGCGGGATATTTCGGCGGTTGAAGAGGATGCCTTTCACTTTTGCATAGCCGCGATCCGCAAAATTCTCCACGGCGGTTGCGATGTTGTTCGCGGCGTAGAGGGACATTTTCTCTCCCGAAGTGACGATGAGGACATCCTCGGCATAGCCTTCCCGGATGGGGGCGGCAAAGCCTCCGCAGACAACATCTCCCAAAACATCATAGAGCACGATGTCCGGCTGGAAGGAGCGGAAGAGATCCATTTCCTCAAGAATGTTGAAGGTTGCGATGATGCCGCGCCCGGCGCATCCCAGCCCAGGGGTCGGTCCTCCGGTTTCGATGCAGAGGACGCCCCCGAAGCCCACGCGGGAGATTTCGTCCAGCCGTTCCGGCGGGCGATCGTTTTCCCGCATGTAGCCCATGACGGAAACCAGGGGCTTCCCTCCGAGAAGGTTGATCGTGGAGTCCGCTTTGGGGTCGCAGCCGATTTGTATGACTTTCTTGCCGAGATAGGCGAACGCGGCGGAGAGGTTGCTGGTCATGGTGGACTTTCCGATGCCGCCTTTGCCGTAGATTGCGATTTTCTGCATGATCCTGTCTCCTAAGGTGAATTTCCTCCATTATAACACACTTGTTCCGCTTTTCCCATAGGAAAAACCGGAAAGTATGGATCATGGAAAATGGAAAATTTTCGGTGACGAAGACGGCAGGAAGTTGTATAGTAAATAAATATAATCAAACTATTTAAAATTATTTAAAACAATGTTATAATGAACTTAGCGAACCTACGAGGACTGTACTT
>CACYDT010000172.1 GCA_902773295.1 uncultured Veillonellaceae bacterium | reverse complement strand
TACATTATGCACAGTGAAGAAGCAGAAAATCAAGCCTATGAACTTCGAAAATCAACAAAAAATGCCCCAAAATGATAATTTTATGGGGCATTTGCTTGTAATCCATGTCAATATCCAAGTAATGAGCCATCAACACCAACTTTCATATGTACAGAAACCTTCATGATTGTGTCTAGTATAGCATTCCGGCGGAACAAGAGATTATCATCTGCCCGGAAGGCAGCTCTTTCCGCTATATGGTGACGGTCATCGTGTTGAACCCTTGATAATTCCGATAGAGGAACTGGCGGGCATGGGTTTTGACCACATGGAGCCCCAATGCCCGTGTATCCAGTTTCTCGGGCAGTTCCGTGAAAGCTCCTTGGAGTTCCTGTTGGAAGGGATCCATCTCCTTCCCGTCATCGCGCAGATGGAGCTGGAAAAAACCGTCCTCCCGGGCAATCAGCGTGAGCTGCGTCAACGTGGGAACATCCGGGCTGCGGCCGGCCCGCTCTTCCATGAAGCCGCAGATCTCCTCCACAGCCAGCCGCAACGTGTAGATTTTCCTGGGATTGGCACCCCAGGAAGCGGCGAAGGCCTCCATGGCATCCAAATACTCGGCCATGTCCTCAATGCGGCCCGGGAAGAACGCCGTATAAATCCGCGCCTCTTCCACCAAGTGCCGCTCTCCTTTCCTGTACTTGTAGAGGAACAGAAGAACCAATGTAGCAATCTCCGACAATGGGTAGACAAGCCAAAAGGCATCAAAGCCGAACTTTGCCAGGACAAAGGCCAAGGGCAGGCTGACACCCAAACGCCGCAGGAACACCACGAGGAAGGCCCCGCTCTCGTCTTCCTCGGATTGCAGATAGTTCTGCAGGAGCAGGGCAATTCCCATGAAAATCGTGCTGATGCAGAAGATACGTGCCGCATAATATGCCATGGATGCATCCTCGATATCCTCAAGCCCGAAAAGCAGGTCGAGAATCTGGGGATAGACCACCACCAGAACCGTGGCCAGAATGCCCCAGAGAAGGGAATAGGCCAGGGCATAACGGAAAACGCGATGGAGCTCGGCAAAATTGCATTCGGCAAAGAAGGCAGAAAACAAGGGCTGGGAGGTCTTTCCGATGAACTCGTAGAGGAAGATGAAGAGCAGGGCCAAATTCTCCATGATGTTGAAAATCGCCACGCCCTCTGTTCCTGCGATGTCCATCAAAAGATGGATGGACACCAGGGTAAAGAGCGCATCAAAGATGTACTCGGCAGAGGTGGCAAACCCCAGCCGCAAAGGCTTGACAGCATCCCGGAAGGAAGCAGCCCTGCCGCGAAGAGAAAGCTCCCCCTTCGAGCAGAACAGGATATAGGCCAGGGAAACGAGCACCGCCAGGAAATTGGAAAAGAAAAAACCGAAGCTGCAACCCGCCACGCCCCAATCGAAAACGAAGAGCATCAGGGCGCTGATCGCAAGGTTCCCGATACCGCTGGCCGTCTGGATGGCAACGGAAAGGGTGTCGGCATCATCGTTCCGAAGATAGGCGGTGATGACCTCCATCAAAATCTCAAAGGGAATCCCCAGCAGGATGAAAAAGAGATAGCTCCTTGCCATCTCGTATACCACGCCGTCCTCCGGCCCGGTGCCGAGAAGAAGGAGAAGTCCGTCTTCAAAGAGCAGTCCTCCCGCCGTGATGCCAAAGCCCACCAGAGCGGAAAGTCGCAGGAAAAAATGGAAGATGCCCAAGGCATCTTCTTTTTTCCCCTCATGCATAAGATTGCTGTAGACAATGGCGCCCCCCATGGAGAGTCCAAAGACAAAGAAGGTAGCAAGGAGAAAGAGGGGGGAGATAAAGCCGATGGCGGCCAGCCCGTCCATGCCGATGGCATGTCCCACCAGAATCGTATCCCCCATTTCTGCCAACGCCAAGCCAATCGCCGCCAAGGGAGCCGGCAGCACCGAATGCAAGAACATCTTGCGGGTGAAACAGGCAGGATTCACAGCGCGTTCCAAAGCAATCCCCCCTTACAGCATCCCCAGGATATCCCCAATCCTCTTCCCCTCTGCAAGGGCGTGAATGACACTGGCATAATCCTTCAGGAAACGGGCGACGAAATCCTCGCTGTATTCCTTCGTGTTATAGGTCAGGTTGACGTAGAAATCATCCCTGCGGCGATGGAGGAAGAAATCGAAATTCTCCTCCTCGAAGTCCTCGATTTCTTCATAGCGGGCCTTGCCGCCGCAGAAATCGAAAGGACCGTCCACGTCTTCCCCCTGATAGGCAAAAGCGGCGATGAGGGGCACGGGGTCCCCTTCGTAGAGCACATGGCGGCGGCAGAGCATTATGTTTTCCTGGGTCTCTTTCACGAAGCTCCCTGCCGTCATGTCCTCCTGCCAGCGGACGCAGAGGGGATAGTGGCGGTAGACCGCGCCCATGGTGCGCTCGTAGCGGATATCGTCCCGCCCGTTGTAGATGGTGAGAATGGCGGCGGCCTGTTCCCCGTTGTTCCGGCCCTGCAGAAGGCCGAAGGCCGCAGCCAGGAGTGTCCCGTCTGTGATGCCCTGCGCCTTGGTGAAGGCATCCACGGCATGGAGGTCAACATGGATGGGCACCATGATATCCCTGGTATCATTTTCTCCCTTGGGATCCAAATCCCCCGGAAGCTCTCCCGGGCGCTCCGTGAAGGAACGGACGAAATCATGGTTCCACTGCTGTTCCTCCCGGTAGGCAGGAGTCCCTATCATATCCTCCATCTCGTCATAGTAATCAAAGATGCTGTATTCTTCCGGTGCAAGTTCCTCTCCCCGGTAAGCGGCATCCACATCCGCCAGGAAGATATTGATGGAATCCCCATCGATAATGGGATGGAGGAAATCAAAATAGAACTCCTTGCTGGCCGTTCCATCCACTTCCCGGATCACGAAGAGGCGCATGACGAACATGCGGGTCTCCGGCTTGTTCAACGGTTGGCGAATGTTCTCCTTCAAAGCATCGTAGTCTTCCCGGGAAATCTCCCGGATGGATGGCTTCATGCCCTCCAAATCGCCGGGCTTCCAGCGAAGCGTTCCGTCTCCGGCATCCGTGAGCCTGGCATCCACGGCAGGATGGGCCAGCAACGTCTTTTCCACGGCCATGGCCAGCCGCTCCATGTCGGTATCCGGAGCCAGGTATACCGTGGCATCGCAGTGGAGCCCATAGCCTTCCTCCAGAGAATTCCCCCAGTCATAGTGCAGCTCATGGAGAGGCCCGAAGAAATGGGTTTCCCTCTGTTTTCCCGAACCAGCGCTGTCTGCATTGCGCCGGGCGAGGAGCGCAGCAATTCCCCTGGGAGTCTTCCCCTCATAAATCAGGTGGAAATTGAGCTTCAAATCGCGGCATTCAGAAAGCAGGCGCACAATGCCTAAGCTGTCGCCGCCCGCCTCAAAGAAATCTTCTTCCGCACCGACCCGCTCCATGCCCAATGCCACAGCAAAGCCCCTCGCAAGCTCGGCCTCTGTCTCGTTCTTCGGCGGGACATACTCCTTCTCGCGTGCATGGATCTCCGGCACGGGCAGAGCCTTGCGGTTGAGCTTCCCGTTCTGGTTGCGGGGAATGGCATCGATCTGCACGATGGCAGCAGGCACCATGTAGGGGGGCTTCCGCTCCCGGATGAAATCGGCCAGGGCAGCCTTGTCAATGGGCTCATTCCCCACCACATAGGCGGCGATGTATTTCCCCCCTGCAGGATTGTCCAGCGCGACAACGGCCGCATTCTTCACGGATGGGAAATCATGGAGGACACCCTCTACTTCGGCAAGCTCCACCCGAAAGCCGCGAATCTTCACTAAACCGTCGCGCCTTCCCACGAACTCGATATTGCCATCCTGACGGTAGCGCACGATGTCTCCCGTGCGGTAGGCCGTCTCATAACCGGGCTCCTTGGAAAAGGGGTTCGGCACGAATACTTCCCTCGTCTTCTCCGGGCGGTTGAGATAGCCTCCCGTGACCTGAACCCCTGCTGCCCAAAGCTCCCCCAGTGCGCCGGGAGGGACTCTCCTTCCGGCGCTGTCCACAATGTAGATGGCTGTGTTGTCCATGGGCGTTCCGATGGGAATGTCCGGCTCGTATTCCGTCATGTTGTAGCAAGTGATGGCAACGGTGGTTTCCGTAGGGCCGTATTCATTGGCAAACACATAAGGATAGACCGGCTCGAAAGGCACCAGTTTCTCGCCGCCTCCCACAATGTACTTCAGCGACGGGCAGTCCATGGTCAGGGCGAATTGCCGCCCCACCTGGCTGGGCAGGTCGGCAATGGAAACCCGATGTTTCCGGATGATATCCGCCAAGGCAGGCAGATCCAGCTTCTTTTCTTCCGGAATCACGATGACTGCTGCGCCCACCGTGAGAGCCGGATACATGTCTGTCAGGGAACCGTCGAATCCATAGCTGTTGTAGCAGGTGATGCGAGCCTTTTCCGTAGGGGCAAAGAAACGCCGGTACCAAGCGGCATAGGCCATGAGGTTCCGGTGCAGAAGCCTCACGCCCTTGGGTACGCCGGTGGTTCCCGACGTGTAAATCAACGTGAACAAATCCTCCGGCTCGGGCGGCGCGATCTCCGCCAATTCGGTGGCCTCCGGTTTCGGCAAATCAGCGATTTCCGAAAGGCAGAGCCGCTTTCCCGAAAAGTCCCTGAAATTCCCCAGACGCGGCAGAAGGCTGTCATCCACGAGAATGAGCTTTGCCGAAGCATCCTTGGCCATGAAGGCCAGCCGCTCATCGGGATAGTTGGGATCCAAAGGCTCATAGGCGCAGCCCGCCTTCAAAACGCCAAGGGACGCAATGACCATGTACTCGGAGCGCGGAATGAAGACCGGGACAGCGTCGCCCCGTCCCAGCCCTTGACGGTGAAGATAGCTTGCCAACCGATCAGAGATGTCATCCACCTCGGCATAGGTATAGGACTTGTCCTCATAGACCACCGCGATATGGTCGGGGAATTCGGCTGCCCGGACGCGGAACAAGTCCACAACGGTCGAGATCCGGTCGTACTCGTGGGCTGTTTGATTGAAGCCGTCCAAGGTTCTGAGGGTTTCCTTCGCCGTCACAGGGACATCGGCCATTTTTTTTGCCCCCGGGAACCCCAAGAGGATTTCCTTCCATGAGAGGGCAAGGCCCCGAAGGAATTCTTCCGTATAGCAGGAAACCGCATAGGAAACGGTCAAACGGTCGGGAGCAGCCCGGAACAGCAGGGCAAAGCCTTCCCGTTCTTCCTGCGGCAACTCCCCTGCCAGGGACAAAGCAATGCCCCGCCCCTTTTCCTGACCCAGAGTATCCCATGCGTCCTCCTTTGTCCAGTCAAAGGAGGATGCTGCTTTCATGAGTTCCCCGGTCTTTTCCGCCAGCGCCGTCGGAGAAGCGGCCTTGTCCCAGTCCGAGCGCAAGGGAATCCAGCCGGAAGGTGTCCGCACCAGGCATCCTGCTTCCTCTATGCCGCCGTACACGCCCAGAAGGAAGAGGACGCTTGCCGCAAGCTCTGCCGGGGCAGCTTCTTCCCGTTCCCCGAGCGGCAGCGAGATGGATGCCCATGCAGATGAGCAGGCTTCACGCCTATCCGGCAGGGGCAGGCAATCCGGCATATCGTCCCCGAAATGTGCGATGCACCAGGTTTCCTTCTGTTCCTCAGAATGTTTGCCCATCGTCATTCCTTCCTTTCCTTATTCTGCAAGCAATCCGGATACCATGCGGCTTCCGTCCTGCAAGGCATGGACCATCTGCTCCATGATGGCGGCGAACTGCCGCATAGCTCCTTCCGTGTAGCGATGATTGTCATAGTCCAGCACCAGGGAATAGGTTCCGTCATCATGGGAATTCATCTCAATATCCAAGCTGTTTTCCGCTGCCGAGATCTCATTGGCCGGCATTTCCTCAATCACGGCATCGACCCCTCCCAGCTTCATGACACCGCGGCGGCCCATGCTTCCTTTTTGCAGGATGAAGCTGGCGATACCGTCTTCCATGCCGTCCTCATAGACCATGTCCAGGCTCTTGCGATAGGTCATGCCCTCCTGCACCTTGGCTTCCAGCCCGGAAAGGAAGCCGGCGACGGAAATGTCCTCGCGAAAATCCCAGCGGATGGGAAACTGGTCCAGCATGAGCCCCATCAGACGGCGTTCCGCAGAGTTTGCCCTGCCGTTATGAACCCAGCCCAGGAGCGCCTCGCTCCTTCCCGTGGACTTGGCCAAGGCCAGCATGACGGCAGCCATGAAGAAGGTGTTTTCATTGAAGTCCTTCCCCTTGAAAAATCCCTTCTCCAATCCGGGGAAGGGAATCTCGACCTCGTGCTCCAATGTGACGGCTTCCCCTTGGAGATCTGCGGGAGGCAGGTGCTTTGTCTCCGAGAACCCTTCCAGCACCTTCCTCCAGTAGTCATGGCCTTCCCGCAGCTCCTCCTCCGGAATCCGTGCTTCCTCCAGGATATACTCTGCATAGCTGGAAGGCTGGCGCAAGTTCTTCGGCAATTCCTTCTTGACGAGCTGCATGTACCTCTTGTCCAATTCCCGCCAAAACAGCAGAGCAATGGCAGTACCGTCCATGATGACATGGTAGAAATCCGCGTAGACATAGGCGGCGGAGGCGGTCTTCATGATATAAAAACGGTACAGGGGATGGTCGATGAGCTCATACGGCTGCTTCACTTCCCGCTTGCGCTCCTCAAACGCCTCATCGGACATGATCTCCACATAGACCTTGCCGACTTCCCCGTCAAAACGCTGGCAGATGTCCCCTGTCTCAGGATGGAAGACCAGACGGCAACGGAAGATGTCATAGGCGGAAAGAAGCCCGTTCACGGCCTCCGCCAGAAGTTCCAGATCGATGGAAGGATCCAGCCTGACCAACCCCCCGGTGTTCATCATGGTGGAGCGCGCCACCTTGAAATGGGTGTCCACCATCCAGCGCTGCACGGGACGCAAGGGATAGAACACAGGCTGCGCCTCTTCGGCTCCCCGCTGCACGATGGTCACGATATTGTCATAGCGGGTCGCCCGGAATACCTCCATGACCTCCGGCGCAGGATAGAGCACCTTGAGGTCTCCGCCCTGCCGGGTCATCTTTTTCTTTGCCAGAAACAAGGAACGGAGGCCCGCAGAAGAAATATAATCCACCGCGGAAAAATCCAACAGCGCCTCCTTCATGCCTGTTGCGGCTTTCTCAAATGCCGCATCGAATTCCTTCGCCTCCAGCGCGCTGAGCTTGCCGGAGAGCTCCAGTGTCAGCGTTGTTCCGCTCATCTTTGGTGTAATGTCAAGTGCCATAGGGATATGTCCTCACTTTCCGTTGTATCGAAGTCCTAGCATGGTAATGTCGTCGGATTGCTCGGCAGAGCCGGCATGTTGCTTGATGCTCTTCAGCAGGCAGGACAGGATATCCTCGGGGGACCGGTCGGGCGGCAGGGCATTGAGCGCTGCCTTGATGCGCGGTTCCGAGAACTGTTCCCCGTTCTCGTTCATCGCCTCGGAAACTCCATCCGTGTAAAGGAAGATGGTGTCTCCCGGCGCGAGGTCCACGCTCTGCTGTTCGTAGGGAAGTTCCATGAGCCCGAGCATGGTGCCCTTCCTCATGGGCAGGAAATCATAGCGGCCGCCCCTTCCCAGGAGCGGCGGGCAATGACCGCCGTCCGCATAGACCAGATGCCCCGTGCTGAGATCGAGGAGCCCGAGGAACACCGTCACGAACATGGCAGCATCGTTGTTCCGGCAGAGCAAGGCATTGGCTTGTTCCAGAACAGAAGCAAGCTGTCCGGAATCTTTTGCCGTCAAAAGGCAGTTTTTGAGAATCGACTGGGATTTTGCCATGAAAAGAGCAGCAGGAATGCCTTTTCCTGATACATCGGCAATGGCAAAGGCCAGCCGGTTCTCATCCCTCAAATAAAAATCGTAGAAATCCCCACCCACGTCCTTCGCTGGTTCCATCATAGCATATATGTCAAATTCTTTCCGCTCCGGGAAGGCAGGAAATACGCCGGGCAGCATATCCGACTGGATCTTTGCCGCAACTTCCATCTCTGCCCGGGCGCGCTCCTTTTCTGCCGCCGCCCGGGCAAGGTTTTCCGTATAGGCTTTGAGGTCCTCCGCCATGGAGTTGACGCATATTGCCAAATGCTCGATTTCGTCTCCCGTATGCAAGTCGAGTTTCTTGTCGAAATTGCCAGAAGCAATGTCCCGCACACCATCGGCCAGCCTGCGGATCGGACGCGTGACGCGCGATGCCATGGAACCGCTGCCATACACCACCAGAAGCAGGACAGGAATCAATATCATGCCCATTTTGAGCACGGAGTCCTCAAAAATCATTTTCATCGTACCGTGAAAATGGCTGACCTTCTCCAAAACATCGCTGCTGACCTGCTCCACCGGATCCAGCACCTCGTCATCCTCAATCACGATGCCAAGGCTCCAGCCGACGGACTTCATGGGCGCAAAGGCGAGGTAATAAGTATCGCCCTCCAGCTCCACGGACATGACATCGCTTTCCCCTGCGATCATGCGCCGGGCGGCTTCCGCAAGGCTGGGCTCCTCCATCTCGCGCATATCCATGAGTTCCGGCGTGACAGCCAGAATACCCTCCTGCTCGGAGGAAATAATCACATGGCCATTCTTGTCCAGGATGAAATTCGACCTCAACTTCGACGGATCAAGAGCTACATCCACCATCATCCGATGAATATCCTCCACTCTGTAGCTGATGCCCACTACGCCGGCAAAACCGTCGCCATCATAATAAGGCATCACACAGGATATCCCCAGATAACCTTCCGCACCCTTATAGATATCCGTGAAAATCGGACTCACGGCCTCCTTCCCCAGATGATACCAAAACCGTTGCCGCGGGTCAAAGCTGTCGAGAAATTCCTGCCGCGCCTCCGGCGAAGGAAAAATGCTGACAGGCCCGTTCTTCGAGGAAATCCAGTCCATACACAGAAGATAACCATGTTTCGACCCTGCAAAAAAGGAAGTATTGCCGCCATGATAAGGTTTGCCCATAGGCACCAGCACATCGGCAAAATTTCCTGCCAGCCCGATTTCCGCCTGCAGATCTTTCCCAATCCCCTGACGCATGAGTTCCGGGCTATAATGGACATAAGGGGTGCCGGACAGGATATCCGGCTCGCTGCGCGTATCGGGCAGGATGCGGGGAAGGTAGTTCCCCGGCGAGGACAGGATACGGGACATGCTGTCAGACATATACTCTACATTCTCGCCAACAATATGGAACTCCCTGTCCAAATGCTTGGCCTTGGTCTCCGTGACTTCCCTCAGTCTTGCTTTGGCATATTCCTCCGCATATCTCCCCATGGATTCCAAAAGGAACTCTTTCAGGACACGCTCCTGCTCTAATTCGGCTTTCTTCGAAGCATAAAAGCTGTAAAAAGATACCATCCCTACTGCAAAGAGAGTGGCAAGCACAACGAACAGCACCAGAAGCAGCACCCGTCCCCGAATCGACAGCTTCATGGTCGGTCCTCCCCTTTTCTTGCTCTGCTTCGACAAAAATCCTTGATTTCCTTCCGATGTCCCATTTCTTTCCCCTTTCGGCATCCATGAGGCGCCCCGTTTCCGGATACGCCGGCACAGGTAAAGAAAAAGACCTGCACGGCACAACAGCCACACAAGTCTTGATTTTTCCGCAATGGTGCGATTGGGGCGATTCGAACGCCCGACCTACTGCTTAGGAGGCAGTTGCTCTATCCTGCTGAGCTACAACCGCATGGAATACATTATAGCACATCGGAACAAAAACGGCAAGGCAGTTTTTCAAAAAGCTCATCGGATTTCCACATGCAGTTCTTTGCCCAATCCAACAGCGACACGTTGCAGGAAATCGATGGACGGATTGCTTTTCCCCGTCTCCAATCGACTGATATTGCTTTGCTTGAGCCCGATTCTGTCCGCCAGATCCTTCTGCGTCAAGTGCTGCCGCTTGCGCTCCATGATCACCTGCCGTATGACTTCACGCCGGGAACAGGGGATATGATCCAGATCCCCTGCATCTCTTCCATGGAATCTCATCACCGCTCCTCTAGCTGCCATTTTCTGCCACAGACCTCCTTTTTTTCCACGACTGATATCCCTTTATACGATAGTATACAAAATATATCGAAAAGAATCAAATGTTTTCTTTTGTATTCATTATACAAAAAGCGCCGCCGCTTCCAGATGAATGAAGCAACGGCACTTTCCTGTCGGCAGAACCTTCCAAAAACAGCCTTATATCTCGCCTGTCCTGTGCATATCACCGTATGATTCCCTTCAGTCTCCTACCTCGAAATCATACTTCTTCCACGCATCCATCGCTTCTTCGTTTTCATCGCTCACCTGCTGCGGAGCCGCCTTGGCGAACTTCGTGAGCATGACTCTGGCCAGGCCTTGCTGCACGAGAGTTCCCGGGCCGTCAACGCACCCGTTCTGGCATGCCATCCCCTCAAAGTACTCCAGGGACTGCTTGCCCTGCTTCACCAGGGACAGCTTCTCCTGGCAATTCCTGAGACCGTCCGCGTAATCCATGAGCACATCCCCGGAGCCTGACTTCTCCAGGAAAAGCTTCAATGATGCCTGCACGCCCCGGTTCAACGGGAATCCCAGCCCGCCGCCTGTCGCCGTTGTATGGTATTCTTCAGCCTCCAAGGATGCCAGGTCGATTCCCGTTCCCTCGAAGACGCATTGCAGCTCCTCATAAGTCATGACGAAATCAATGCTTTCGGGATGGCGTACCGCCTCCATCTTCTTGGCGATGCAGGGGCCGATGAAGCAAGTAAGCGCATCCTCGTACTTATTTTTCGCCCAAATGCCGCAGGACACCATGGGCGAGGCCGTCTTTGAGATGTTTTCCTCATACTCCGGGAAATGCTTCTTCACATGCTCCACAAAGGCCGGGCAACAGGAACTGGTCATGAAGGGGAGCTTCTCCGGAACCTTTTCCTTGAATTCCTCTGCCTCCGCCAGCGTTGTGATATCGGCTCCCACGGCAACCTCAAGAACCTCTGCAAACCCAAGCTCCTTGAGCCCCGCAACCACCTGGCCCGGCGTGACCTTTGGCCCGAACTGCCCAAGGAAGGAAGGCGCCAGCATGGCGACCACTTTTTTCTTTTCTTTCAATGCCGAAAGGATGTAGACGATCATACTGCGCTCGTCCAGGGCACCGAACGGGCAAGCCCCCCGGCAGTTCCCGCAACTCACGCATTTCTCGTAGTCGATGACCGTGAGCTTGTCCGGCCCGGAGGAAAGAGCCCCCAGGGCGCAGGCCCGCATGCAGGGGCGAGTGACCTCGATGATGGCTCCATAGGGGCAGGACTTCGCGCAGCGGCCGCACTCAATGCAGACATCCCGGTTGATGGTCGCCCTGTCCTTGATGGTGATGGCATGCTTGGGGCAGTTGTTCATGCACTTATGCTGGATGCAATGGCGACAGAGATCCGTGACATAGTATTTATCAATAGGGCAGGCATCGCAGGCATCGGGCAGCACATCCATCACAGGCAGGCTCTTGTCCATTTTCTCTGTGAGCGCCGCTCCTGCCGCAGTGATGGGGTTCATTCCAAGGGGCATCCAGAGAGCCATCTGAATGCGGTTCTTCAGTACGGCCCGTTCCTTGTGGACACAGCAGCGCACCCTCGGACTGTCCTCCCGTACAACATCTGTCAGGATGTCATAGACATTCTCCGGAAGACAGTCCTCCCATGTATATTTCGCTATCCTTCGCAAAACCTCGCGCCTGAACTGGGTTACTTGCGTGTTCTCCATTTCCTCACCTCATTCTGTATGTCTTAGTTTTTCCGGAATCTTTCCTGGAAAATCATCTCGGGTTCCGGACGCCCGAAATAGAACCCCTGGATCACATCCGCCCCGCACTCATGGGCGAGGTACTCATAGGATTCCTTGTCTTCCACTCCCTCGACACATACTGCCATGCCGATGCTTCGGCAGAGCTTGATGGCATATTTTACCAAGTTCTTGTCAAATTGACTGTCCATCACATTATCGACAAAAACTTTGTCGATTTTCACTACATCGCAGCTGAATGTCTTGAGAAGCGCCAGAGAAGAATAGCCCATGCCGAAATCGTCCATGGCCACCTTGACACCCATCTGCCTGAAATAATCGAACTGCTCGTTGACAAATTGCGAATTGGATACCTGCTGGCTTTCTGTCAGTTCCAATGTCAGGTATTTTGCCGGAAGGCCATGGCGTTCCAGGGATTCCTTCACATGTTCCCGGAGCGCCGGGGACTCCAGCTGGCAGAGGGACACATTGATGCTCATCTGGAACCCTGGCCAGTATTCCTGCCACTTCTTGCAGGTCCTGACGGCCTCTTCCACGATCCAGCGCCCCACAGGGATGATGAGGCGCGTGCGCTCCAAAATGGGGATGAACACCAGCGGGGAAATCACATGGCCGTCATCCTCCTGCCAGCGCAGCAATGCCTCTGCGCCGATAAGTTCCTGGGTGATGGCATCCACCTGCGGCTGGTAGAAAAGCTTGAATCCCTTGCATCCCTTCTCGATGCTCTCCTCGAAGGCCCGTTGCAGGTTGATGAAGCGCAGCCATTCCTCATAGGACTCCCTGGAGAACACAAGAAGCTGCTCCCTTCCCTGCTGCTGTGCCATCTCAAGAGCCGCCTGGGCATGCTTCTGGAGCGCCAGGGCATCCGTTCCGCTGTCCGGATAGAACACTGCGCCTGCCGACGCGGAAAAAAACACCTTGTCATTGCTTTCCTTCGCCTCCCTCAGGCAAAGCTGGATGCTGGAGAAGATGATCTGCACTTCCTCCTGGGATGTATGGGGCCAAATGAGCCCGAACTCATATCCGTCCAGCTTGTAGAGGTTCAGATGGGTCGGCAGCACATTGGTGATGCTCTGGCCGATCTGCCGCATGGCCACATCGTCAAAATGCGTCTCGTATGCCTCATTGAGCAAATGGAAATTGTCCAGCCCAATGATCATGACCGCCCCCATCTCCCCCTTCGAAACGGCAGACGACACGCCGTCCCTCACGGCCTGGTCAAAGGCATAGCGGTTCAGGAGACCCGTCACGGGATCTGCATGGAGGATGCGATCCATCTTCATGATGCTGCCGGCAAACATCACCGCCTCACCGGACTCATCCCGCCCTACGATTCCATGGCAATGTACCCAGGTATACTCTCCCTTGCGGTTCCTCACCCGGTATTCAATATTGTGCTCGCCGGAATGGCCCGGATCGAAAATGTGCTTGAAACCATTCTCGTAATCCGCCACATCCTCCGAATAGATAAGGGGCATCCAATACCGATCGAAATCCACGAGAACGTTCCCCGGCAGTTCATATTCCTTCACCATGCGGTCGGAGATCATCACAATGCCGGTATGCAGATCGGTCACGAAAGGATATCCCTCGGCAGTCCTCTGCTGGAGATCAAAATAAAACTTTATGCGTTTCAACTGTTCACTATGTTCCCAAAGTTCCTCCGCCAAGGCATCCACGCCCTTTCCTTCATCAATTTCATCCTTACCCAAATCCATGTACACCATAATCCTGCGAAAAATCCTCTTGGATTCTCCTGCCATCCTGTGATATACTACGGAAATAGGTGTCAAATCAGTTCCATACAGCAAAGGAGTCTTCCCTATGAATATTGCCCATTCCCTGCTTGCAGGAGCCCTGGCCCTCGGCTTTGCCGCTCCCGCCTATGCCCTGCCTCAGAATCCCATTGCTTCTCCGGCTCAGGCCCAGAAGCGCATCGTCCTTGGGAGCACCGCTTCCCGTGCTTTTTCCTATCCCGCCGACATGCCGGGAACGCCCGACCGGAAATCCCTGAAAGAAATCGACTGGCGCATGGCAGAGGTCTTCGGAACTTCTCCCTCCCAAGACAAGGGCATCAGCATCATGGGCAGGGCAGAAGCCACACCCGAGCAAATGGTGGACTACATCCGGAAAAAGAATCCCAAGCCAAGGCTCACCTGCAGTCTGGAACAGCTTGTAGCAGCCTACTATGAGGAGGCCGGAAGGGAAAACATCCGTCCCGACGTTGCGCTCTGCCAGGCAATCAAGGAAACCGGGTTCTTCCGCTACGGCAACGATGTGAAACCCGCCCAAAACAATTTCTGTGGACTTGGCGCTGTCGGGAAACGTGCAGGAGGAGCCAGCTTCGCCACGGCGCAGCTTGGTGTCCGCGCCCATATCCAGCACATCATGGCCTATGCCTCTCCCCAGCCGCCTTCCACGGACATCATCGACCCACGCTATGCTGCCGTCGTCAAATTCCGTGCGCAGCATGCCGGAAAGAGCCAGTACTGGACCGATCTCAACGGCGTATGGGCCATCCCCGGCAAAGGATACGGCGAAAGCATCCTCCGCATCTGGCAAGCTGCCAAGGGAGACTCCTCCAACACCAAGGCAGGTGCAGTGGATCCGGCTCTCAAGTCGCGCTATGAGCAGGCGTTCTCCCTGTACCAGAAAAAGAAATACAAGGATTCCATCAAGGAACTCCGGGAGCTGCTTGCCGTCGTGCCAAGCGTCCATGCGCCCAATCTTCTCAACAATCTCGCCATCATTGAGATCCAGCAGAAGAAATACAAGGAGGCCTGGAAAGATCTCCATGAGGCAGCGCAGCTGGCTCCGACCAGCACAACCATCCTCACCAACCTGGAGCGCTTCGATTCCTGCCTGAAGAAAAAGAAATGAGGTCTACTCTATAAGTCCAAGGCTCCGCATGACCTCTTCCACTTTCTCGATCTCGATGGGCTTCGATGCATAAGCATCGCAACCGAGATCGAAAGCCTGGTTCACATAGTCCATATCCGTCAGAGCCGTCATCATGATGATGGGAAGATGCTCTTCTGCTGGAATCCCATGCTGCTCCTCCATCGTCCGTATGACCTTCAGCACCTGGATGCCGCTGACCTTCGGCATCATGATATCCAGACACAGGAGATCGTATCGTTCCTTTTTCCGCGCAGCGTCCATGAGAAAGTCCAATGCCTCCATGCCATCTGTCGCCACATCCACATCGCCGTATTCCGAGAGAAATCGCGACAAAAACATCTGGCTTGTGCGATCATCCTCAGCGATCAGTATCCTCATTGTCCTTTCCCTCTCCTCTCAACCTGTTCTCGCAATATGCCAGCAGGGATGCAATGTCATCCGCTGGCAATTTTTCTTTCTCCGCCGTTTGCCTGGCTTTCCATGCAGAAAATGGATCCTTCTGCCCATGGCTCGGCCGGAGAAAGACGCGCTTCTCCTTGGGCGCTTCTTCCACGGAGCCAACCGTCGCGAGAGGGATCCAGAAACAGAAACTGCTCCCCCGCCCCGGAACGGAAAAGACCTGGATCCCACCGCCCATGGCTTCCACGAGCTGCTTCACGATCATGAGCCCCAGCCCCGTGCCTCCGAACTGTCTCGTGGTGGAGCCATCCACCTGGCTGAACGCCTTGAAGAGCTTCTTGCGTCCCCGCCAGTCCATACCGATTCCCGTATCATGCACGCCAAACTCCAGGCTGGGGGCGCCTTTCCTCTGTCCCACATCGGCTGTCATGGCGATGGTTCCCTTTGCCGTGAATTTCAGCGCATTGGTCAAAAGATTATTGAAAATCTGGCGAAGGCGCAGGGGATCCCCGCTGATGAACTGCGGCAGATGCCGATAGACAGGATGCGTGAACCACACGCCCTTCGCCATTGCCACCTTTCCATGAACCCTGGCTTCCTGCCGCAAGAGCTCCCATAGATCGAAATTGATATTTTCCAGCCTCATGCGCCCGCTTTCCAGCTTGGAAAAATCAAGAATGTCATTGATGATATGCAAAAGGTCCTCCGAGCAGCGCTTGGCGCTCAAGAGATTCTCCCTTTGCTCCTTGCTGAGGGATGTCCTGAGCGTCAGATCGATCATCCCGTTCATGCCGTTGATGGGAGTCCGTATCTCATGGCTCATATTGGCCAGGAACTGCCCCTTGACCTTGCTCGCTGCCTCCGCCTTCTTCTTTGCCAGCTCCAGCGCATTCTCCCGCCGCTTCCGGCGGGAAACATCCACAAGGGCAATGATGATCTGCTTTCCGGTCTCCGACCACGCCTGGGAAACGAACACCTTGAGCCACATGGGCTCCCCCGTGTCCGCGCTGCTCATCGCCACCGTGAACTCGCTCGTGAAATCATCGTCCATGATTGCCGCTTCCAGGTTCTTCCGCACCGGGCAATGGCGGCACTCCTCGCTGTGCCCGCACCCTTTCATCAGGCTGTTCTCGCAGCGGAAAGCATCCCCGAACTGGAGCTGGACAACCTCATGATAAGATGTCTGCATGATTTCAAGGCCGGCATCGTTGATGTCAATGATGGCGCCGCCCTCGTCCAGCACGCAGAGACCGATCTTCGCCGCTGCAAAAATCGAGCGCATATAGGAATGATCCGACTCGATCTTCATTTCCAGCCGACGAAGCTGCGTGATCTCCCGCAGGATGACAGAACAGCCGATGCTCTTTCCTTCCCCGTCACGCATGGGGGAACAGGTGGCGGACAGATACACGGGGCCGCCGGGAAGGAGCACGCCCACATTGCGCGCCAGCCCCACGGAAGCATCTTCCCGCAAGGCCCGTTGCAAGGGGTTCTCGAAGCGCGCTCCCGTCTTCAGGTTCACGAGAGGACAGATATCGTTGAAATACACATCCCCCTCCATCTGGGACTTGCATCCAAGAATGCGTGCCGCCGCCGTATTGAGATAGGTCACACGTTCTTCCTTGTCCGTGAGGATGACGCCATCACCAATGCCGCCGAGAAGTCCCTGCAAGACTTCCGGCTGGAGCTGGCCGACCGCGCTATCACCCATAACGATTACTCCCCCTTCGCACAGCAAGGATTCCCTATGGTACTCGGATCGCTTCCATGCAAAAATTCTACAATTCTACATAAATTCTGCTATCATAGGTAAATATTCCCTATCCACCTGCCGTTTTCCTACCTATGCCCAAAGAATTTTTGACCAAAATTTTTGCATAAGAAAAGAGACTGCACAGGCAGTCTCCGTTTCGTTCTCCAAAGGATTCAGAAGGACAGCTGCAGTTCCTCTGCGCGGCGCTCCACCGCATACTGCGGAACGCCAAACTGGGAACTGAGATTCTTGCATACCGCCACCTTGTTCGGAATGCCCTTCATCGCCTTGCCGAACTTGTCGGCAAAGAGCCTGGCATCCATGAGGAGCGCACAGGCAAGGCGCAGCCTCTCGTCACCTGCATTGTCCACATCGCGGGAGAGAAGGTTGCTCTCATAACGCTCATGTTCGTCCTTGTGGAGCATATAAGCCGCTGCCTGATAAGCCACAGCGAAACGCTGTTCCTTCTCGCTCTTCGTGCCATTGACGAGGATCACGTTTTCCTGCCGCCCGGCTACCTCGTCCTGATCCGAGGCGCGAAGGAGCAGAGATGAGAGGATGTTCTCCTGCATGTCCAGCATCATACCTGTCTTGATTCCCAGAGATGCCACCAGTTTCGGCACAGCCGGCTTGAAGCATGGCTGGATGCCTGCCGCTTCCAGCATCTTCCCTGCCATATCCTGAATTTCCTCACGAGATCTTGCCATAGTATCCTCTTCTTTCTGAGCTTGATTTTCTTTGAATACTGTATGATTCTACGAAAAAAACGATTTTCCTCCCTGCAAGGCACACCAAATATTTTTTCGAACAAATATTCTATGCTTGCGAAATCCTTTGCTTGACATTCCGGATAATCCATGCCACAATTTTCCAAAGGGGGGCGATTGCCATCATTAAGATATCAGCGTGCGTTATCACAAAAAACGAGGAGAAGAACATCCAGCAGTGGCTCGATTGCGTGAAAGAATTTTCTGATGAAATCATCGTGGTGGACACGGGATCTGAGGATCGCACCGTGGAACTGGCCCGGGCCGGAGGCGCCACAGTCTATCACTTTGCCTGGTGCAATGACTTTTCCGCCGCAAAGAACTATGCCCTGGATCAGGCCACCGGAGACTGGATTGTCTTCCTGGACGCCGATGAGTATTTCGATGAGTCCATCAAGACGAAATTCCGCGCCACATTGGAACTCATCCATGGAAACCAGACGGTTCTCGGCATTGACAGCCTGCTGTACAACATCGATGCCGATCACAACAACGAAATCAAGTCCACTGCGAACCAAAAAAGAATCTTCCGCAACATGAAGCAATTGCGCTACCAGGGGCGAATCCATGAATACCTCGCCTACAGCGGGAAAAAGGCGATGGGGTTCGCCTATTCCGAGAAATTCGCCATCTACCACACAGGCTATTCCCAAAGCCTGACCATAAGCAAGAACCAGCGCAACCTGGACATGCTGCTGGCAGACATCGAAGCCGAAGGCGGCGAAAAACCGACGCATTATTCCTATCTTTCCGTCTCTTACTTCAACCTGCAGCAATATGACAAGGCCATCCATTACGCAAAGCTTGCCGTAGAAGCCAAAAACAAAGGCATCAAAAGCGCTTTTGTCAAGCAATACTGGATCTGGATCAGGTCAGAGCAGATGAAACACGCCTCCAGTGAAACCCTGCAAAAAATCGTTGATGCAGCGCTTGAGGATGTGCCGGGACACCCCGACTTTCTCTGGGAGGATGCAAAACTTGCCCTCCAGCAACGCAATTTCCTTCTGGCAGAACAGCGCCTGGTACAGGTCCTGGAGCAAGTCAAAAATGAAGAGCTCATGCGCGAGTACGAATCGGGCATCTCCAACCAGTTCCATATCATCTATGCCGCGCTGGGCAAAATCCGCGTCATGCAGGGGCGGACCAGGGAAGCCGCAGATTTCTACAAAAAATCCCTGAAGGAAAACCCCTACAAGGAGAATGTCCTGCGGGATCTGCTGCGGCTTCTTTCCGACCAAAAGCCAAAGAAAATCATCCAATGGATGGATACCATATATGACAGGAACAGGGACAGATCCTTCCTGACCGCCTGCCTGATGAACCGGATATGGGACGATATCTATCTCTACTATGTGTGCCCCGTGGAAGGATCCTATGAGGAACTGATGGGAAGGAAAGCCTATCGCGAGGCAGCGGAGAATACTGCAAAAGCGCTTGCCCCGATTCTTGCCGGCGCCAACAGCCAGTCATCTCCCGCCCTCGTCAGCCAGGCCACAAGAATCGGACGGATCTTGATGCTTTCACTGCTCTACCTTCCCACGAAAGATTTTCTGAAATGCACACAGGAACTCTCTGTCCTCCCGGAGGGAATCCGGCATTGCCTCCTTCGCTTCCACGGCGACGAGCATGCATTGTCCGCAGAGGATGCAGACACATTCCACGACCTGATGAACAACATCTGGCAATACGGCAGCCCGGAGCTTGTTGACCGTTTCGCCCTCCTGGCAAAAGAACTTGGCGAGCAGGACATCCTGAAAACAGCAGAAGAACTCTGCCAAAATTGCCGTTGGGAGACTGCACTCGCACTTTACAGGCACATCCCCTATGTAAGCAACGCTGCTCTTCCAGCCTTCTATTATCATACAGGGCTCTGCCATTTTTTCCGGGGAGAAAAAGAAAAGGCGCTGGACTGCTTGACAAAGGCACAGCTCATGGGCGCAGCCTATCCGGATCTTTGCACTTACATCGCCTGGTGCCAAAAAAGCTATACTAGAGACCGTTGAAATTTGCCGTAGGCAAAGCTTTTACGGTCTCTGCATATACCGTGGGCAGGCAAATTTTCCTGCTCACGAGTATAGAACGAGGTGGGACACTAGCGCTTTTCCATGATCCAGTAGTACGGCCCTGTTTCCTTCCTATTTTTCAGGGAGTCCTCCCACATGTCTCCCTTCCTTGCCATGCTATATCGCTCCCCCAAGCTCTCCCAAAGGGCTTCATATTCATCCACGCTGCGGTAAATGGCGCTGTAATCGCTGGACAGTTCCTCCGAGTAGACATGGTTCAGGGTAAGCCTCTCGCCATAAGCGATCGGCTCCTTGATATACAGCCTCCCCGCCGGCCGCAACAATCGATCTGCATTGGCCATGCACTTCGGCAAATCGCTGTCATTGATATAAACCATGACACCATTGACAATAATGAGATCGAATCCATCCTCCGCATCATGCCCCGGAAGCTTTTCACAGATGTCTTGGAACGAAGAGCAGATGAATTCATACTGCCGATTGGATTCCTTCGCTTCCTCACAGGCATTTCTGGCCAATGCCAGAAGCGGCTCGCTGTAATCCACGCCTACATACATTCCCCCGCAGGACAGAACCGTTCCGGCCCATCTGCCGACACCGCACCCAATATCAAGTACCCGCGTATCCTTGCCTATGCGGAGATCCGGAAGAACCTTCTGTTTTTCATATCGATCCCGCCGCAGAACCAAATCCGGGTGATTGTCCTGATAATTTGTGTAATTGTACAAATGCGGCAACGCTTTTTTGCTTCGTCCATCGAAAAACTCTTTGATTCCATCCTGATCCAGAAGGACATGGGTTCCTCTTGTCCGTTCCCCCATAAAATCATCCCTTTCACCAATCTTTGACAACCTCCAGGACATGCTGGTAATCTGCATAGGTATCAATATCGTATGCCCTGATTTTTATTCCTTTCATTGGCAGATAGGGTTCCAGCTGGCTGTATACATTTCCTGCCAGAGGCTTGACATGCTCTTTTTTCATGCAGCATGGCCCCGTCCATTCGAAATCGCCATCTTCCCGGGAAAATCCCAGGACATTTCCTGCCGCATCCACTTGCACGTAAACGGCATCCTCGGAAGCCTTGTCCGCATAAGCGATCCATTCCCCCTCCATCCGAAGGAGCCTTTCCATATCCTCCGGATGGACCAGCAAGTCCCCGTCATATTCCAAGGCCAGGGCATTCCCGTCCCTGGCGCCCAGATAATAGCTGTATCCTGTTTTGGTCGTGAAATACTCATGATTGAACACAAAAACAGCATCCGATCGGTATTTTCTCACTTCCTCTATCACCTTAGCTGACCCAAAGCCAACCACGACCCGGATATCCTCCACAGACTCAAACATCTCCAACTGACGCTGTATCATGGATTTTCCATGAATATCAATCAACGCTTTCGTCATCCCTAAGCCCAAACGGGATCCGATTCCCGCACAGCTTATAACAACTGATGTAACTGCCTGCATAATGCCACCTCATTCAGAACCAAGTAATCCGCGACAGACAGGACACCGGCTGCCGGGGAGTGAGTGAGCGCTGCTGCAATGGAGCGGTCAGCAATGCGCATGGCTTCCACATCGTTATTCCCATCGCCGATGAAAATTACCCGATGGCCTTCCTCCTTCAGCTGCTGCACGACGTTCTCCTTGCGCAATATGGCAGACAATTTCTGGATGCGTTGGTTTTCCACAACTGCTTCCGATGCATAGCATGCACAGCCAAGTTTCTGAACCAGCAAGCCAATCCAGCACGACAGATTTCCTGTCACAATGCCGCATGCCTCTTTGTGCGCCCGAATAAACGTTGCAAGCAGCGGATAGATTTCCACCGTACCCAAAAGACAGGAAACCTCATCCACCGGAAGATCCTTCAAAAGATGCACCCGCCGGATAAACGATTCCACAAACGGAACATTCCCGGCAATGGTTTCCTTCGTCAGGCCTTCTATCGCCTCTACTCCAAAAGCTTTTGCAATCAGCGGCAAAGTTTCCTGCTTCGTGATGGTTCCATCCAGATCAAACAGAAACTTTGTCATTTCGAGACACCTCCATTTTGAGCCCATCATCGATTGCATGGAAAATATATTCGCTGGCTGACATATGATTCTGTCCGGCATAGTCCAAATATTCCCGGAAAAACTTCATCCTGCGCTCATAAAGGAAATCATCCCCTTCTATGAGGATTTTTTGTATGAAACGCTCAATTCCCTCAAAATCCTGTCCGTTCACACGGTAAAGGACTTCCATCAATCGGCCTCCCAACGGGCTGAATTTCTGTGTATCACGAGTCAGGAACAGCAACGGTTTATGTGTGTACTGATATTCCGGGAAGAAAGAGCCGCTGTCCAGGATCATGCCATCGGAACCGGCAAAGATTTCCTGATAATACGCTCCTGTAACTACTTGGGCATTCGGCAGCGAATCCCAATCATCCAAATACTTCCGAAAAGCTTTTTCGTCCGGAAATACCCCGCTCTTCACCGCAGAAAACATGAGATTGGGATGCGGCTTCAACACCCAGGAGGTCTCCGGGTGGCTTTTTGCATAGTCGTACATGAATCTGTAATTATATTGGAAGGTTGCATATTGCACCCCGGAATCGATCGACCAATGAGGCGCATAAATGATCTTTGCTGCAATCTTTCCGTCCCCTTTCCAGGAAAACGCTCGATGCTCCTCGCTGTGCAAAAAGAAATCCAATTTGGGAAGCCCGCTGAAAAGAAATCTCTTTCCCTTCATATCCGGATTGGCCGATTGATGCCACTCCATATTGATTCGTGCATCATAGAATCTGCGCCAGGAAAAATTCATGATGTTGTACTGCCTCAAATAGTCCACCGAGAAAGGACTGACATCGAAGCCATAGGGAACGTAGACCAAAAGCGTCTCCATCGTGACATGGGAACATTGGAATCTCTTTGGCAGGACGCCATCATAAGGTGTCAGATAAACCAGGATATCCTGCCGGGGAACCTTCATGCCGTCGTCCTCGATGCCTTCCACATGGATTCCCCTCTTCCGGAACAAGTTCAGTCCATGCAAGTAATCCTCCCGGACGAGTTTCCCATTTCCTCCGTCTTTCCGCAAGCAAAGATATACCGTCGGATCATATCTTTCCTTCCTCTCAAACATACGGTAGAGCTCATCGCCGCACCACATGGAAGAATCGTACAGGACGAATCCCACGGAAATCCGCGTCTTCCGGGCAAGCTTCTGTTCTGTCGCGGCAAGTATGTCATCCACCATGCGGCTATGCTTCTCTTTTTCCATGAACATGGAATACTCCGACAGATTCTCATAGCTCATAAGACAAAGGCTCTCAAAAGGAAGGCACTCATTCACGCAAAGGAAATAGTGGAGCATGCTGCTGACGATTCCGGCTCCCCTGCGATTCAGATGCGCCACTTGATAGAAACAATCATAGGGAAGCGGAAAATCAAAAAAATCCGCCAGCAAACAGGATTTGTTTCCTGCCATCTGACGCAGGATCTGCCGGAATGGCGCGAGAATCCCCATAGGATAGCGTCCCCGAAGAATCGGTGCAAACGGCAGGACGACAAACACAGGAACAGCGCCGTGTGCATGGCACAGATCCACATATTCCTCCAGCGCCGCCACGTTGCTCTGGAATACTTCGGGGAACAATTTTTTGTCCTGGTTCCGCAGTTCCCCTTCCCATTCCGCTATCTTTGCAGCAGAAAGGGGAGCATCCATGGACTTCTTCAATTGGACATAATCCGGATCGGCCTGTTCTTCCGTAAGGGAAGCAACATATTCCCTGAGCCTTTTCCCTGTCAGGGAAAGCAGGAATTCCGTTTGCTCATGCCCCTCTGCATCTCTTTCCAGTGCAAGGGAAAACTGGACATCCCTCGGCATCACGGAAAATGCTTTTTGATTCTCATAATGGAACGAATATGGCGCAAGCCCAATGAGAACAAATTTGCAGGAACCTTCCGGCAAGCACCGGAACACCCTTCGTGCCGTATCCAGGTTTTGCCGGAGATCGGCATTGGAACATGCGAGATTGACGCCTTTTGCCCCATGGAACTTGGAAAGCTCTATTCCCACTTCCATATAGCTGATGCCCGTGGCAAAGAAATCCACGGCATGATGCTCTGTCCAGCGCAGATTCCCGATCCATGCCGGGCTGATGAACTGATCCACGCTGAAATTCAGGATATGACGGGAATCGATTCCATGCGCCTGAAGAAATTTCGCCACATTCCAGGTATCCCTGACACTTCCCGTGCATCCATAAAGGAGCCAGAAAACCTCCTGTCCCGCCTCTGCCAATACCCTGTCAATATACGAGAAGGAGCAGGCCATTACCCTCTCCCCCTGGATAACCGTGTATCCTGACCTCATGCCATCCATGACGATGGCCTTCAGCATGACATGCTCCAGATCCAGATTGCTGAGCGCCGCATTGAAACCGTCCGGCTGCAATACTACCAAAACAGCGGAAACCCTTTCCATGAAAACCTCCTCGAGCCGCTCGAAAAACTGCAAAAAACCGCCGCAACAAGTTCAGCCATCCGCCGACAAGCAGATGGCTGAACCAGTTCTTTTATCTCTTCATATTGATCAACGTTTCCAGCATCTCATCGCCCACCGTGACGATCTTGGAATTCGACTGGAAGCCACGCTGGGTGGTAATCATCTCCGCAAATTCTGTCGCCACATCCACATTGGACATCTCAAGCGCCGATGGCGTGATGGTAACCCCCAGGGAGGTCGCCGTCTTGATATTCGCCGCCCCTGAGTTGTTCGATGCCTGGTAAAGACTATTGCCGGCTTTTGTGAGACCAGACGCATTCGTGAACTGGGCAACAGCCACCTGCCCTTCAAATTGCCGCACACCGTTCGTATAGACGCCCGTAATCAGCCCGCTGCTGTCAAAAGAGACGCTTTTCAGGACACCGGAAGCCCATCCATCCGTATCTCCGTAAAGACTGCTTTCATTCGCATACTGCGTCAGGTCATCCACATCAATGTCAAGCGTGGTGGAGAATCCCCCCGACGTGGCCGGTGCTGCCCCGGATGTCGCAGAGGTCGAAACAATGGAAGCCGGTGGATTCGTCACGGTGAATGTGAGCTGGAACGCCGGCATGGCAGACGTGGCAGGAGCCGTTGTCGCGCTTGCAGGCTCGGCAGATGTCACCGTATTGAAGGAGCCGTCGTTATTGAACACCATGGTCATAAGGCTGTCGAGCGTGACAGTGCCCACCTCTCTGTCGTTGTACTTGACCGTGTAGGATGTCGTAAGCGTCGAGAAAGCACCTGAAGTCGACGGCGCTCCGCCTCCCGAAGTCGCCGTTGTACTTGCCGTTTTGGGGAATCCCACAATCCACTTGTTCCCCAGCCCGCTGGTAGAAGTGACAGAAGGCACCGATGCTGCCCTTTCGAATACGATAGGGATTTTGTAGGCAAACCCTTGATCGTCGTATACCGTGATCGTGGTCGTGATCGCGCTCGTTGCCCCTGAATCCAGATTCCCTATATAGTCCGCCTTCGTTGTCTTGGACGGAGGCATGGTCTTTCCTGCCTTGATATTGATGATGCCCGGCTCGCCATTGCTGTTGATGGAAGCCACTTTCTTGTCCATGTTCACGTCAGTAGGATCGATGGTCTTGCCCTCTGCATTCAGCTGCTCCGTCCATCCTTGGACGAACATGCCATTTCCCGACATGACATAATTGCCTTCCGCATCGAAGTAAAAATCGCCATTGCGGGTGTAGTAAGACTCATTGCCCTGCTTCACGATAAACAGACCGTTCCCGGTAAGAGCCAGATCCGTGTTCTTGCCCGTGGACTGGACAGAACCATCCGTAAAGAGCAGATCGATTGCCCCCACACCCGTACCAAGACCGACGGCCTTCTCGTTCGTTCCGCCGATACTGCCCTGCGGGCCGGACGGGCCGCTCAACTGCTGGGAGTACATATCCGAAAAAACCACGCGGCTCCCCTTGAACCCCGTCGTGTTCACATTGGAAATATTGTTGCCGATGACATCCATTTTTGTCTGGTGCGACTTAAGACCGGAAACGCCGGAAAATAACGAACGCATCATAATGTATCACTGCCCCTTCTAAATCTCATGCAATTCCCCTCGGAGAATCACCGTAGTCCATCTCGTGGAAAATCCGTTTCCCGTTTTGTTTCCAATCCGTGGCTCTCTTTTCTGGATGACAGCACAATCCATGGCGTTCGCCTTGTCCTGCCAATCTTTGTATTCCTTTTCCACATACATTATCGTAATTTTTCCGGATTTCCTTAAATGTTTTTTCGCTCCATTTTTGCCACAGCCCCAAAGGCTCTCTCTGCGGCCTCAATCGTCCTCTCGATATCCTCATCGGTATGGGCGCCGGAAAGGAAGAGGGTCTCGAACTGCGAAGGAGCCAGATAAATGCCCTGTTCCAGCATTGCCTGGAACCACACCTTGAACGCCTCCTGATCTGCGGCTGCGGAATCCTCATAGTTCCAGACCTCGTGCTCATGGAAGAAAATGCCGAACATGGAACCTGCCTGATGCGCCTGGATCGTGACTCCGGCCTCCCTTGCCTTCTCCTGCCATCCCAGGAGAAGCTTCTTCGTCTTGATGGTGAGCTCGCGGCTGTAGTCCGCCTTGCCCTCCTCCGGCTCCGCCGTGATGATGCGAAGGGTTTCCAGCCCTGCCGTCATGGCAAGGGGATTGCCCGAGAGTGTCCCCGCCTGATAGACCGGCCCCACGGGAGATACGTTTGCCATGATATCCCTGCGCCCGCCATAGGCTGCCACCGGAAGACCGCCGCCAATGATCTTGCCGAGGCATGTGAGATCCGGCGTGATGCCATAAGCCGCCTGCGCTCCTCCCAAAGAAGCGCGGAAGCCGCACATGACCTCATCGAAGATGAGCAATGCCCCATGCTGCTCCGTGAGGTTCCTGAGCTTGCGCAGATATCCCTGCTTCGGCAGGACCAGTCCCATATTCCCGGCAATCGGCTCCACGATGACTGCGGCAATCTCCTCACCATGCTCCTCCATCAGCGATGCAAAAGCATCCTCATCATTGTAGGGAATGGCAATGGTATCCGCCGCGGTTCCCTTCGTGACCCCCGGCGAGCTCGGTACGCCAAACGTCGCCATGCCGGAGCCTGCATTCACGAGAAGGCTGTCGCTGTGCCCGTGGTAGCAGCCAATGAACTTCACGATTTTCTCCCTGCCCGTGAACCCGCGCGCAAGGCGCAGCGCGCTCATGGTGGCCTCCGTGCCGGAATTCACCATGCGGATAGTCTCAATGGAGGGATAGACTTTCATGACAAGCTTCGCCAGTTCCGATTCGATGAGGGTAGGTGCGCCATAGCTTGTCCCGCGAGCCGCCGCCTCCTGGAGCGCCTTCACCACCTGCGGATGGGCATGCCCCACCACCATGGGCCCCCAGGAGCCCACATAGTCAATGTACTCATTCCCGTCAATATCATAGATTTTCGAGCCTTCCGCCCGTGCAATGAAGGGAGGGTTCGAGTCCACATTGGCATAGGAACGCACGGGGCTGTTCACCCCTCCCGGCATCAATGTCTTCGCCTCGGCAAATGCTTCGGCAGATTTTTCGAGATTCAGCATGACTATTCGATCTCCTTTTACTGCATCCACTTGGCCGCATCCATGGCGTGGTAGGTGATGATGATATCCGCTCCCGCCCGCTTCATGCCGGTGAGTGTCTCCAGCACGATGCGCTTCTCGTCAATCCAGCCATTCTGCGCCGCCGCCTTCACCATGGCATACTCGCCGCTGACATTGTAGACAGCCACAGGATGATGGATATGCTCGCGCACCCGGCGCACCACGTCCAGATAGGCCAGAGCGGGCTTTACCATGATGATATCCGCGCCTTCTGCCACATCCAGGTCAACCTCCTTCAAGGCCTCCTGCACATTGGCGGGATCCATCTGGTACTGGCGGCGGTCGCCGAATTGGGGTGCGCTGTCTGCCGCATCACGGAAAGGCCCGTAATAGCCGGAGGCATACTTCACCGCATAGGACATAATGGAGACATTCGTGAAGCCGTCCCCGTCCAGAGCTTCGCGAATCGCCGCCACACGTCCGTCCATCATGTCCGAGGGGGCTATGATGTCCGCCCCTGCCTCTGCCTGGCTCACGGCCACCTTTTGGAGCAGCTTCAATGTCTCGTCGTTGTCCACGTACTCCCCGCAGAGCTTGCCGCAATGGCCATGACTCGTGTACTGGCAAAGGCACACATCCCCCACGATGACCAGTTCCGGAACCGCCTCCTTGATGGCGGCAATGGCACGCTGCACGGGGCTCTTCGGATCCCATGCGCTGGAGCCGATCTCGTCCTTGTACTCCGGAAGGCCGAAAACCTCCACCGAGGGAATGCCCAAACGATAGATTTCCCTTGCCAGTTCCACGGCATTCTCCACCGAGAGATGGAAACAGCCGGGCATGCTCGGGATTTCCTCCTTCACATGCTCCCCCGGCACAACAAAAATCGGGTAGACAAAATCCTTCGCCGAAAGCTCCGTCTCCCGTACCATGGCCCGCATACCGTCGCTGATCCTCATGCGGCGCGGGCGAAGTTTCTGTATCAGCATGTTCCTGCCTCCATTGACGATTTCATTGATGTCTTCACTGATGCCCTCATTGCCTCGACCAAGCCCTGAATCGTATACTCCTCGGCCACGATATCCGGCTCGATTCCCTTTTTCCGGCAGGTCTCCGCTGTCACAGGACCGATGCAGGCCGTTTTCACGCCATGAAGGGCTTCCGCTGTGCCAACGATCCGCAAGAGATTCGTCACCGTGGAAGAGCTCGTGAAGGTCACATAATCGATTTTCCCGTCGGCCAGCTTCTGCCGCAGCGCTTCGCCATCGGTTTCTGCCGCTTCCGTCCGGTATACGGGAGCCACGTCCACCACTGCGCCGAGTTCCCGAAGCTTCTCCGGCAGGATCTCCCTGGCCTCCTGCGCCCGTGGGATGAGAACCTTATGCTCTTTTTTCACAAGATCTTCCAATGCCTCCAGAACGCCTTCTGCCCGGAACTCTTTCGGCACAACATCGGCGAGAATGCCATGGGATTTGAGGGCATCGGCTGTCGCCGTGCCGATGGCGGCAATGCTCGCTTTGCCCAGTGCCCGCGCATCCTTCTTTTCGCGTTCCATCCGTTCGAAGAAACGGCTCACGCCATTGGCACTGGTAAAGATGACCCAGTCGTATTCCGCGATTCGGGAAATCGCCGCATCCACGGCCCGGAAGCCATCCTCCGGCTCCGCCAAACGGATGGAGGGAACCTCCAGGCATCTCGCCCCCAGCCGTTCCAAGGCTGCTGTCAGCTTCGATGCCTGCTCCCTGGCCCTCGTCACAAGGACAGTCTTGCCAAGGAAGGGATGTGTCTCCCTGCGGTCAAACCAGCGGAGCTTCTCCCGAAGGTTCACCACATCCCCCACAAGGAAAATCGCCGGAGGCTTCAGCCCCGCCCTTTCCACATCCTCGGCAGCACTCCCCACCGTAGTCACAAGGGTTTCCTGTTCCGGCTTCGTGCCCCAGCGGATCACTGCCGCAGGCGTATCTGCCTCGCGGCCGTTTTCCATGAGTTTTTTCGTGATATGAGGAAGGTTCCCCACCCCCATAAGGAACACAAGGGTATCCACTCCCGTGGAGAGCTTGTCCCAACGCATATTGGATCCGCCCTTCGTCGGGTCCTCATGGCCTGTGATGACGGCAAAGGAGGTCGCTACCCCCCGATGGGTCACGGGAATCCCCGCATAGGCAGGCACGGAGACCGCCGATGTGATGCCCGGCACGATCTCAAAAGGCAGCCCGTTCTCTTCCAGAAGCAGCGCTTCCTCGCCGCCCCTGCCAAAAACAAACGGGTCGCCGCCCTTGAGGCGCACGACGCATTTCCCTTCCTTCGCCTTGTCCGCCAGAAGTTGGTTGATGTCCTCCTGCTTCATGGCGTGATTGCTGGCGGCCTTGCCCACATAGATGTATTCCGCGTCCTTCGGCGCATGGGCCAGGATGCGCTCATCCGCCAGTCGGTCATAGACCACCACCTCTGCCTGCCGCAAGCATTCACATGCCTTCACGCTGATCAGCCCGGGGTCGCCCGGGCCTGCGCCTATCAGATATACCATGCCTGACATTCTGCAAAAACACCTCTCAATCTTCGTAATGCCCTTTGCAGGAAAAAATATGGATGCAATTGTCCTTTCCGACATTATAGACCAGACGATGCTCCTTTGTTATCTGGCGGCTCCATCCATCATGATACTTCAGCCGTTCCGGCTTGCCCAAGCCTTTCGAGAATCCGTCGCGCTCAATAGACCGGATGAGCTCATTGATTTTCCTGAAAATCTTCTTGTCATGGGATGCCCAATAAACATATTCCTCAAGGGATGGATCAACGAAGTTCTTGTTCATGCACGAATCGCTCCCATTCCTCGTCCGTAAAGGTTTTCCCCTTGCCTTCCTCAAGGTTTTTGTATGCACGGTCGATTTTTGCCAGATACTCTGCATTCCGAACCGCTTTCATGACGGTATCCCGCGTGAAGTCCTCCATGCTCAGGTTGCTGGCTTCGGCATGTTTTTGTATGAGCATGATATCCGCCGGACTGAAATCCATGGTGATGAGCATAGTGAATTCCCCCCTTCAATCCCCCAGCAGTCCCAATTCGTGCAATATCTCCCTGCCTCCTGCCTCCAGCAGCTTCTCTGCCAGCGCCGTACCAATCTCCTTTGCATCTTTGCAGGAGCCATGCATGGCATCCCGGTAAAGCCTCTTTCCGTCCAAGGAGGCGATAACAGCTTCTACGCAAAGTTCCTCGCCGTTCGCCGTGGCATAGACTCCCACGGGAACCTGGCAGCCGCCCTCGACTTTTGCGAGGAACGCCCGTTCCGCCCTTGCGCAATTCACCGTGCCCTCGTCGTTCAAGAAAGCGATCATTTCCCGGACGCTTCCATCGTCCTCCCTTGCCTCAATGGCGAGGGCGCCCTGCCCAACAGCGGGAAGAAGGATGTCCTTGGGGAGGATTTCCGTGATGCGATGGGCAAAGCCCAGCCGCTTGAGACCTGCCACAGCCAGGACAATGGCATCGAAATCTTCCTCCTCCAGTTTTTTGAGCCGCGTATTCACATTTCCACGCAAGTCCCGGATCTCGAGGTCGGGACGCACATGAAGGAGCTGCGCCTTGCGCCGTAGGGAGGAGGTCCCCACCTTCGCCCCCAAGGGAAGCTCCCGAAGGGATTGGAATTTCCCGCTCACCAGGGCATCCCCTGCATCCAGCCGCTTAGTGACAGCAGAGATGACAAGGCCCTCCGGAACCTCCGTCGGCATGTCCTTGAGGCTATGCACGGCGAGGTCGATTTCCCCTGCGAGCATGGCCATTTCCAGCTCCTTGGTAAAGAGCCCCTTGCCACCGATTTTCGCCAAGGGCGCATCGAGAATCTTGTCCCCCTTGGTGGTCATGAGCTTCTTCTCCACCCGAAGCCCGGGATATTCCTTCTGCAGGCAGTCCGCCACATAGTCCGCCTGCCAGAGCGCCAGCTTACTGCTGCGCGTACCGATAACAATCCTGTCCTTTTTCACTGCCCGTTGTCTCTCCTATCGTGTCCAGCTTGAAAAGCGCCCGCATGGCATCCATGTAAAACTGCTGCTCCTCCGTGCCCGCAGAGGCATTGAGCTTCATCATGGGCATCCGCAGGAGTTTCCTCACGATCATGCGGGTCATATGATTGACCTGCCGCCAGTCCCCCTCGGTGAGATCCGGCAGCTTGGAGGCCGCCCGCCTCACTTCCCTGCAACGGATGCGCTCCGCCCTGTCGGAAAGAAGTGCCATGAGAGGACGGAAAGAAAGATACCGGAATTTCTCCTCGATGGATCGGACTTCCTCCTCCACAATGCGCGATGCGCCTTTAGCCTCCATCTTCCGTTCCCGGACATGGTCATCCACCACGGCCTCCAAGGCATCGATATTATAGAGCGTCACGCCCTTGATTTCCCCGACTTCCGGCTCCACATCCCGAGGCACGGCAATATCGATGAGGAAGAGCGGCCTGCCCTTGCGCTTCGTCATGAGCTGGCGGGTTTCCCAGGACTTCACCACATAATGGGGCGCCCCCGTGGAAGTCACAATGACATCCACATCCACGGCCTTCTTCAAGGCGCCGTCAAAAGGAACCGCTTCCCCGTCGATTTCCTCGGCCAGTTCCTGCGCCTTCTCGATATGGCGGTTGGCGACGTAGATTTTCGACACATCCCTGGCGATAAGATGCTGCGCCGTGAGTTTCGCCATCTTGCCCGCGCCGAAAATGAGAGCTTTCCTGCCCGCAAGATCTCCCAGTTCCTTCCTGGCAAGTTCCACCGCCGCATAGCTCACGGAAACGGAATTGCAGGCGATGCGCGTCTCCGTCCGCACCCGCTTGCCCGTAGCAATGGCGCGATGGAAAAGCAGGTTGAGCACCGTGCTGGTGGTTCCCGCCTCCCTTGCCATGGCATAGGCCGCCTTCACCTGGGAGAGTATCTGCCCTTCGCCAAGCACAAGGGAATCCAGGCTTGCCGCCACCTGGAAGAGATGGCGGATGCATTCCTCATCCACAAAGGTGAAGAGGTACTCGTCGATGTCCTCCTCGTTTCCCGTGAGGTCGAAGATAAACTGCTTCACAGCCGTCCTGTCCGCCTTTGCATCATCCACCACGACGTAGACCTCGCTCCTGTTGCAGGTGGAAAGCACCACCGCCTCATTGATCCCCCCATATTCCCCGAGGTTCGCCAACCCCTTCCGAAGTGCCTCTTTCGGGATGGAGAACCGCTCCCGCACATCCACCGGAGCCGTCTTATGATTCAGTCCAACTACCATCAATTGCATATCTCAACTCAGCCTCCGCCCGATCCAACTGACCATCTCTCACGAAATCCAACACACGCCGATCCATTGCCCTGCGCCAGAAAGCCTCTCTTTCCCTGCTGGTTCCTATCCTCGCCTTTGCTTCTTCCCGCAAAACGTGCAGGCGTTCCAGCCACTCACCGAACACGGGCGGGAACTCTTCCTCCAGATATTCCCGCAACACACGGGAAAACGCAGGGGAGAGATCCCCCGTGGAAACTGCCAGCAGGAGATTGCCCCGCCGAAGGCTCGCAGGAACCGAGAAATCCGACAACTCCGGCTGTGCCGGAGCATTGACAAGAGCACCTTCCAGCCGTGCCTCCTCTGCGGCCTGCCGGTTCACGGCTACATCATCCGTCGCGCAGATGACCAGAAAGGCTCCCCTGAGGCATCCCTGCTCATAGGATGCCCTCTGCCATTCGATTTCTCCCCTCTCCGCCATTTCCGCAAGAGCCGGAACCACCTCCGGGGCAATCACAACCACGCGAGCCTCCGCCTGCCGCAAGGTTCCGACCTTGCGAAAGGCCACAGCCCCGCCCCCCAGGACGACACATCGCCGCCCCGAGAGCTTCATATTCATAGGATATAGCATTTTCCCTCCTGCCAACATGAACCCGTATCAAAAACGAATCTCATTCATAAATCCTTCCTTTGTTTATCATACCACATTTTAGGATATAAAAGAAGAGTTCTGGGAGAAAGACACGTTCGGGCATAAAATATTCATTGAATTCGAGTAAAAATCTCTCGACTTGCAGTATCATATATGGTACTATAAGTCGAGAGGTGAGGAATTGAGCAAGTGGGAAAAACTTTTAGAGAAGATCAGGAACAATCCCAAGACGGTCACTTTCGAGGGGACACACGAATGGCAGAAAAAAAGACAGTAGAGTATTATGCTGTATTTATAATCAAACTTAACAAACAATGTTAAATATTTTTATAAATTTTGTTGTTCGTTAACTACTCACGACAAGCC
>CACYDT010000171.1 GCA_902773295.1 uncultured Veillonellaceae bacterium | reverse complement strand
TACTTATCCGTAAAGGTGTAGGAATCGTCCGTCCAGGTGGCGTGGTCAGCTGTTTTGGCCACCAAGGTGATGGCGCTGTCGTACTGACCATAGCGGCCCTGATTGCTGAACCACCAGGTTTCGTAGCCGGATTTCCTCGCGACATCGATGATGGAGCAGGAGTCCACGAAGTCCTTGTCGTTGTACTGGCTTTGCTCTGTGAGGGCGCGCTGAAGGGTTGGTACGGTCTGTGACCAGGAGGCATAGCAGTTCTGGAACAACAGGAAGTTGGGGTTTCCGGCGGCCTGTTCGCTGAGCCAGGGGGTATCGTCATAGGGAAAATCGGGAGTGAAGGCCTTCATGTAGTTGCGGGAGGCAGATTCGCCGATGACGAGAAGGATAGTGCCGGGATTTTCGGACAGGCTCGGCAGGGTGCTTTCGCTGTCGATGTCGAGGGTGCTGTACCGCTGCTCGAAATAGCTGCCGTATTCCTGTGTCTGGTTTACATAATTTGTTACGTCCTTCCAAAGCTCAGCGATGGAACTTTGGGGGAGGTACCAATAGGGGACGACAAACAGCATGGATCCAAGGAGCAGGGTGAGAACGGTATTGTGTTCCCAGTCCGTATTGTGGGCAAGAAGACGGCGCCCAAAGGCACAATGCGCCTTCCAGGAGAGATAGAGGAACAGGGCGAAGATGAGGCCGATGGCGGCAAGCCAGCCGAAGCCCACATTCGATTCGAGAAAGTCAATGCTTTCCCGCCAGTTCGTAAGATAGAGCGCCATGAGAGAGGCAGGGGAGAGACAGTGCCATACCATGATGTAGTAAGCGTACTGCGTTATGGGAATTGCGAGGCAGGCGAGGTTTAACAGGGCCATGAGGGCACTGACGGTTTTGATCTGCCGTGTCTGCATGAGGAGTCCCTCAAGGGAACTCAGAAGAACAAACAGTCCCGTTCCTATTACGAAGTCGAAGCAGATCTTCGACATGTACCAGGGCGTGTTGTATGTCCATGTGTAAAGGATGGGGAAAGCGGAGCACCAGCCCAGCCCCGTGATGAGGTTTGGCAGATTTTCCCTGGAGAATAGATAGACGTAGGTGCCGTACTGCATGAGGCAGAGCCCTGTGATCATGGGAATGAGAACGGGTAGGTAGTATCCGGGTCCCATATCCTGGCCGATGTTGATGTAGAAGGCAATGAGACAGAGGAAATAGGCAGCAGCCCCTGCAAGGGCGCGGATGACGTTGTCCTGTGTCCTGGTGGATATATGCATATATGAACCTTTCCTTTGCACTGAAATATTATTCCTTTCATTCTACGTATGAAACAACAGGAAGTCAAGGGGAGGCGCACGGAGAAAAGTGGGTGGAAAGGGTACTTTAGAAGGTATTGTAAATTTTTTTTGGGAAGGAATTTGGGAAGTTATGGAGAAGTACTATCTAGTCAAAGGTTCGACTGCCTTGCAATCATGGCAGGCAGTGCAGTATTAAAGGAGGCTAATTCAAGTGAAAATGAACATTCCTTATCACAAGTCTCATCTTTCCATCGAGATACCGGATGAGAACTTCGTCTGTGCATTGGAGCCTGCCCAGCAGGGGGAGGGGATGCAGGGGTCACAGGAGGAGATTGTGGAGAATGCCCTGGCGAATCCCATCGGCAGCCCGAAGCTGGAGGAGCTTGTGGCCGGAAAAAAGCGCATGGTCATCATTTCCAGCGACCATACGCGCCCGGTGCCCAGCCGTGTGACTATGCCGATTCTCTTGAAGCATATCCGGGCGGCGAATCCGGAGATTGATATTACCATTCTCATCGCCACGGGCTTCCATCGTCCTACTACTCATGAAGAACTCGTGGATCGCTATGGGGAGAAGATCGTGAATGAGGAGCATATCGTTGTCCACCGCGCCTTCGATGACGAGATGGCAGATCTCGGGACGCTCCCTTCCGGTGGCAAGCTTCTCCTGAACAAGGTGGCCATTGATACGGACCTGCTCATTTCGGAAGGGTTCATCGAGCCTCATTTCTTTGCAGGCTTCTCCGGTGGGCGCAAGTCCATCCTGCCCGGCATTGCCTCCGGCACGACGGTCATGGCGAACCATTGCAGCGAGTTCATCGCGAGCGACCATGCCCGCACGGGAATCCTGGAGGGCAACCCCATCCATAAGGATATGCTCTATGCTGCCCAGCAGGCGAAACTGGCCTTCATCCTCAACGTGGTCATCAATGCGAAGAAGGAAGTCATTGCGGCATTTGCCGGGGATTCTGTGAAGGCGCATGAGGTTGGCTGCGAATTCGTGGGCAAGCGGGCGGAAGTCAAGAAGAACCCCACGGATATCGTGATTACGACGAATGGCGGCTACCCCTTGGATCAGAACATCTATCAGGCAGTCAAGGGAATGACGGCTGCAGAGGCGAACTGCAAGGAAGGCGGCGTCATCATCATCGCAGCGGCCTGCAACGATGGGCATGGCGGGGAATCCTTCTGCAAGATGCTCACCGAAGCACCGAGCCCGAGGGCGCTCCTGGATCGCTTCGCCAAGATTCCGCGCAACGAGACGAATCCGGATCAGTGGGAGGCGCAGATTCTCGCGCGCATCCTCGACAAGTTCACGGTGATTCTCGTAACGGATATGTGCGACCCTGAGATGATCCGCGGTATGCACATCCAGCATGCCATGAATTTCGATGAGGCATTGAAGAAGGCATTTGAAATCAAGGGTAAGGATGCTACGGTTTCTGTGATACCTGATGGCGTGTCTGTTGTTGTAAGGTGAGCAGGTAAAGCAATAAAACAAAGGGGATGGGCGCATGCCCATCCTTTTGTTTTTGGAATCGTTGGGTGGACTTGTCAAGTCTTGACTAAAAAAACTTCTTTGGTACAATATATTCTGTCAGAATGATGATATGACCACAAGATATAGTGCATGAAAGGAGGAAGGATGCCACTCCGGCGATGAGCCGGGCGGCATCCCAGGCGATATGAATCTCAAAACCGTCACGAAGAGATCCGGGCTTACGGTGGACTATGACCGGCAGAAGATTTACAATGCCATTGCTGCTGCGAGCAATGACAGTCCGGAGCAGATGAAGGAAGAGGAGATCCAGGCCGTTACCCTGCAGGTGGAGAGGAATCTTTCCGAGCGGGACAATGCGACGGTGGAGGAGATCCAGGATGTGGTGGAGCATGAGATTATGCGCCACGGTTTTTTTGACATTGCGAAGAAGTACATCCGCTACCGCCAGCGCCATGAGGAGCGGCGGACAGCCCAGAAGCACCTCATGGAATGCTACCGGGACATCTTCTTTGCCGATGCGGTGGATTCCGACCTCAAGCGGGACAATGCCAACATCAATACCGATGCCTCCATGGGCATCATGCTCAAGCTCGGAGCAGAAGGCGCAAAGCACTTCGTAGATAATTATGTGCTGCCGGAGGCCTATGCCGCAGCAGACCAGCACAATTACATCCACATCCATGACAAGGACTTTAGTCTCATCACATTCAACTGCTGTCAAATCGACCTTTTGAAGCTTTTCCACGGCGGCTTTTCTACGGGACACGGGTTCCTTCGGGAGCCGAATTCCATTCGCGCCTATGCGTCTCTCGCCTGCATTGCCATCCAGTCGAACCAGAACGATATGTTCGGCGGGCAGTCCATCAACTGTTTTGACTATGCCATGGCGGAGGGGGTCAGGAAATCCTTCCGGAAGGCTGTGGTGGATGAAGCTTTCAAGGCCATGTTCTATCGGTTTGGCGGGGAGGAGCTTTCGGACAGGAAGGCATTCCGGAAGAAATTTGAGCAGGCAATTTCCATGGAGGATTGCAATTTCACAGAGAAGGACGATGATCCTATCAGGAAGAAAGGCATCGAGGCCATCCGGATGGCGCTGGATGACCTGCTCAAGTCTTGCGGAAAGCCGGTATCGGCAGACAGAGAGGATGCGAGGAGCATTTATCTCCTTGCGTGCCAGGATGTGGAGGAAGAAACCCATCAGGCGATGGAAGCGCTCATCCACAATTTCAATACACTGCATTCCCGGGCGGGGGCGCAGGTGCCGTTCAGTTCCATCAATTACGGCATGGATACGAGTCCGGAGGGACGGCTGGCTACGAAAGAAGTCCTGAATGCCATCATGGCAGGTCTCGGCAATGGGGAGACGCCGATTTTCCCGATTTCCGTGTTCCAGCTCAAGGCCGGGGTGAACTACAATCCGGGGGATCCCAATTACGACCTGTTCCTTCGGGCCTGTGAGGTCAGCGCCAAGAGGCTCTTCCCGAATTTCGTGAATCTTGATGCGCCTTACAATCTCCAGTACTACAAGCCGGGGGACTACAACAGCTATGTTGCCACGATGGGATGCCGCACGCGGGTCATGAGCAATGTCAACGGGCCGGAGGAATCCGGCAGCCGCGGAAATTTCTCCTTCGTGACCATCAACCTGCCGAAGCTGGCTCTGGAAGCAAAGGGGAATCTGGAAGAATTCTGGCAGATTTTTGATCGGTATATCAAGCTGTCCCATGATTATCTGCTCTTCCGGCTCCAGACGATTGCAGAAAAGCATGTCTATAACTATCCCTTCCTCATGGGACAGGGGGTATGGATGGACAGCGACAAGCTGAAGGCCACGGACAAGATCCGCGGGGTTCTCAAGCATGCCTCTTTTTCCATCGGATTCTGTGGTCTGGCGGAATGCCTGGTGGCTCTTGTGGGCAAGCACCATGGGGAGAGCCGGGAAGCCCAGGATTTGGGGCTTCGGATTGTGGGGCATCTCCGGGAAGTATTGGACGGCTACACGAAGGAGGAACACATGAACTGGACCTGCTTCGGCACTCCGGCGGAGAGTACGGCAGGGCAGTTCCAGCGGGCAAACCGCAAGGTATACGGCATGATTCCGGGCGTTACGGACAGGGACTACATGACGAACAGCAGCCATGTGCCGGTCTACTATCCCATCAAGGCCATCGACAAGATTCGCATTGAGGCTCCCTATCATGCGCTCTGCAACGCAGGGCATATCGCTTATGTGGAAATGGACGGGGATCCCTCCCAGAACATCCAGGCGTTTGAGACGATTGTCAGGGCCATGCATGATCATGATATGGGGTATTTTTCCATTAATCATCCGGTGGATCGCGACCCCGTTTGCGGGTATACGGGCATCATTGCCAATGAGTGCCCGCATTGCCATCGGAAGGAAATAGAGAGCGGGACCTTTGTTGTTCCGCGCATGAAGTGAGTTCTTTGAGGAGGATTTCTATGAAAACCATTCATACGGACAAGGCACCGGCAGCTGTCGGGCCGTACAGCCAGGCAATTGCGGCGAATGGAGTGCTCTATCTCTCCGGGCAGATTGCCATTGATCCGGCAGAGGGGAAGATCGTGGCACAGGATATTGAAGGACAGGCGGAGCAATGCTGCCGCAATGTGGAGGCCGTTCTGGCAGAGGCGGGGACGGATATGGATTCGGTGGTCAAGACGACCTGTTTCCTGGCGGATATCCGTGATTTTCAGGCATTCAATGCAGTCTATGCCAAGCATTTTGTAAGCAAGCCGGCCCGCAGTTGCGTCGCGGCAGCTGCACTGCCGGCAGGGGCTCTTTGCGAGATTGAGGTCATTGCCGTGCCGGAAAGGTGACGAGTGGCTCTGTGTTCCTTCCGGGAATGTTTTTTGGGGAAAAATAAAAGAAAAATGTTTCCGGAACGGAAAGGATGTGCTATAATAAAGGAATGCAAGGATAGAGGTGTCCTATAATGTTTTGATGCAGGGGGAAGATGTAGAGAATATGGTCATTGTGGAATGTGTTTTTTTTGCAATATTGACAGGAAGCATCTTCCGGTCGGTCGGCAGAATTGCAAAAGATGTGAAATGCCTGCGTCGGGAGCATCTTCAGCAGAAGCGTGTGAAGATGATGCTGTCGGAGGAGAATCCCTTCTTTGCACGCCGCATATCCCATTGGATCGACCATCCGGAGAACGATCCGGATCTCACTTGGGCAGTGCAATGCGGGAAGTACCCGTCACTTTTGGTATATCTGAAAAAGGCAGCCAATCAGGATCGGTGATTGCGGCCCTGGGATCATATATCCCAGGGCTTTGTGTTTTGGGGAAGGAGAGAGGATGTATGCTTTATCCATTGAAGCTCGCTGCGCCGATGAAGGACTATATTTGGGGCGGCACGCGCTTGAAGGATGAGTATGGGAAAACAACGGATCTGGACAGGGTCGCGGAGAGCTGGGAGCTTTCCTGCCACAGGGATGGGCAGAGCATCATCGAAAACGGGCCGGAGGCAGGGAAAAGCCTCATGCAGTATTTGGAAGAGCAGGGAAACAGCGTTCTCGGCAGGAATGCAGGGAAGTTTTCCTATTTCCCTCTGCTCATCAAGCTCATCGATGCGGGGGATGACCTTTCTGTCCAGGTTCATCCGGACAATGAATACGCCATGAGAGTGGAGGGCGAGCCCGGCAAGACGGAACTGTGGTACATTGTGGATGCCGAGCCGGGAGCCGGCCTGCTCTACGGCTTTTCCAAGGAGATCGGCAGGGAGGAGTTCCTCCATCGCGCGGAGAATGGCACGATTCTGGAGGTTTGCAACCGGGTGCCCGTGAAGAAAGGCGATGTATTCCTTATTGAGTCCGGCACGCTTCATGCCATCGGCAAGGGAATCCTTCTCTGTGAGATCCAGCAGAATTCAAATACGACTTACCGCATTTACGATTATGGCCGTTTGGGCAAGGATGGAAACCCCAGGGAACTTCACCTGGAAAAGGCAGCGGATGTGGTACGGCTCTCTCCCCCGCCCACGGCGACGAAACCTGCGGCTCATATCGATATCCTTTCGGATGCCGTGGTGGATCTCCTCGCTTCGTGCGAATACTTCACGGCATACCATGTGGATTTGAGAGGAAGCCTGCAGTTGAAGGCAGGGCCGGACTCGTTCCATTCCTTGACGGTGCTTTCCGGCAGCCTGCAGATGGATACAGCCGGCGGAAAGATGGGGCTTGGCAAGGGGGAGACGGTTTTCCTGCCTGCAGGGCTTGGCGATTACAGCGTTTCCGGGCAGGCGGAAGTCATTCTGGGCAAAGTGTAACATGGAAATTTTTTCGGACTTTTTTCTCATTTCTTATTGAAAAACACAGGAGAAAATTATATAATATGGATAAGGGTATCTGCCTACAAAAAGGATTTTGAAGTGCTCAGGGAAAGTGGGGGAGAACGATGAGTGTTTTAGGGATTTCCGGTACGACTAGGATGATGACGTTCAGGCAGATCAATCAGCAGGTCGATCGGCAAGGAGAGCAGACGACGTCTGCAATTTCGGAGAAGGCCGCTTCCTATACTCGCGTATCGAATTTTGGTACGGAAACGAAACTGGGTTCCAGTGCATTCCAGCAGGGAAATGACAAGATAGCCCGGGATGGGGAGAGTGTCACGGCGCATCATGCGGAGATTGCCAAGTCCTATTATTCCGTATCGAATTTCGGCAATGAGACGAAGGCCGGAACCAGTGAGTTCCAGAAGAATAATGCCCGTATCCGCAAGGATGGGGAGTCGCTCACTGCCCAGAAGATGGAGAAGGCCAAGTCCTATTATGCGGTATCGAATTTCGGCACGGAGACGAAGCTGGGGTCCAGCCCGTTCCAGCAAGGGAACGCGAAGATTGCTCAAGATGGTGCAGCTGTGACAGCGCATCATGCGGAGCAAGCCAAGTCCTATTATGCGGTATCGAATTTCGGCACGGAGACGAAGCTGGGTTCCAGTTCCTTCCAGCAGGGAAATGAGAAGATTGCTCAGGATGGTGCGTCTGTGACGGCGCAGCATGCAAAGGAGGCCAAGTCCTATTACTCGGTTTCGAATTTCGGCACGGAGTCGCCGTCCGGGGACAGCATCTACCAGCAGTCGGGCATGCATATCTCATCGAAGCAGGCGGCATCTTATATGGCATCCAAACAGGGTAGCGGCTTGGGTTCTTCGGTGCACATGACAATGTGATATTTTTTGGGATATGGTTTCCCCGATGCTTTTGGGTGTCGGGGGATTTTTGTTTCTATCATAAATGTAGGCATTAGCAATAACTGATTTGCAGCTTTCGCCAGAGGACTCCACCCTCTACAGGGTGGAGGTGAAAAGAGGTGAAAACTCATGTACTTAACGATCAAACGTAGCGTTGTAGCCTTAGATGGCTTATACGGTAGGGGCGATGTGGACACGCCCATAAGAATAAGGGTTGCCTAGCTTGCTAGGTGGAGACTTAAATATCAAACTTCTTAAACGGAAATGCTTCGGTATTTCT
>CACYDT010000170.1 GCA_902773295.1 uncultured Veillonellaceae bacterium | reverse complement strand
AGGTTCGCTAAGTTCATTATAACATTGTTTTAAATAATTTTAAATAGTTTGATTATATTTATTTACTATATTTCAGCGAGAATATATGCCTGCCGGCATGTTATGGGCGCAGGTGGGGAATGGAGAAGAAATAATGAGAATGAAAGCAATTTTGACAGGGCTGTGCGTCGCAGGGATGCTCTGCACGATGCCGTTCTGCGGTGTGGAAGCGGCACAGGCTCCCATGGCGGAACGTGGGGCGAAAGAGGTTTTGGGAGCGGCATTGGAAGAAACGGAAGGGGAAGCTGTGCCGGAACCGGCAGGAATCCCGGCACAGTCGATGCATAAAGTGCGCCTTACCTGGCCGGTAACCCCGCGTGCGGTCTATTATCAGTTGGTCGTGCTGAAGGATTCCGGGGATTATCCGGAGAATATTGCACTGGTAAAAGACAAGGTATACACCAATGGGGTGGAAGTGGATCTTACGCCTTTTGGTGAGGAGAAGAAGGATTTTTGTTGGAAAGTCTGCCCGTTGGATTTTGAGGGAAGGCCTGTGGAGCCATTCTCCAAGCCATGTCCCATTGCGGAAACCGGGGAGTTCAATACGACCGCGCCCCTGCCGACCACGGAGTTTGAGAAGATGGCCGATGCCCCGTTGTACCCCGTGTATTCCTGGATTCCGGTACTGGAATCCCAGCATCATGAGGTGCAGGTCTATCGCTGCGGGCCGGGCGGCGATCGCCTTGTCCATACCTTGCAAGCCGGAAGGTATACCATCTATGAGGACAGCGGCTATACCCAGCCGGGGGATTATTACTGGCGCGTGCGGGCGGTAGAGGAAGACGGGACTCCCGTGAGCGATTGGTCTGAAAAGTCTCCTTTCCGTGTAAAAGACCATGTGGTAGTAGCGGCTCTGGGTGACAGCATCACCCATGGAGGCGGGGCTTTTTCGGTGTCTCCGGGATATACGCTCTACGATTGGGAAACCTATTCCGAGGTTCCGGTGAAGAATCTCGGGCTCAGTGGGGATACCACAGAGCAGATGCTGGATCGCTTTGAGCGGGATGTCCTGCCCTTCCGTCCGAAAATCCTCGTCATCATGGGCGGTGTCAATGATTTTCGTGAGTGGACTCTTGCCTGGACGACGATGCATAACCTTCAGCAGATCTGCGACAAATGCCGGACGAACGGCATCATTCCGGTACTTGCGACGGCCACGCCCATCAATCCCAGGGTGATCGCCCTGCGGGGGATGAGCGAGGTGCCTCTGGCGGATTGGGTGGATCGGCAGCAGTATGTGAACGATTGGGTCATGAAACAGAAATATGCCGTGGATGTTTCCAGCAAACTGACGGACGAAAACGGGAACCTGAAGGCAGGCTTTACGACGGATGGCATTCATCCGGATGATGTGGCGAAGAAGCATATCGGAGAGACGATCGGCGCATATCTGATGAAAGAGTTTCCGGAGATTGTAACGAAATAAGGGGGAAGTCTCATGCTTGAAATGGATGCGATACAGAAGAGGCTGCTGGAAGAGGTGGCAAATCTCCATGACGTGCCGGAGGGGGCGTATAATTTCCGTGCCAACGGGCAGATGGCGGGACGTCATACGACGGCGAATATTGATATTCAGACCAAGACAGATCTTCCCGGCATCGATATTCTCATCAAGCCCGGCACGAAGAAAGAGAGCGTGCATATCCCGGTGGTCGTGAGCGCCAGTGGCATCAAGGAGACCGTCTACAACGATTTTTATGTGGGCGATGACAGCGATGTTGTCATCGTGGCAGGATGCGGCATTGACAACTGCGGAACACAGGATTCGGAGCATGATGGTGTCCATCGTTTTTTCATCGGGAAGAATTCCAAGGTCAGGTATGTGGAGAAGCATTATGGTTCCGGCGACGGGCAGGGGAAGCGCATCCTGAATCCCGTGACGGAGGTCACCATGGAGGACGGCAGCGTCATGGAAATGGAGATGGTGCAGATCAAGGGCGTGGATTCCACGGAGCGCGTGACCCGCGCAAACCTGGGAAAAGATGCGCGTCTCGTGGTGCGGGAGCGCTTGATGACCCATGGAACCCAGCAGGCTGTGAGCGCTTACGATGTGGAACTCAATGGCGAGGGATCCAGCGCGGATGTCGTGTCCCGTTCCGTGGCAAAGGACAGCTCTTATCAGAAACTCGACCTCTGCCTCAAGGGCAATGCGTCATGCAGCGGCCATACGGAATGCGATTCCATTATCATGGATGAGGGAAGGATTTTGGCGGTTCCCTCCTTGGAAGCGAATGACACGGATGCCATGCTGGTGCATGAGGCGGCCATCGGAAAAATTGCCGGTGACCAGCTCATCAAGCTCATGACGCTGGGTCTCAGCGAGAAAGAGGCAGAGGAGCAGATCATCAACGGCTTCCTGAAGTAGAGCCTGATGACATTTCCTGTATATGACATATACTAGAGAGCGTTAGAATTTCCCGAAGGGAAAGCTCTTACGCTCTCTGCATATACCGCGGACTATTTGTAGCGAGACTAGAATT
>CACYDT010000169.1 GCA_902773295.1 uncultured Veillonellaceae bacterium | reverse complement strand
CCGCTTCTTCTGGAAAAATGGGAGAAGGGATACGAGGTCGTGCAGACTGTCCGTTTGACAACGGAAGGGGTTTCCTTCTTCAAACGATTGACTTCGAACTATTATTACAAATTCCTGAACATGATATCGGATGTTCCTATACAGCAGGGAGGCTCGGATTTTCGGCTCATGGATCGCAGGGTGGTTCTTGCCTTTCGGAAATACAGGGAACATGCCCGGTTTATTCGCGGCATGGTCGGCTCTATGGGGTTCCGGCAGACAACGGTGGAGTTTGTGGCGCCGAAACGGTTTGCCGGTGTTTCGAAATTTTCCATGAAGAAGATGGCGCATTTTGCCTTGGATGGCATTCTGGCCTATTCCTCGGTTCCCCTGCGCTGGGCTTTTTATGTGGGGCTTCTGAGCGGGCTGTGCAGTCTTCTGATGCTTCTTCATGTCTTTTATGAGACATGGCAGGGCAATGCTGTGGCCGGCTGGGCGACTATTACAGCCTGCATCCTCCTGTTTGGGGGAGTGCAGATGGTGTTCCTGGGAATCATCGGTGAATATATCGGCCGCATCTTTGAGGAAGTGAAGGGGCGCCCGCTCTACCTCGTATCAAAGGAAAAAGGCGGGACACCAGAGAATGAGCCGAACGGATGATTGGATAGTATAGGAATTGGCAGCAGGAAGTGTATCATGCGAAAGAAATGGAATGTATACGTAGGCGATGAAGAAAAAATCCGTGAATTTTCCAGAGAAATCCCTATATCGGAGGAAGTGGCGTCCATTCTCTGGCACAGGGGGATTTGCACGAAAGAAGCGGCGATGGCTTTTCTTGATCCGGAATGCAGGCAGGTCTTTCATGACCCGTTCTTGATGAAAGACATGGACAAGGCCGTCATGCGGATTTCGAGTGCCGTGGAATCCGGAGAGAAAATCACGGTTTACGGCGACTATGATGTGGACGGCATCACAGCGACCGTTCTTCTCATGCGCAGCCTTCAGCGGCTGGGCGCCAGAGTGGATTATTACATACCGGATCGGCAGGCAGAAGGGTATGGCTTTCATGAGCCTGCCCTGCGGAAATTGGCAGCGGAGGGGACAAAACTTCTGGTATCGGTGGATTGCGGCATTACTTCTGTGGAAGATGTGGCAGCGATTCATGAAGAATTGGATATTGTCATTACGGATCATCATCTTCCGGGCAAAGAGCTTCCGAAGGCCATAGCCATCGTGAATCCCCATCGCGAGGATTGCCGGTATCCGGACAAAGACCTGGCAGGGGTAGGTGTGGCGTTCAAGCTTTGCCAGGCGCTCTGGAAGAGCATGGAAGGGGTGTCCTTTGCGGAGGATACAGAGCTCGTGGCTCTTGGTACGATTGCGGACATTGTCCCTCTTCTTGGTGAGAACCGGAAATTGGTAAAAATGGGCTTGAAGGCGATTGCCGAAACAAAATTCCCGGGACTGCAAGCCCTGATTGAAGTATCGGGCTTGCAGGGACGGGAGATCGGTTCCGGGCAGATCGGATTCACGCTGGCGCCGCGCCTGAATGCAGCCGGGCGTATCGGAAGTGCCTTGGAAGGCGTGAAGCTGCTTTTGACAGAAGACAGGGATGAGGCGGACGGCATTGCTGCCATGCTGAACGAACAAAATCTTCAGCGCCAGCAGATTGAACGGGAGATTCTGGAGCTGGCAGAGGAAGAACTGAAGCGGATGGATCTGGAAAAGATGCATGCGATTGTTCTCGATGGGGAAGAATGGCATCAGGGTGTCATCGGGATTGTGGCATCGCGTTTGGTAGACAGATACTATCTGCCTGTGATCATCATCAGCCGGCAAGGCGGGATTGGCAAGGGTTCCTGCCGCAGCATCAAAGGTTTGCACATGTATGAGGCGCTTTGTGCCTGCAAAGAACACCTTCTGAAGTTCGGCGGGCATTCGCAGGCGGCGGGATTGACCTTGATGACGGAAAACATCGAGGGATTTCGGAAGGCTTTTGATGCGTATGTGGCAGGCCTGCTGACAGAGGATGACTACATTCCGGCCATCGAGCTGGAGTCCGAGCTGTCTCCCGGGGATATCCGGATGCAGCTTGTCGAGGATATTGCAAAGCTGGAACCCTATGGCATGGGAAATCCGAAGCCTCTTTTTGGGAGCAGGAATGTGCGGGGGATCCATGCGCGTCCCATTGGGAGGGACGGAAAGCACCTTGCTTTTGACATGGAAAACCCGGAACATACGGTCAGCGCTCTTTATTGGAATAAAGGCTCCTATGCCGATATTGTGAACGGGGAGTCCCTCGATATCGTCTATGCCCCGCAGATCAATGAGTGGCAAGGACGAAGATATATAGAGATCCTGCTCCAGGAAATGGAGCCTGCTGCCTCGGAGCGTATTTTCCCCGATCGCAGCCTCCTGATAAAGATTTATACCTTTCTGAAGGAACTGAACACGGTGCGCGGGAAAATCCCGTTCGATGCCTGTGCTCTCACCGTGGCTTTTTCCAAGCGGTTCGGGCATATTTCCCTGTACAGCATGAAATCTGGGTTGCGCGTGTTCCAGGAACTTGGGCTGCTTTATGGGGATTTGGAGGAAAAGAGATATATTCTTCCTGTGCCCAAGGGGAAGATGGATCTCATGGAATCGCCGTCCTATCGAAGAAATTTTCAGGAGTAGAGGGATGAGCTTGTCGAAACGCTGAGAAGAATGTTTTTCCTGTGGAAAAACTGGAACAATTGCGTTATAATAAAAGAAGCAGTGTTTCAAGGGGTGAGATGGATGAATGACAGCGACAGACCTCCGGTGACGATTGACAGCATTATCCAGGCGGTGCAGCGTTATCAGCCGAATGCCAATGTCGGGCTGATGCGTCGTGCCTGTGATTTGGCGTGCGAAGCGCATGAAGGGCAGACACGTGTATCCGGCGAGGCATATATCATCCATCCCCTCAATGTTGCTCAGATCCTCACGCAGCTTCATATTGATGATGTGACAATCAGCGCTGCTCTTCTGCACGACGTAGTGGAGGATACGACGTATACCATTGAGCAGATGGAAGAAATGTTTGGCTATGAGGTTGCCATGCTCATTGACGGTGTCACGAAATTGGGACGCATTGAGTACAAGTCCAAAGAAGAGCAGCAACTGGAGAACTATCGCAAGATGTTCCTGGCCATGGCAAAGGACATCCGCGTCATCATGATCAAGCTGGCAGATCGCCTGCATAATATGCGTACATTGAAGTATATGCGGGAAGACAAGCAAAAGCGCATTGCCCAGGAAACCATTGAGGTCTATGCTCCTCTTGCCAATCGGCTGGGCATATCCAATATCAAATGGGAACTGGAAGATCTCTGTCTGCGCTATCTGGAGCCGGAGACCTATTATGAACTGGTGGAGAGTGTCAACCAGAAGCGCAGGGAGCGCCAGGCATTCATTGATGAGGCAATCGTGCAGATCCGGGAAAAGCTGGCTGAATCCGGCATGGACGCGGAAATCAGCGGAAGGGCAAAGCATTTCTACAGCATTTACAAGAAAATGAAGCGGGACAACAAGGACATCAGCGAGATTTACGATTTGTCCGCAATTCGTGTCCTCGTGCATTCCGTCAAGGACTGCTACGGCGTTCTGGGAATGATCCATGCGATGTGGAAGCCGATTCCCGGACGGTTCAAGGATTATATTGCCATGCCGAAGTCCAATGGCTATCAGTCCCTGCATACGACGGTCATGACCAAGGGATCCCCCTTGGAAATCCAGATCCGCACCATGGCCATGCATCAGGTATCGGAGTTCGGCATCGCTGCCCATTGGAAATACAAGGAAACAGGGAAGAGCGTGGGCGCAGGCAGTGACATGGATCAGAAGATGAGCTGGCTGCGGCAGATGGTAAGCCTGCAGCAGGAACTCAGCGATTCCAGGGAATATTTCGAGGCGCTCAAGGTCGATGTATTTTCGGACGAGGTCTTTGTGTTCACACCCAAGGGGGATGTCGTCAATCTGCCGAAAGGCTCCATTCCTGTTGATTTTGCCTACCGCATCCATACCGAAGTGGGGCATCATTGTGTCGGCGCAAAGGTGAACGGGAAGATTGTTCCCTTGGAATACAAGCTCAAGAACGGCGATATTGTTTCCATTGTCACAAACAAGGCAAATACCGGCCCAAGCCGTGACTGGCTCAATATTGTGGCATCCTCCGAAACGCGCAGCAAGATCCGGTCATGGTTCAAGAAGGAAAAGCGCGAGGAGAACATTGAGCGCGGGAGGGAGCTTCTCATCCAGGAAGCCAAGCATCTCGGCTACAATCCCAAGGATGTCGTGAGGGCAGACCGCCTCCAGATGGTTGCGCAGAAGCTCAATATCCAGAATGAGGATGATTTGCTGGCAGCCCTTGGGTATGGCGGAATTGCCATGCCGGGCATCCTTACCAAGCTCATCGAGCTCCACAAGGATGCATTGAGGGGGAATACTCCCCCGGATGTTTCAAAACTTCTGAGCAAGTTCAAACAGCCGCAGCGCGGCAGTGCCAAAAAATCAAGCCATGGCATTCTCGTGGAAGGCGAAGGCGGTCTTTTGGTGAGGCTGGCACGTTGCTGCAATCCCATCCCGGGAGATCCGATTACCGGGTATATTACGCGGGGGCGCGGCGTTTCTGTGCATCGCTCGGATTGCCCCAATGTGATCAATGACACGGACTTTTCCCGTATGATTGAAGTGAGCTGGGATGTCGGGCTGGACAAAAACTATACGGTGGAACTGGAAATCCTCTGCAACGAGCGAAATGGTGTCCTGGCAGAGATTCTGGCTGTTCCGTCGGAAATGAAGCTCAATATCCATTCTGTAAACGCGAACCCGAATCGGAGCAACAAGACGACCAATGTCCTGTTGGGACTGGATGTCCATAATGCCCAGCAGGTATCCACTCTCATGAACCGCCTGCGCCAAGTGAGAGATGTGTACAGCGTGTCCAGGGCCATGGGCAGTGCCCAGAACATGCTATGATGAAAGGAACAGGAGCTGATGTTATGCCGATGACGTTCACGATGGAAGATCTGCAGAAGCGGTTGCAGGAACGCCAGCATAAGATGACACCGCAACGACGGATTGTGCTGCAGATTTTCCTGGATCGTCCAGGAGAACATCTGAGTGCAGAGGATGTCCATGGAATCCTTCGCAGCAATCATTCAGAGATTGGGCTGGCTACGGTATATCGCAGCCTGGAACTTCTGAATAAGCTCGGGCTTCTCCAGAAAATGGAATTCGGGGATGGCTGCAGCCGCTATGAGCTCAATACGACGGATCCTTCCGCACATCAGCATCATCATCTCATCTGCATCCGCTGCAATAAGGTGATTGAGTTCGAGGATGATTTGCTGGAAGCTCTGGAGCAGGATATCGCGGATAAGTCGGGATTCAGGATTGTGGATCATCAGGTGAAGTTCTTCGGTTACTGCAAGGAGTGCCAGAATTCGATTGAAAATTAGAAGCTTTTCATTGAACAGCGAGCATCAGGTCATAAAAAAAATCGTAAAAGAGCTTTTTTCCCTCTTCCATATTGAAGTCGATGAGGAGGCGGAAACTGCCGATTTCCATCGATGGGATATCCGGAATGAACAGACATCACGGGCACCGGTGCATGTCGCAACCGCTCTTGTCCTGGATGGGGCAGAGCGGTTGTTCCATGAAGGCGAGGGGATGCCTGATGAACGGGAAAGCGCTGCGGTGCATCGGCTGATCAAGCTGAATCTTTACCATATCCTGCGGGAAAGATTCGGTTTCCCTTCTGCTCCATGGGGGATACTGCATGGTGTGCGTCCCACGAAAATCGTACACCGATGGATCCGCGAAGGATTCGGGGAAGACGCTATCATCTCACGTTTGCAGTCGGATTATGCATGCAGCCTGGAAAAAGCATCCATCATCACGCCGATGGCATTCCGCCAGATTCCGTTTCTCAAGGCATCCGGCGAGAGGACGATCAGTGTCTACGTTGGGATTCCTTTCTGCCTGACACGGTGCCTTTATTGTTCCTTCCCGTCCCATATCCTTCCGAAGGAGGGCAAGATCAGGGAATTCATGGATGTGCTGGCAAAGGATATCGCAGCGGCAAGGCAGGATATCGACCGTTATGGCTTTGAGGTGCAGAATATTTACATTGGCGGGGGGACGCCTACAAGTCTGCCCGATAATTTTTTTGCCGAAATGATGAAGATGGTATATAATGCTTTCTATAGCGCGGATGTTGTGGAATTCACCGTGGAGGCAGGACGTCCGGACAGCATGTCGCCGGGAAAGATTGCCTGCATGAAGGCTCATCATGTGACAAGGGTCAGCGTGAATCCCCAGACCATGCAGGAACGGACATTGCGCCGCATTGGGCGTCGGCATACACCGGAGGCGGTTGTGACGATGTTCCAGGATTTGCGCTCCGCAGGGATCCCGCAGATCAATATGGATCTCATCCTGGGGCTTCCGGGAGAGACCGCAGACGATGTGGAAGATACCATGCAGAAGGTTCTTGCCCTGCAGCCGGATGATATCACGTTGCATGCATTGGCATTGAAACGCGGTTCGAATCTCAAACTGAAGCTCGATGAGAAGGAACCTGTGGAGCTTCCGGGCGACGAGGAAACGCGGCGCATGTCAGCGGTGGCGATGAAATATATCAGAGAGGCAGGTATGCAGCCCTATTACCTTTATCGCCAGGGGTATATGAGCGGCCACCTGGAAAATGTGGGCTGCTGCAGAGAAGGCGCAGAGGGAATGTATAATATCCAGATGATGGAAGAGCATCAGACCATTCTGGGAATGGGGGGCGCAGCCACAACGAAAGTCGTGGATTTCCGGGAGAAGCGCATGAAATCTTCTTTTCATGCAAAAGATCTCGTGACTTACCTGCGGGATATTGATGTCTATATCGAGAAAAGAACCAGGCTTCTGGAAGAGGCTTATGGCGAACAGGGGGAAGGATTTTCATGTTGACGAACGCCCCGCGCGGCACCAAGGATATTCTGCCTGACAGTGTCGGCAATTGGACTTATGTGGAAGGAAAGATTCGGGACATCTGTGAACGATATGGTTATCGGGAAATACGGACGCCGGTTTTTGAGCACACGGAACTCTTCCAGCGCGGCATCGGCGAGGGAACGGATGTTGTGGACAAGGAAATGTACACCTTCCGGGACAGGGGGGAGCGCAGCATTACCCTGCGCCCGGAAAATACTGCCGCGGCAGTCCGCGCTTATCTCCAGAACAAACTGTATGCGGACGGCTCCCTGACGAAGCTCTTCTATATGGGATCCATGTTCCGCTATGACCGTCCGCAGGCCGGCCGTATGCGGGAATTCCACCAGTTCGGCATTGAGGCGCTGGGGGAGGGGAATCCGGCGGTGGATGCAGAGGTCATACTGCTCGCGGCCAGTTTTCTGAAGTCGCTGGGACTGAATGACCTGCGTCTGAGCCTCAATTCCGTTGGCTGCCCCAAGTGCCGTCCGGGATATCGCAAGGCACTGCAGGATTTTTTCCGGGACAGGACGGATCAGCTTTGCAAGGATTGCAGGGATCGTCTCGAACGGAATCCGCTCCGGATCCTTGACTGCAAAGTCGATGCCGACAAGGAATTCATGGCGGATGCACCGAGCATCACGGAATGCCTTTGCGAAGAGTGCAAAACGCATTTCGACGAGGTCCAGCGATATCTCAGGGAGGCCGGCGTAGAGTTTGAGCTGGACTCCAGATTGGTGCGCGGGCTCGACTACTATACGAAAACGGCATTTGAAATCAAATATGCGCCCTTGGGAGCCCAAAGTGCTGTTGCCGGCGGCGGCCGCTACGACGGTCTGGTGGAGGAAATCGGCGGGGCATCGACTCCTGCTGTCGGCTTTGCCGTCGGGCTGGAACGGGTGATGCTTGCCCTGGAAAAACAGGATCTGCTGCCGGAACGCAAGCCTGCTGCGGATGTTTTTGTCGTGGCATTGGGCGAAGAAGCGAAAGCACCGGGGTTCCGCCTGCTCCAAAAGCTGAGGGAGGCAGGGCTTCGTGCTGATATGGATTATTCCGGGCGCAGCATGAAGGCCCAGATGAAGCAGGCAAATCGTTCGGGAGCGCGGTTCGCCGCTATTCTCGGGGAAGATGAAATCAAGGAATCTGTCGTTATGCTCAAAGATATGGAAAAGAGCGAGCAACAGAAAATTACGATAGATGAAATGATGGAAAAGTTAGTGACTGAGGTGAAAGGTTAATGGAAACATTGCAAGGAATGAAGCGGAGCCACCATTGCGGCGAGCTTCGCAAGGAACATATCGATCAGGAGGTCGTTCTCTGCGGCTGGGTATCCAGGCGCAGAGATCATGGCGGCCTCATTTTCGTTGACATGAGGGATCGCTCCGGATATGTGCAGGCTGTGTTCGATGAAGCTGCCATGGGGGAGGAGCCTTTCCACAAGGCAGAATCCCTGCGCTCCGAGTTTGTCATGGGCATCCGTGGCAAGGTGCGCGGACGCAGCGAGGACACCATCAATCCCAACATGGAAACCGGTGAGATCGAAGTCGTAGTTACGGAGCTTCGCATCCTGAACAAGGCGAAGACGCCGCCTTTCTACATCCAGGATGGCATTGATGTGGACGAGATGGTTCGCATGCGCTATCGTTATCTGGATTTGCGCCGTCCGGAGATGCAGAAGAACCTCATGCTCCGCCATCGCGTTGCAAAGGTGATGCGGGATTTCTTCGATGCCCATGGCTTCTTGGAAATCGAGACGCCGATGCTTTGCAAGAGCACGCCGGAGGGCGCAAGGGACTTCCTCGTGCCGAGCCGCCTCAACCCCGGCGAGTTCTATGCGCTTCCCCAGTCGCCGCAGATTTTCAAGCAGATTCTGCAGGTGGCGGGTTTTGAAAAGTATTTCCAGATTGTCCGCTGCTTCCGCGATGAGGATCTCAGGGCGGATCGCCAGCCCGAATTCACGCAGCTGGATATCGAGATGTCCTTTGTCGACCAGGAGGATATCCTTGTGCTGATGGAAGATATGGTCAAGGAGCTCTTCCAGAAATCCATCGGTGCAGAGGTAAAAACGCCCTTTGAGCGCATGACATGGGACGATGCCATGGACAATTACGGATCTGACAAGCCGGATCTGCGTTTTGATATGAAGCTTATGGACATCTCGGAGCATGTCAAAGGCTCTGAGTTCAAGGTATTCAATGCTGTTCTGGAACATGGCGGGCAGGTCAAGTGCATCAAGGTGGATGGCTATGCCAATATTCCGCGCCGCGAGCTTGACGGGCTGGTCCAGTTTGTCCAGGTCTACGGGGCGAAGGGTCTGGCATGGATACAGTACAGCGAGGAAGGGGTCAAGTCTCCCTTCAAGAAGTTCTACAGCGATGAGACCTTCCAGAAAATTGCCGAGGCTACAGGCGCAAAGACAGGGGATCTCCTGCTCGTGGTCGCTGACCAGCGGCTTGTGGTGGCTCAGGCTCTTGGACAGCTTCGTCTGGAAATGGGCCGCCGGCGCGGTCTCATCAATCCCGATGAGCTTCGTTTCCTCTGGATCGTGGATTTCCCCATGTATGAGTACAGCGAGGAAGAAAAGCGCTGGAAGGCGATGCATCATCCTTTCACGGCTCCGCGTGACGAGGATATTGAGTATCTCAAATCCGATCCCGGCCGCGTGAAGGCGAATGCCTATGATATGGTGCTGAACGGCGTGGAGATCGGTGGCGGGAGCCTTCGTATCTACAATGCGGATCTGCAGGAGAAGGTATTTGAGTCCTTGGGGCTCACGCAGGAGCAGGCTCATGAGAAGTTCGGCTTCATGATGGATGCTTTCCAGTACGGAACGCCGCCCCATGGCGGAATTGCCTTTGGTCTTGACCGCTTGGTCATGATCATGGCGAAACGCAGCTCCATCCGCGATGTCATCGCGTTCCCGAAGAACCAGAGCGCCCGGGATGTTATGTCGGATGCTCCCTCGCTTGTGGACGAGAAGCAGCTCAGGGAGCTCTCCATCCGCACGGCAGTGGCGAAGAAGAAGTGAAATAGGGAACAAGGAAAAAGCCTGTCGCAGGGATATGCGGCAGGCTTTTTTTCAAAGCTGGCGGTATACGCCGATGACTTTTCCGAGGATGGTGACATTTTCCATGTAGAAGGGTTCCATCGTATCGTTTTCCGGCTGCAGGCGGATGCAATTCTTTTCACGGAAAAAACGTTTCACGGTGACAGTATCATTGCTGACAAGCGCAACGACGATGTCGCCGTCCTGTGCATCATCCTGCTGCCTGACCAGGATGAAATCCCCGTCGAAAATGCCCGCCTGGATCATGCTGTCCCCTTGGACTTTCAGCATGAAGGTTTTGTCCTGGGTGCCGATGAGCCCCTGCGGGAAGGAAAAGATTTCCTGGATGTTCTCTTCCGCAAGGATGGGAACACCGGCGGTGACCGTGCCAATCAGGGGAACCGGGGTGTTCTTGCCCCAGGGTTTCTCGTCAAGGATGTCGATGGCACGCGGCTTCGTGGGATCGCGTTTGATCATGCCGCTGGATTCCAGCTTTTCCAGGTATCCATGAACGGTAGAGCTGGATTTGAGACCCACGGCATTCCCGATTTCCCGAACCGAAGGCGGGTAGCCTTTTTCCAGAAGGAACTCCTTGATATACCGGAAAATTTCCTGCTGGCGCTCGCTGGCATGGCGATTATGTCGCATTTGACACACCTCCAACTGTGTATTCGATTTCCTTTCTATTGTACCACATGTATGTTCGCTAAGAAAGAGCCTGCAAAAAATAATTTCAAATCTTCTTGTCTTGTGGTACAATGAAAGCACTATCAGAAAATTTTTTGAGATGCTCAGGCGCTGGCATGCGAACGTGCCGGTACCGTGAGATTTCCGCAGAATGGGGTGGATGGTATGCGTATTGGTTCCTTATCAACAGACAAGAGCCATATCCAGTTTCTCTATCAAATCGCCGAATGGCAGCAGGACAAGGATATTTTCCAATGGTTCTTCGACGCAATCAATTCGGGGATTTTCAAAGTCAGGCAGGTTTCCTGCCGTGATACCTGGCTCATCGAGTCCCTTGGGCGCCAGGCAGGCAATTTCCCCAAGGATGCCCTGAAGTCCAAGGAAGCTTTCGTCAAGAAGTGCATTGAGATGGAGGGAAACGACTATTATCTTATGGGGCAGTATGAAAAGAAGGATATCGTCCTTGGCATCAATCTCGAGGAGAAGTATATTTATCTGACCCGTCGTACAGCGGACACAGGGCTGCATGAGTCCATCGAGGAAAAACTGAAACTGGCGTGATGCTTTGGCACTGCTGGAATATCGTATCTGTGCATCCAAGGGCGGAAGGCGGGTGATGGACTATGCGCGTGACCAGGAAAATCAAGGAGCAGCAGATTGCCATTTTGGAGGAAACTTATCGGGATGCCAGGCCTGCCCTGGTATTTCGCAATCCCTTTGAGCTCCTTGTCGCTGTCATCCTGTCGGCACAGTGCACGGACAAGAGGGTCAATGTCACTACGAGCCGCCTGTTTGCCAGGGCGGCAACGCCGGAGGCCATTGTGTCCATGGGGCTTCCGGCGTTGGAGGATGAGATCCGTGATTGCGGACTGTTCCGCAACAAGGCGAAACATATCATGGCGACTTGCCAGCTTCTTTGCAGCAAGTATGGTGGAAAGGTGCCGGAGGATTTCGACGAATTGCAGAAATTGCCCGGCGTGGGGCGGAAAACAGCCAATGTCGTTATGAGCGTTGCCTTCCATCACCCTGCGATTGCCGTCGATACGCATGTGTTCCGCGTGGCGAACCGTCTCCGGCTGGCTGTGGGAGAAACGCCGCTCGAAGTCGAGAAGGGCCTGCAGAAAGAAATTCCGAGGGAGAAGTGGTCGGATGCCCATCATTGGCTGATCTGGCATGGACGCAGGCTTTGCAAATCAAGGCGGCCGCTATGCATGGAATGTCCTTTGCGGGAAGTATGCCCGGGAAAGGACTCGTAGTTGTCATATTCTTACAAGAGGTGTATTGCGATGGAGTATAGAAAACCGACGTTTGACGATATTGAGGATATTTACGATCTCGTTATCGAATATGCCAATGATGGCGTTATGTTGGCACGTTCCCGCAATACCTTGTACGAAACAATCCGGGATATGATTGTAGCGGTCAACGAAGAAGGAAATGTCGTGGGCGTCGGCGCCCTTCACATCATCTGGGCGGAACTGGCAGAGGTGCGGACCATGGCCGTTTCCCCTGCGGTGATCCGGCAGGGCATCGGAGCGGAGATTGTCCGCCGTCTCCTGCAGGAAGGGCGCGCCCTGGGCGTGAAACGTTTTTTCACACTGACCTACAAGCCGGGTTTTTTCCAGACTCTGGGATTCAAAACCATTACAAAGAATGAGCTTCCGCATAAAGTCTGGAAGGACTGCATCGAATGCCCAAAGTTCCCGAATTGCGACGAGATTGCCATGGAACTGGATGAGTCGGGAGAAGGAAAGGCTGCGTCCGATTTGCAATGGGAAATGTAAGGGGGCTTTTTCATGTCGGCAAAAAAAGGCATCCTGCTTCTTGCAGGCCTTCTTTTGGCGAGTTTTCTTCCCCTGCTTTTCCGTCCGGCAGACCGTGGGGGTGCATGGGCGGTCATTCGCGTGGATGGGATTGTGGAACGCAAGATTCCCCTCGGCTCCGGCCGGGATGAGACCTTTGTTGTGGAAACGCCTCAAGGCCGCAATACCGTTCAGGTGCAAGGGGGAGCCATAGCTGTGACAGATTCGGACTGCCCCGACCACATATGCATGCGTTCCGGTACGGCAAAGCATCCGGGGGATGTGATTGCCTGTCTTCCTCATAAATTGCTCATAGAGATCAGGGATGCGCCTGCACCCTGACTTTTCTTTTTGGAAAGAAGGCGAACTTGCATGTCTCCTGTTTACCGTCTTGCCTGTCTGTCGCTTCTTGTCACATTGTCCCTGTCGATGTTTCTTTTGGAAGGGATGCTGCCGGTTCCTTTTTTTGTGCCCGGGGCAAAGCTGGGGCTGGCAAATCTTGTCACGGTGATTGCTCTGTATTCCCTGCCGTATGCAAAGGATGTCTTTTGCATGCTGGTCCTTAGGATCGGCATTGCTTCTGCATTGGGGGGCGGCCCGACGGTCTTCCTCTACAGCTTGGGAGGGGGGCTTCTGAGCCTTGGCGCGATGGTCTGGCTCAAGAACCGGGAGGGCTTTTCCATCCCGTGCATCAGTATGGCCGGAGGATTTTTCCATAATTTCGGGCAGCTTCTGGTTGCCGTGCTGGTCATGGAAAGCCCGGCTCTCTGGTTTTATCTGCCTGTCCTTGGCGGATGCGGAATAGCGACGGGATGGCTCATTGGCATGGTTTCTGCCACGGTTCTTCGGAAACTTTCTTATACCAAAAGATATACTAGAGACCGTTGAAATTTGCCGTAGGCAAAGCCCTAAAGGACTAGCTTCGCCTCGCTTTTACGGTCTCTGCATATACCGTGGGCAGGTAGATTTTCCTGCTCACGAGTATAGAAGATGTTGGCGATGTGAACCGTGCGCTTCGGAAAAACCATTTGACAAGAGAAACAGTCTATAATAATATAATCATGATGTTTGGGAGCTGGCAGGGAATAGCGATACGGCTGTTTCCTGGCTTTTCTTGTAGGGAGGAACTGTTTAAGTGACAACGAAAGAAAACCTGAGGAATATTGCAATCATTGCCCATGTCGATCACGGCAAGACAACCCTTGTGGATGCGATGCTGAAGCAGAGCCATGTATTTCGCTCGAATGAGCAGGTAGAGGAACGCGTCATGGATTCCGGTGACCTTGAGCGTGAGCGGGGGATTACGATTCTGTCGAAGAATACATCCATTCTTTATAATGGGACGAAAATCAATATTGTCGATACGCCGGGACACGCGGATTTCGGTGGGGAGGTGGAGCGCGTCCTCAATATGGTGGATGGCGTGCTTCTTCTGGTGGATGCTTTTGAAGGCCCCATGCCCCAGACGAAATACGTTTTGCGAAAAGCACTGGAGCAGAAACTCAAGCCCATTGTCGTCATCAACAAGATTGACCGGCCGGATCAGCGGGTGGATGATGTTTATGACGAAGTCCTGGAGCTCTTCATCGAGCTGGATGCGGATGACGATCAGCTGGAATTCCCCGTCATCTATGCGACGGCAAGGGATGGGATTGCCAAATATCACATGGATGATGATGCGGATAACCTTGAGGCGCTCATGGAGACCATCGTGAAGGAGATTCCCGCGCCGAAGGGCAACGAGGAAGGCCCGCTGCAGATGATGGTCACGACGCTGGAAGCCGATGAATATGTGGGGCGTGTTGCCATTGGCCGCATCATCCGCGGCAAAGTGAAGGTCAACCAGAATGTCGTTATCATCAATGGAGACCAGGAAATCAAGTCAAAGGTCGGCAAGGTTTTCGTCTATCAGGGACTCAATCGCGTCGAGGTGCCCGAGGCCGGAGTCGGGGAGATTGTGGCGCTCACAGGCCTGGGAGATGTAAGCATCGGGTATACGGTGGCCGATGCGGAGAACCCGGAAGCGCTTCCGAGCATCAACATTGACGAGCCGACGCTTTCCATGACCTTTGGTGTCAACACGAGTCCCTTTGCCGGACGGGAAGGGCAGTTTGTCACATCCAGGCATCTTCGGGACCGTCTCTTCAAGGAAGTGGAGACGAATGTCGCTCTGCGGGTGGAGGAAACGGACTCTGCCGATGTCTTCAAGGTTTCGGGACGCGGCGAGCTGCATCTTTCCATCCTCATTGAGCAGATGCGCCGCGAGGGATATGAGCTGCAGGTCGGGAAACCGGAAGTTGTCTACAAGACCATCAACGGTCAGAAATGCGAGCCCATTGAGAATCTCACCATCGAGGTTCCGCAGGAGTACATGGGCACCGTCATGGAGTCTCTTGGCACGCGCAAGGCAGACCTCCAGAATATGACGGAGGTTTCCGGCTACATGCGCATGCAGTTCACCATACCGGCCCGCGGGCTTATCGGCTTCCGTGCCGAGCTTCTCACGAATACGAAGGGCAATGGCATCATGAATCACGTGTTCCATGGCTATGTTCCCTATAAGGGGGACATCCCCGGGCGTTCCCGCGGATCTCTCGTCGCCTTTGAGCAGGGCGAGACGACGGGTTATGGGATCTATACTCTGCAGGATCGCGGCACGATGTTCATTTCTCCCGGGCAGCAGGTCTATGAGGGCATGATTGTGGGAGAGAATTCCCGTGAGATGGACATTGACATCAATCCCTGCAAGCAGAAGCATGTGTCGAATATGAGGACATCTTCCTCGGATGAGGCGATCCGCCTTGTGCCTCCCCGCATTCTGAGCCTGGAACAGGCTTTGGAGTACATCAACGAGGATGAGCTCGTTGAGGTGACACCCGGGAATATCCGTTTGCGCAAGGCAATCCTTGACCGTACCATTCGCGGCAGGGCAGCCAAAAATGCACGGAAATAAATGAGATTATGAAAATTAGCTGAAAAATAAAGCAAAAGTCCTACAAAAATCTTAAGAAATTCTTGTGGAGACTTTTGCTTTTTTTTTTGAAATGTGTTAGTATAGATAGCAGTGAATTATAAAATGAACTTATAAACTAAGGGATATGGTTTGGAAGGGCGAGATTGTATGGAGTGGTTAAAGAAGGTTACGGATTTCATCATGCCTCCTGTGGAAGATGAAGTCGAGGAGGTCGTCGAGGCTGCGGAACGGAAGGCAAGCCAGGCAGAACGCGATGAGGAGGTCGCTGAACGCAAGGTTGCCAACGGAGGAACCGTAGGTTATGGGGGAGCTTCTTCCTATGAGACGGCAGAAGAGCAGCGCCCCGCGTATGAACGGATGGCCTATGCGCCAGTGCAGGACAGCGCAAAACTTGCGCGTTCCCAGTTCAAAGTTCATACGACGAAGATTCAGGAACTCAAGATCCAGGTATATGTTCCCACTGCGTTTGACCAGGTGGCGCCCATTGCCGATGACCTCAAGGACAGGAAAGCTGTCATTGTGAATTATGAGAAAGTGGATTTGGCAGAACAGCGCCGCATCTGCGATTTCATCAACGGCGTATGCTATGTTTCCGATGGCGATGCGCGCCGTATCTCCCAGAACATTGTTCTCTACGTGCCGGAAGGCATTGATGTGTCGGATGCCATTACTTCCGCGTTTTCTGAGTGAGGTTGGCATGGCACCCGGAATGGTTATATTATATGGATGAAGCAAAGTAGTCGATGATTGCTTTGCTTTTTTGTTTGGAGGGGTTTGCATGGGAAGGATATTGGATGGGGTTCTCAAGGAATTCGGCAGACTGGCGGTGATTCCGAGGATGTCCTGTCACGAAAAAGCGGTCAGTGATTTTTTGAAAGGGTACCTCGAAGAGCTTGGCTGCACGGTCGTGCAGGATGAAGTGTGCAATATCATTGCGGACAAGCCGGCCTCTCCCGGCTTTGAGGGAGCGCCGCTGGTTATTCTGCAGGGGCATATGGATATGGTATGCGTGGCAAAGGAGGGATATGACTACGATCCATGGAAGGATCCCATCCGGTTAAGGCGTACAGAGAAATATCTGGAAGCGGAGGGAACAAGCCTCGGCTCGGATGACGGCATTGGCGTGGCCATATCCCTGTATCTGTTGAAGACGCTGCAGCATCATGGGCCTTTGCGGGTGATTTTCACCGTGGACGAGGAACAGGGAATGACCGGGGCGGTTCACCTTGACAGGAAATACCTGATGGATGCGAAGTTCCTGATCAACTGCGATTCGGAGGATTATGACGAGATCACTGTGGGATGTGCCGGGAGCGTCCATCTGGATTTTTCCAGGACATTGGGCCGGAGGAAAGCCATGTCAGGAAAAGCGTTCCGCATAGAAGTCAAAGGCTTGAAAGGGGGCCATTCCGGGGAGTGCATCGGCATGGGGCGCGGAAATGCCATCCGCACCTTGGCCGGGGTGCTCCGGGCTTTGCACGGCAAGGGGGCTGTCGAGATGGCATCCTTCGATGGAGGAAAGGCCCGAAATGCGATTCCGGCAAGCGCGGCAGCTGTCATAGTGACGGATCTTCCGGAGGACGGAATCCAAGGGGTATTGGAGGAGCAGGCGCAGGACTTCCGATGGAGATACGGTGATGCAGAGCAGGATATTTCGATATCGATGGTTCCCGTTGAAATGCCGAAGAGAGTTTGGGAGGAAGAGGACATGCTTGCACTCCTCCGCCTTCTGCAAATCATGCACAGCGGCGTCTATGCCATGAGCCAGGCGGTGCCCGGCCTTGTGGAGACCTCGGCGAACATCGGCATTGCCCGGACGGAAGGAGACGAAGTCCTTGTCCAGTGCATGCCGCGTTCATCCTCTGACCAGAGCATCCATGAGTTCTGCCGCACGGCAGAGGATTTGGCGGCATTGGCAGGCTTTGATGTCCGCATCCATGCGAAAACGCCCGCATGGAAGGAAAACAAGGGAAGCAGGCTTGTGAGACTGATGACGGAAATCTTCCGGCAGCAGAACGGGCATCCCATGAAAGTGGGAATCATCCATGCCGGACTGGAATGCGGCTGGCATTTCCAGAAAAATCCGGGGCTGGATATCGTGTCCATTGGTGTCACGACCGAGAATATCCATACACCGGAGGAAAGGCTCGTGCTTTCCACAGTGGAGCCGCAGGTAAGGCTCATATCTGAAGCGCTCCGGCGCATCGCTCAATGCAATCCTGCCCTTGACATTCCTTCGGCGGGGGAATAGAATAGAGACGTTGCAAGTAAATATTCCGAGAGGGGTGCGATTTATGGGCAAGGCAAATTTGGACTGGACCAATATTGATTTCAGTTATCGCCAGACGCCGCAGCGTTATGTGGCAGATTATAAAGATGGCAAATGGGGAGACGGAACGCTTACAGAGGATGCTACCGTTGTCCTGAATGAATGTGCCGGAATTCTCCAGTATTGCCAGGAGGTGTTTGAGGGACTCAAGGCTTATACCACAAAGGATGGCAGCATTGTGGCCTTCCGTCCCGACCTCAATGCGGAGCGCATGGTAGATTCCGCGAAGCGTCTGGAAATGCCTCCCTTCCCGAAGGAAAGGTTCCTGGAGGCTGTGGATGCCGTGGTTTCCGCGAATGCCGACTGGGTTCCTCCATACGGCACGGGAGCCTCTCTCTATCTGCGTCCCTACATGTTTGCGACCGGCATCGTGATTGGCGTGAAGCCTGCGAAGGAGTACCAGTTCCGCCTGTTCGGCACGCCGGTGGGGCCGTATTTCAAGGGGGGCGCAAAGCCCATCACTCTCTGCGTCAGCGATTTCGATCGTGCAGCTCCTCGCGGGACAGGGCATATCAAGGCCGGCCTCAACTACGCCATGAGCCTCCATGCTTATGTGACAGCCCATGCCAACGGCTTCGACGAGAATATGTTCCTGGATCCGGCGACTCGCACCTATATAGAGGAAACAGGAGGCGCGAACTTCATCTTTGTTACGAAGGACAATGAGATTGTGACGCCGAAGTCCGATTCCATTCTTCCTTCCATCACGCGTCGTTCCTTGGTATACTTGGCGGAGCACCGGCTTGGTCTCAAGGTTTCGGAGCGCAGGGTTGCCCTCTCCGAGCTCGGGGATTTTGCCGAGTGCGGGCTTTGCGGGACCGCAGCCGTCATCTCTCCCGTGGGCAGGATCGTCGATCATGGAAGGGAGATACTCCTTCCCAGCGGCATGGAGAAGATGGGGCCTGTCATGCAGAAGCTCTATGATACACTGACCGGAATACAGCTTGGTCTTCTGGAAGGGCCGGAAGGCTGGATCCGCAAGATCAAGTGAGAAATTTTGTCCCCGAAATCAGTATGATTTCGGGGATTCTTTCGATTTTCCAAATAAAATTGGGCAGGAACAAGGATTTTCAGGAAATGAAGGAGAATAGCAATATATTGGTATTTTAAGGATTTTGAGGAGTTTTGCCTATGCCGATTGATTTCAATATCCATATCCCTGCACATATCCATGGCATTCTGGCGACCATAACCTTTTTGGATATTTTTGACATCTTCATTGTAGCTATCATTCTTTACAAAATTTATGAAATGTTGCAGAATACAAGAGCCATCTCTCTTGTAAAGGGGCTTCTGGTTCTTCTGGTGCTCACGGTGGTGTGCAATCTTCTGGAGCTGCATGTGATATCGTGGCTCCTGCAGAAAACTGTGACATTCCTGTTTGTCGCATTGCCAATCGTGTTCCAGCCGGAACTGCGCCGGGCCTTGGAGCATCTTGGGCATGGACATTTTTTTCGGGCATCGGTGTTCCTGGACGATGATGAGGCGCGCTCTGTTGTCAATGAACTGGTGAAGGCTGTCAAGACGCTGTCCGCAACAAAGACGGGCGCGCTTTTGGTCATTGAGCGGGAAACGCGTCTCAATGACATCAGTGCCACCGGCATCCAGATTGACGGACTTATTACCGCAGATTTTCTGCTCAATGTATTTATTGTCAATACGCCGTTGCATGACGGCGCAGGAATCATTCGGGGCAAGCGCCTTATTGCGGCAGGGTGCCTTCTGCCCCTGACGGAAAACAGGACATTGTCCACGGAACTTGGAACGCGTCATCGGGCGGCCATCGGCCTTTCCGAGCAATGCGATGCCCTTGTGCTCGTGGTCAGCGAAGAGACGGGTACCGTTTCCGTTGCAGAGAATGGGTACATCTATCGCCATCTGACACTGGACATGCTGCGCGAAAGGCTCAAGCCGGCGTTTTCAAAGCAGGAGACCAGCTTCTTGAAACAGCTCCGGGACTGGAGGCGTGAGAAGAAATGATGAATCGCATGAAGAACATGGTTCACCGCAATTTCACGGCGAAGCTCATGGCGCTGGTCATAGCGGTGGTCCTGTGGGTCATGGTCATGGACGGGCAGAACCCTACCGTAGACAAAGAATACATCCTCCCGATTTCTCTGGAAAATCATCCAAGGGGATACAAGATCACGCAGGGAACGGAATCGGCGAAAGTCAAGGTGCGTGCGCAGCGTTCTTATTTTGTGAATATAGGTTCCGGGGATTTCAAGGCAAGAGTGGATCTTTCGGGGCTTGGGGGCGGGAGTTCCAATGTGCCGCTCCAGGTGCAGATGCCGCAGGGCTTTGAGCTGCTGGAAGTGATGCCGGAAAACGTCGATGTCTACCTGGATCCCTATGTGGAGAAGCAAATCCGTGTAGATCTGATTGTGACAGGCTCTACGGCTCCCAATACGACCATTGCGGAAATCAACCAGGATTACAGGGCTGTGACCGTCATCGGTCCCAAGTCTGCGGTGGATGGGGTTTCCCGTGTCATCGGATATGTGGGGCTTACAGGAAATGACAGCGATTTTGATTTGCAGGTGCCCCTTTCCGCGATTGATGAGGATGGGCATGAGATCCCGGAAGTGCGTGTCGTTCCTTTCGCGACGGAGGTGCATGTCCTGCTGGCCAGAGGATTGAGCAAAAGCGTGGTTTCCGTGAAACCCATGCTGGAAAATGACCTGCCTGCGGGATATGTTGTCGATGCTGTACGGGCATCACCGTCAAACATCGAAATTGCCGGTGATGAAAAACTCATTGGCAGCATCCATACCATAGAAACGGAAAAGATTTCCCTCAAGGACAAGGTCAAGACATTTACTGTCCCGGTGAATTTGGTTGTTCCGGAGGGAATTACCGTGACAAACTCGGAAGCAAGTGTTAATATTGTAATCAACAAGAAAAAGTGACGCTGGAGGAGAGATAAAAGAGTGATTCGCATATCGAACTTTGCTGTACCTATTCGCGATGAGACCCCACTTCCTTCTTTGGCGGCGAAACGTCTGGATTTGCCACCTCAAGCCGTGCTTGAGGTGGTAATTGTGCGCAAGGCATTGGATGCACGGAGGTATCATGGGGCACCGGTGCAGTTTGTCTATGTCCTGGATGCCGTGGTAGCTGTTTCTGAGAAAAAGCTGCTCGCGAAATTCCGGAAGGACAGGAATATCAGCCAATCCGTAGAGAAGGCGCATGTACCGGTGCATTTCCGGCCGCGGGGAGATGCTTTGCGGCCCGTGGTTGTCGGTTTCGGGCCTGCGGGCATGTTTGCCGCGCTGACACTGGCGCGCGCCGGATGGGATCCGTTGGTTCTGGAGCGCGGCTGTGATGTGGATCGTCGGCATGAGAAGGTTCTCCGGTTCTGGGAAACGGGCAGTTTGGATGTGCGTTCCAATGTGCAGTTCGGCGAGGGCGGTGCGGGAACCTTTTCCGATGGCAAGCTTACAGCCAGGAGCAGCGACCCGCACATGCAGGATGTTCTGGAAGCTTTCCTTGCGGCAGGGGCACCGGAGGAGATCCGTTACCTGCAGAAACCGCATATTGGCACAGACCTCCTGCGTGGCATTGTGCGAAATATCCGCAGGGAAATCATCCGCCTTGGCGGTGAGGTTCGTTTTGAGGCACAGATGACAGGCATCGAAGCGGACAAGGATGGGAGACTGGCTCATATCCTTGTGAACGATGAGGAGCGGATAGCGGCAGAAACGGTATTTATGGGAATCGGGCATTCCGCGCGGGATACTTACAGAATGCTTGCGGAACAAGGGATACGCATGGAGCCGAAACCTTTTGCTGTGGGAGTCCGCATCGAGCATCCGCAGGAGTTCATCGATCGGGCACAATATGGGGAGGATGCCGGATCGTTCGGGCTTCCGGCAGCAGACTATGCGTTGACCTTCAAGGATCTCCGGAATGGAAGGGGAGTTTATACCTTTTGCATGTGCCCGGGAGGGCAGGTGGTAGCGGCAGCCTCGGAAGAAGGGCGTGTGGCTGTCAATGGCATGAGCAACTATCGGAGGGACTCGGGGATTGCCAATTCCGCCGTTCTCGTCACGGTAGGTCCCCGTGATTTCGGCAGCAGCGTCCTGGCGGGAATGGACTTCCAGCAGGAATGCGAATCCGCAGCCTTTTCGATGGCCGGAGGAGGGTATCGGGCGCCTGTGCAGACCGTGGGAGATTTCCTGGAAGGCAGGACAGGCTCGATGCAATTCCTCGTCCCGCCGACCTATCGGCCCGGAGTTCATCCTGCAGACCTTCGGAAATGCCTGCCGCATTTCGTTACGGATACATTAGCGGAGGCACTTCCGCATTTTGATCGGAAGATTCCCGGCTTTGCCGCAAGGGATGTCGTTATGACCGGCGTGGAGACAAGATCTTCTGCGCCCTGCCGCATTTGCAGGAAGAAAGACAGCTTCCAGTCGGAGAACTTGGAAGGACTTTATCCCATCGGCGAGGGTGCCGGCTATGCGGGAGGCATCATGAGTTCGGCTGTGGATGGAATCAAGGCGGCAGAGGCATTTTTGAGACAGTATGTTGTCAATTCTGAGGAAAATGAATAAATCACGGAGTTTAGGAGGAATTTTTTATGTCCAGGTTATTCGGAACCGATGGCGTGCGAGGCGAGGCAAATGCAACATTGATGCCGGAGCTTGCCTATCGTTTGGGCAGGGCGGCAACGCTTTATTTCGGCAAGGAGAAGGAGAAGCAGCCGGTCATTCTCATCGGCAGGGATACGCGTATTTCCGGCCAGCTCTTTGAGGCATCCCTGGCGGCAGGAATCTGTTCCGCAGGTGGCGTGGCGGTCATCATCGGCATCATCCCCACACCGGCGGTTGCTTACCTGGCCAGAAAATTCAAGGCTCAGGCGGGCATTGTCATTTCCGCTTCCCATAATCCCTTTCAGGACAATGGCATCAAGTTCTTCGGCGGAGATGGGTACAAGCTTCCGGATGCGGTGGAGGATGAGCTGGAAGCCATTGTGCGCCGTTTGGAGGAAACAGATGATATGGATCGCCCGCAGGGAGAGAAAATCGGTCATATCGAGTATCGCAACGATCTTTTGAATCAGTACATCGACTTTCTCTGCACTACTTGCGAGGCACGTTTCGACGATATGAAGATTGTCCTGGACTGCGCCAACGGTGCGGCCTATGAAGCCATGCCCAAAGTGCTTCGCCGTCTCGGCGCGAGGCTCAAAGTCATCCATGCCCTGCCCAACGGAGTGAACATCAATGACCGGTGCGGCTCTACGCATCTGGAGTCTTTGCAGAAAGCCGTGCTGGAAAACCATGCGGATTTCGGCATTGCCCATGACGGGGATGCGGATCGCTGCCTCTGCGTGGATGAGAAGGGGCAGGTCATTGACGGGGATCATATCCTTGTCATGTGTGCCATGGAGATGATGAAGGAAGGGAAACTGAAAGACAATACGGTAGTGACGACGGTCATGGCGAATATTGGCTTCCATCAGGCTCTCAAAAAGGCAGGCATCCGGGCAGAGATCACGAAGGTAGGGGACAGGTATGTGCTGGAGAATATGCTGGCCAATGGATATTGCATCGGCGGTGAGCAGTCAGGGCATATCATCTTTACGGATTACAGCACGACGGGGGACGGGCTCCTCACGGCGCTTCAGGTGCTTTCCTCTCTCAAGCGCAGCGGGAAGAAGGCCTCTGAGCTTACGGCGCTCATGACAACGTACCCCCAGCTTCTGGTCAATGTCAGGGTGGCGACAAAGGATGGCTGGGAGGAAAATGAAGCCATCCGGTCTGCTATTGCCTCAGGGGAAAAAGAACTTGGGGAAAATGGCCGCATCCTCGTGAGGCCATCCGGAACGGAGCCTCTGATTCGCGTGATGGCAGAGGGGCCTGACCAGGCACAGCTGGATGATATCTGCAACCGCATTGCTGATGTCATACAGAAGGAACAGGGCTGATGAAGCAGGCAATCATTCTTGTGAGCTTCGGCGTAGCGGAGAAAGAAGCAAGGAAGAACTCTCTGGAGGCATTGGCGGAGGATATCCGCCGAGCGTTTCCGGGGCAGGATCTCTTCCAGGCATATACTTCTGCCTTTCTGCGGAAGCGCTTGCGTCGGGATGGAGTGGACATTCCCTCTTTGGAGGAATGCCTGGAAGAGCTGGCAGGAAAAGGCTGCTATGAGCAGGTTCTTGTCCAGCCGGCTCATCTGACGGCGGGGGAGGAGTACAGCAACAAGATTCTGTCTCCTGTCCGGAACTGCCGGGAAAATTTCCCAAAGCTCCTGCTGGGAGAACCTTTGTTCTTCCATGCAGGGGAAGGGGGCAGCCGGGATGACTACGCCGAAGGCTTGCATGCGATATGGGATGTTCTGGGCCCGGAGAAAGGGGAGGAAGTGGTTCTTCTGGGACATGGCTCCCCCCATCGTCACAATCCGGTATATGAACTGTTGCAGGAACGGGCGGATGTGAGAAAACTTCCCCTGCATATCGGGGTTTTGGAAGAGGCGGATACTCCCGATTTTCCCATGGTGCTGGAGCGTCTTTCCCAAAGGCATGCGAGGAAAATTCTCCTGGCTCCCCTGCTGTTTTCCGGTGGCATGCATGTGACAGAGGACATGGCAGGAGGTGCGCCGTCCTCATGGAAGTCCCGGCTGGAAAAGGAGGGCTTTTCCCTGCGCCTTTCCATGAAGGGGATGGGGGAATATCCCGCCTTTCGCAGGCTTTACTTGCAAAAGCTGCAGCGGCTTGCGGGCGGGAGCAGTTCCTAAAATGCCAATCGATAGATTTTGCCTATGGCAAAATCTATCGATTGGCGTTATAATAAATCTTGTGTTTATATTTTATGGTTATGAGGTGATTTTATGGGACATCCGGTAACAACGAATCCATTGATCATCATGCTCATCAACATGACGGTGGTGTTCATCGTCCTGGTGGCTTTGATGTACATGATCAAGCTGATCCATCTGGTGGATCCTACGAAACCAAAGGAGGAACCTGCGAAGCCTGTGGCAAAGCTTGCCCCGGCTCCGGTTCCGGCGCCTGCGCCTGCTCCTCCGGTAGAGGAAGAGGGAATCCCGTCAGAGGTAGTGGCGGCCATTGCTGCGGCAGTGGCATCCTGCGGCGCTTCCGGGCAGATTCGCTCCATCCGTCCGGTGAATCGCGAAGGCTGGAAGCAGTCCGGCCGCATGCACGGCATCCACAGCGTTTGATGGAGAGGAGGAAAAAGGATGGAATTTATTAACGCATTTGTTGTATCTCTGCAATCTGTTTGGAACGATAGCGGATTTGCTGCATTTACCCCTGGCAACGGCATCATGATTCTCGTGGGTCTCATTCTTTTGTATCTGGCAATTGTCAAGGAATTCGAGCCGCTTCTTTTGGGGCCGATTGCTTTCGGCTGTGTCCTTGCCAATCTCCCTTGCACAGGATTTTTTGATGAAATGGGTGTTATGCTGGCAATCCATTACGGGATTGCCAACGAGATTTTCCCGCCCCTCATCTTCCTGGGCATCGGTGCCATGACGGACTTCGGGCCGCTTCTGGCACGTCCCTATACGCTTCTTTTGGGCGCTGCCGCCCAGATTGGCGTGTTCGTCGCGCTGGCCGGTGCCATGATTATGGGCTTCACTGTCCAGGAGGCTGCTGCTATCGGCATCATCGGCGGCGCGGACGGCCCGACTTCCATTTATCTTTCCATCAAGCTCGCTCCGCATCTTCTCGGCGCGATTGCCGTGGCAGCCTATTCCTACATGTCCCTGGTTCCGCTGATCCAGCCGCCGGTCATGATGCTCCTGACTTCTCAGAAGGAGCGGGAGATTGCCATGGAGCAGCTTCGTCCTGTGACGCGGTTCGAGCGCGTGGTATTCCCCATTGTGGCAACCATCTTCATCAGCTTGCTCCTGCCTTCCATTGCAGCGCTTCTCGGCTGCCTCATGCTGGGCAACCTCTTCCGTGAGTCCGGCGTCATGGATCGTCTTTCCGATACGGCCCAGAACGCTCTTTGCAATATGGTCACGATTTTCCTTGCCACGGGCACGGGCATGACCATGTCCGCCAAGGACTTCCTCGTTCCCCAGACCCTTCTCATCATCGTTCTGGGGCTTGTTGCCTTCATCGGCGGCACGGCGGGCGGCTTGCTTCTCGGCAAGATCATGTCGAAGGTTTCCGGCGGCAAGATCAATCCTCTCATCGGTTCTGCAGGCGTTTCCGCTGTTCCTATGGCAGCCCGCGTCAGCCAGATGGTGGGCATGAAGTCGAAGCCGGGCAACTACCTGCTCATGCACGCCATGGGCCCCAACGTTGCAGGCGTCATCGGTACCGCTGTTGCGGCGGGCACGATGCTTGCCATGCTGAAGTAAAAAGCATAAGAAGTATACTAGAGAGCGGACGATTTGTAGCGAGAGGAAAATTTCATTGCTCGCGAGTATAAAAATCATAAAAGGAAGCCACCGCATGCCACGGTGGCTTCCTTTTTGATCTTTTTTATAAATGAACCGTATCCTCCCCGAAAAAGGTATACCCGTTGCGCCCATTCTTTTTTGTGTGGTAGAGGGCATCGTCGGCATTCTGGAAGAGTTCCTCATAGGTGGTGCCATGACAGGGGGCAAGGGCGAGGCCGATGCTCACGGTAATGCCGGCGTTCCTGCCTTCCACTTCCAGCTGACGGGCGGCATCCAGGATGTATCTCGCTTTCCCTTCGGCAATAGCGCGGTCGGGAAGCCCCGAGATCATGACGCTGAACTCATCCCCGCCGAATCTACCGATGATGTCGTCGGGGCGGAAGCCATTTCGCAGTTCATTGGCGAAGGCCTGCAGGATGGCATCGCCATACTGGTGGCCATAGGTGTCATTGGCCTCCTTGAAATGGTCCAGATCCAGCACGAAGAGCGCAGCGAGTTTGCCGGGCAGGAGCTGGGTCAGGCACTCGCAGGAAAAACGCTCGGTGGTGGTCTTGTTGAGAAGCCCCGTGAGCGTGTCTGTTTCCGACTCAAGTTTGTAGATGTCCCGCGACATTCGCATGCTTTCTACATTCTGCAGGGCGGTTTCCAGCTGGCGGTTCTTCTTCTCGAGAAGGTGGAACTGATCCACGAGCATTTTGTTCCGATGGCTGAGGGTTTTTGCCATTTTCTGGATGGAGCCGGACAGATGGCTGAACTCGTCTTCCGAGGAAGTGTGGAACTCTGCCATTCCGCCACGGGCAATCCGGTCGGCTGTGTCCATGAGTCTTCGTATGGGTTCGCCAATCCTGTGCTTGAATACGGTGTGGATGGCAATGCACAGGAGGCACATGACAAGGAGCATCATGACAGCACTCAGGAGAAGGGAATGCCAGAAGCCGTCCATGTAGTCGGACTTGGGGGCGACCAGAACAAGCTTTAGATTATTGATGCAGAGAGGGGATACCATGATGTACGTTTTGGTTCCGTCAATTTTTTCCTCGAGGAGGGAAACCTGCGTTGCATTGATGATTTTTCTGTTGATCTCCTTATAGAGCGGATTCCCCTTCTGTGAGATTTTCTGGCAGAAGTTGTTGGGATCGTCCCTGTGTGCCAGGCATATCCCTTTTTCATTGACCAGCATGGCATAGCCGTTCTTTCCGATGTGTATTTGCTGGATATAGTCAATCAGTTCCTTCAATCCGATGTCGATGGTGATGCATCCGTCATCGGTGCCATTTTTCCGGATGGTGCAGGCACTAGAAAGCATCATGGTGTCTGTGACCTCATCCAGGAACGGTCCGGTCCAGACAATACATCCGGGATGATGCATGGCGTTCTGGTACCAAGTATAGCGGAAGTAATCATATTCCTCATTGCTGTAGACCATGGAGAGTTCAATGGAATTGTTGTCGGTGCGCTGCCGATAGGGACCGAAATATTTGAGATCCTTTTGATAGACGTATGGCTCGAACCAGATGCCGCCGCCGATAATCAGGGAATCGGACAGGATGAAGCCATCGGTTATGCGGTACATGGCATCAATGTCATTGGAGGACATATTGGATACGGCGAGTGCCAAGCCAAAGGTTTTTTGCCCTACTTGCAGAAGTCTTTGGTTCAGTTCCCCGGCGATTTCTTCTGAGCGTGCCTTTAAGGTTTCATGGACCTGTTCTTCCAGTCTGTTTTTTATCTGGATGGCATTCAGGGCAGCCTGGACGGACATGAGTATACTGATGAGAAGAACAACGTTCAGAAGGAAAGCAGTCTGGATGCTTTTTCTTGGCTGTTTTCCCAACAACATCACCTCCGGACGAAAATAATTACCTTAACTTTTTTAATATTCGCCGTAATATCCTAAAATCCTTCCTGTAATTCGAAGTATATCCGGAATATCAAAACTCGGTATTTGATACAATCGCACCTTTGGGTGCAGTCCTCGAAATCCCTTACTACAAGGGGCTTCGGGGATTTTGCTTTTTAGGAGCGCAAGGCATCGTAGCATAAAATGACAAGGTGTCGGCTAATTTGAGTAGGGTGGGTGCAAAATTGGGTGCATCCGGGCGCACCCGGGTGCAAATGGATGCACCCAGCCAAAAGTAATCGTTGGATAGTTGGGTGCAGTGATAATTCACTATGCAGTGACGCAAAAAGAGCCGCTCCCCGTTGTTTTGGAAGAGCGGCTCTCGTGATTCATAGCTGTTTGGCATATTTTTCCTGTTCGTTGGCAGGGATTTTCAAGGCATCCATGGTTTGCCGTGCATCCCAGCCAGAGGTTTCCATCAGGTTTTTGATGTTGCTGACCATTGTGGATTCTCTGCCATCAGCGTACCCATCGTTCCTGCCATTGGTATATCCATCGTTCCTTGCTTGATTTATACCGTTTTCCCAAGCTGCCCACATATTGACCGACTCTCCTTTCTCGATTTGAATGTTCGCTCCAGTGACCGTCTTGATAAGGCTGGCTGTGTCCCAGTCCATCTGCTCGAATCGCTTGTTCCCTTCCATCCAGCTTACATCTTTGTCGCTTTTGTGCTTGACAAACTGCATGACAGCACCAAGTCCGGTACGGAACTTGGCGAAGTCTTCCTCAGCGATATCGGCAGGGGTGAGAAGATTCAGTTTGTAGTCCTGCACGAATCGGAGCAACCGTTTATCTTCCATCGCCAACATCTCGTGAATGCTTTTAGGCCCGTCCCATGGCTCGGCACTCAAGCAAAGTGTCAGCGTAATGACGGGGATTAGCCTATCATCCTTGCGGAAGCCCGAAAGATACTCTTCCTGCGTCAGACCGGTCTTTGCAGTCGTATCCTCATTTTCCCTTTCCTTGCGGTAGGAAGCCGCAGCCTCGGTTACTTGGCGAGCATAGTTTAAGGCATCGTAGAGCATCCCACGAACGGGCATGGCATAGTGGACAAGTGCCCGCACTTCCAACCCCAACACCAGGTAAATCGCCCGCCCGTCCTGCATTGCCGTATACAGTTTCAGCAAATCACGATATTTCTGGACGGCTACTTTGGCATCAGCCCCATATGGCATTGCGATGGCGGTAGTGTCCAATTCTTTGAGGTCATCTGCCTGTATCACCTCATCGCCGCCATAGACAGAAAAGTTAAAAGCATCAGCAAAACGTTTTCTGTCAGAGAGGTATGTCTTAGTTTCCGCATCGATTGCGCCCATGCGCACCACATCCTTTTACTTTATTACCACACATATTCGTCATTTCATTCGTGATTTCCTGCCAATATATATAATTTCGCTTCAAAAAGAGGATTACGACTATCAGATGGCGAAAATCATAAGGTTAGATAAATATTGACTTGGGAGGCTTACTTTTGTGATGAAGGAAACGAGAGCAATAAACGGTAACAGAAGGGGGTACACCTTGTTGAGCCGTATAAAAATCACTGTATTGACTGTGGCAATCCTATTACTGTCTGCGATAGCCTTTGCCAATCCATACCCTGCAACATTGGACAACGGTAATTTGGTGCTGGTGGATGGCGGCATGGGCGTGGGACGCTATGCCGACAGGTCATCGGTAGCGGTGGAGCAGTATGCGCCACCCAACTACCAGATCGCCATTTCTTTGGTGACCGTTACATTCTCCGATGAATACTGGCGGCAACATGACACATATGTAGGCGGACCTTACAGGATGGGCGAGTCCTTCCTCCTGCGTTTCCGCTACAACTGGGATAGGAAGTCTGTTTCTTACATCCGGGGAAACAACTGGCAAGATTGGGATATCAACCGCGATTACAGCCACGCCGAGGGAGAGCCGTTGATTCCTAACGCCGCCGAGGTTGCTTTCGTATCTGCATACAATATG